>NZ_JBHYMQ010000001.1:0-359149 GCF_042742985.1 Streptomyces sp. NPDC058864 | reverse complement strand
GGCGGAGAGTCGTCCTCGTAGTGGGCTACTCGGACGATTCGACAACGCAGCGAAGTGCCGTGCCTGGGGGCACCTCCCAGCGGAGCTGGGGGAGCAGCGCGGGGCAGGCGGGAATTTGACGACCCGGCCTAGGACGGATCCTGCAGGTACGCCGCCCGGGCCTCGGAGGCGGGGCCGGGCGGCGGCGGTGCGTAGGAGCCGAAGACGGGGAGGACGGCGGTCTGCTCGTACAGCGGCATGGACAGGTTGTCGGCGGCCGCCGGGACCTCCGCCTCCACGTACGGGTCACCGCCGGGCACGCCCACCGCCGCCAGGTCTCCGGGGACGAGCAGCAGCGTCACGACCAGAGCAGCGCCCACCGCGAAGGCGGCGGCGAAGTCGTCGGCGCCGGGGGCGTCGATCCTGGAGGTGCCGATCACCGGGACCGCCGTCACGGCCAGCAGTCCGGCCACGGAGATCCCCAGCGGCCGGGCGAACGGGGCCCGCGCGAACGCGGCGAGGCCCGCGGCCGCGGCCAGCCCGGCCGTCGCCCAGACCAGCCACTCGTAGGGCGCCCCCAGTTGGGAGTCGACCAGGTAGCCGCCCTTGGCGGTGCGCCAGAAGAAGCCCGGGGGCAGCAGGGCTGCCGGGTCGGAGCGCCGGGAGAACTCCAGGACGCCGGCGATGAGCGCGGCCACCAGCAGCAGCATCCCCGCCAGCACACCCGCCGCGGGCCGCGGCGGGGCGGGCGCGTCCTCGCCGGTACGCCGTACGACGAGGAGCAGCACGAGGGCGCCGGCGATCTGCGCGCCCGCGGTCACCAGCAGGGCCCCCTGCAGGCCCGGTGGGCTGCCGCCCGCGGACGGGGCCAGCAGGTACGCCGTGGGGGTGCGCAGCGCCAGGGTGACCACCGCGGCCGCTCCGAGGACCCCGACGCCGCCGGGCTTGAGGGACGCGACCGCGGCGGCCGCGTAGAGCCCGAGCAGCAGCAGGTCCACGGTGGAGGTCACCAGGGGCGCACCGCCCACCGGTACCGCCAGCCCCGCCCACACCTTGACGACGCCCTCCGCCCGGAACTGCACGAGGTCCTGGCCCAGCCAGACCGCCTCGACGGCCCCCAGGACGGCACAGACCAGTCCTCCGAGCCGATACGCCTGCCGCATGGCCACCTCCCCGGCCCTCCCGGCAGCACTGTCGTTTGGCCTTCCCGGGGGAGTACGCAGCGGGCCGCCCCACCGTTCACCGCGGACGTACGGCGGCCGGCCGGGGCGATGCGCGATCACCCCGGCCGGCCCACGGCACCCGCACGGCCGTACGCTGCTCAGCGTGGCACGTCCGTATATCGGTGATGCGTCGGTCAAGTTGCCTGCGTGTAAAAGAGATTCATCCTGAATCATCCGCATTCGCCGAAGGGCCGCGGAAGGTGTCAAGCACGCGTTCACGACAATATCCAAAACCTTGCCCCAAGATAACGGCGATCTCGTCTTCTGATCGCTTCAGCCCCTTGACTGGCCGCCAAATCCATTGCCCAATACCGGCTAGCTAGCCACGGGCGTTCACACGCGCCACCAAAACTCTTGGGTGCGGGGGCAGATGACCATGTCCAGTCCGAGCACGGCCGCGAACCGGCCGGAACCCGTTCCGGCAGAGGCGCCCGCCCACGGTGAGGGCACCGGCAAGGAACCCTCCGAACTCGTCGGCCGCTCCCCCGGCCAACTCGCCTGGCTGCGCTTCCGGCGCGACCGCACGGGGGTGATCTGCGCCGGGGTCGTGATCTTCTACCTGTTCGTCGCACTGGCCGCACCGCTGATCTCCAAGCTGTACGGCAAGAACCCGTACGAGCTGTACGGCCAGGACCTCGGCCTGCTGAACAGCTACGGCATCCCGCTCAAGCCCAACGGCGGCATCGACGGCGACTTCTGGTTCGGGCTCGAACCGCAGCTCGGCCGGGACGTGTTCACGCTGCTGATCTACGGGATCCGCACCTCGCTGGGCATCGCCCTCGCCGTGACCACGGTCTCCGTCGTCGTCGGCGTGCTGATCGGACTCGTCCAGGGCTACCTCGGCGGGCGCACCGACTACTTCATGGGCCGGTTCTCGGACCTGATGCTCTCCTTCCCGCAGCAGCTGTTCTTCATCGCCTTCACCCCGGTGATCGTGGCGCTCTTCGTGTCCCCGCGCGACGAGGAGCCGACCTATGTGCGCATCGCGGCGCTGGTCATCGTCCAGTTCGTCCTCGGCTGGATGAGCGTGGGCCGGCTGGTGCGGGCGCAGGTGCTGAGCCTGCGCGAGCGCGAGTTCATCGAGGCCGCGCGGATCAGCGGCGCCTCGTCGGCGCGGATCATCCGCAAGGAACTGCTGCCGAACATCTGGTCCACGATCCTCGTGCAGTCGACCCTGCTGCTCCCGGTGAACGTCACCGCCGAGGCGGGCCTTTCCTATCTCGGCGTCGGAATCCTGCCGCCCACCCCGGACTGGGGGCTGATGTTCCAGCAGGCCGCGGCGTACTACGAATCCGACGTCACCTTCATGTTCTTCCCCGGCATCGCCATGGTGATCTTCGTGGTCGCCTTCAACCTGCTCGGGGATTCGGTCCGGGACGCACTCGATCCCAAGACCGTGCGCTAGGCGTCCAAGCCGCCGCGCCGGGCCCCTGTGGGGGGAGTCCGGGCACGTCGGTACCGCAGTTCGGTTCACTGACAGGCAGGGATCAATGAGAATTCGCAAGGCGCGTTACGCCTCCGCGTTCCTGGCGTTGGGGGCGCTGACACTGTCCGCCGCGTGCAGCAGTGGTGGCGGCGGGGGGACCGGCACCGGCGGCGGCGAGGGCAAGCAGGCCACCGTGCAGAACTTCGGCATCGGCACCGCCGCCGACTCCAAGGGCCCCGCCCCGGAGGTGCCCGGGGCCAAGAAGGGCGGCACGGCGTACGACCTCGACCAGGCGGGCTTCGACTACCTCGACCCCGGCCAGCAGTACGTCAGCGACCAGCTGTCGGTCCAGCTGCTCTACAACCGCTCGCTGACCGGCTACAAGATCGACGCCAAGACCGGCAAGACGATCCTGGTCGGCGACCTCGCCACCGACACCGGCAAGTCCTCCGACGGCGCGAAGACCTGGACCTTCACCCTCAAGGACGGCCTGAAGTTCGAGGACGGCACGCCGGTCACCTCCAAGGACGTCAAGTACGGCATCGAGCGGCTCTTCGCCGACTACCAGACGCAGGGCCCGCAGTACATCCAGAAGTGGCTCTACGGCGCCGACTACCGCAAGGCGTACACCGGCCCCTACGAGGGCAAGGAGATCCCCGCCGACAAGATCGACACGCCGGACGACAAGACCATCGTCTTCCACTTCCTGGAGGCGCACGCCGACACGCCCTACGCGGCCGCGATGCCGAACATCTCCCCGGTGCCGAAGGCCAAGGACGACAAGCAGAAGTACAACAACCACCCCGTCGCGACCGGCCCGTACAAGATCGCCAGCTACAAGCCGGGCAAGGAGCTGGTCTTCGAGCGCAACACCAACTGGGACCCGAAGACCGACCCGATCCGCAACGCCTACCCGGACAGCTGGAACTTCCAGCTGGGCATCGCCGAGCCGGGCCTGACCAACCGGCTCGCCGCCGAGGACGGCAACGACAAGTACGCGGTGAACCTGTCCGGTTCATCCGACCCGTCGAAGATGCAGACGCTGACGACGGACGCGCAGTACAAGTCGCGGACGGTGAACCAGTACCAGCCGTACGTCGAGGTCATCAACATCAACACCAAGCGGATCACCGATCCCAAGGTCCGCCAGGCGATCATGTACGCCTTCCCGATGACCCAGGTCCAGCAGGCCTTCGGCGGCGGCGCCCAGGGCGAGCTCGGCACCACCCTGCTCAGCCCGACGGTCGCCGGCTGGAAGAAGTACGACCCCTTCGGCAAGCTCGACAAGCCCACCGGTGACATCGAGAAGGCCAAGGAGCTGCTGAAGGAGGCCGGCGTCACCGGCAAGGTCAAGCTCTCCTACGCCTACGCCAACACCCCGCGCTGGCAGAACGTGTCGCTGACCATCGAGAAGGCCCTGGAGAAGGCCGGCTTCGACGTCCAGCGCAAGGCCATCGACCCGACCTCGTACTACACGGTCGTCGGCAAGCTCGACACCCCGTACGACCTGTACCGCACCGGCTGGGGCGCGGACTGGCCCAGCGCCTCGACCGTGGTCCCGCCGACCATGGACGGCCGCAACCTGGCCGACGGCACCAACAACTACTCGTTCCTCAACGACGACCACGTCAACTCCGAGATCGACCGCATCCTGGCGATCACGGACATCGGGAAGCAGAACAACGAGTGGCGGACGCTGTCCGAGTACGTGCTGAAGAACGACACGTCGCAGATCCCGTTCATCTTCGACAAGTACTTCAACATCCACGGCTCGGGCCTCGGCGGCGTCACCTACAACGAGGTCTACGGGACCATCAACCCCAACACGATCTTCGTCAAGCAGTAGCCCAGCGCAGACACGCCGGTCCCGGCCTCTCCCCGGGCCGGGACCGGCGCCCCGACGGAACCGACGGAGAGCCTGACCCATGCTGCGTTTCCTGGTACGCCGTGTGCTGGGCGCGCTGGTCATCCTGCTGCTGATCAGCGCCATCACGTACTTCCTCTTCTTCTTCCTGCCGTCCGACCCGGCGCTGCTGTCCTGCGGCAAGAACTGCAGCCCGCAGAACGTGGCCCTGATCCGCAAGAACCTCGGCCTGGACCTGCCGATCTGGACCCAGTACTGGCACTTCATGGTCGGCATCTTCGCCGGCCGGGACATGCCCATCGGCCACTGCCCGGCGCCGTGCTTCGGCTACTCCTTCGCCGACCAGCAGCTCGTCTGGGACACCATCGCCGACCGCTACCCGACCACGCTGTCGCTGGCGATCGGCGGCGCCACCGTCTTCCTGGTCATCGGCGTCGGTCTCGGTCTCGTCTCGGCCTGGCAGCAGGGCAAGGCCTTCGACCGGATCGCCAGCGGCGTCTCGCTGGTCGGCAACTCCGTGCAGATCTACTTCCTCGGCCCGATCGCCATCGGCCTCTTCGCCTCCAGCTGGCACATCCTGGACCGCGGCCACGACCCCGACTGGTCGCACGACCCGTGGGGCTCGGTGCAGGGGCTGATCCTGCCCTGCATGGTGCTGTCGGTGATCTTCTGGTCCAACTACAGCCGTCAGACCCGGTCGCTGATGGTGGAGCAGATGTCCGAGGACCACATCCGCGCCGCCCGCGCCAAGGGCATGTCCTCCCGCTACGTGTTCCTGCGCTACGCGCTGCGCGGCGCCGCCGCCTCCATCATCACCATCTTCGGCATCGACCTGAGCTCCGTCCTCGGCGGCGCGATCATCACCGAGGTCACCTTCGGACTGCACGGCCTCGGCCTGCTGTCCGTGCAGGCCGTGCTCCGCAGCGACCTGCCGCTGGAGATGGCCGTGATGCTGATCGGCGCCACGATCATCGTCGTCTGCAACATCGTCGTCGACGCCGCCTACGCCCTCATCGACCCGCGGATCAGGCTGTCGTGAGCCGGGACGCCTGCCGGCACGCAGAGGAGAAGCACAGTTGAGCATCCTCACCAAGACCGAGGCGGGGCCGCCCGGGCCCGGGGACCCCGCGCCGTCCGGGCCGTTCCTGTCGGTCCGCGACCTGTACGTGCAGTTCGCCACCGAGGACGGCGTGGTCAAGGCCGTCGACGGGCTCTCCTTCGACCTGGAGCGGGGCAGCACCCTGGGCATCGTCGGCGAGTCCGGCTCCGGCAAGTCGGTCACCAACCTGGCGGTCCTCGGTCTGCACAACCCCCGCAACACCACCATCCGCGGCGAGATCGTGCTGGACGGGCAGGAGCTGACGGGCGCCTCCGAACGGACCCTGGAACGGCTGCGCGGGCGGAAGATGGCGATGATCTTCCAGGACTCGCTGACCGCGCTCTCGCCGTACTACTCGGTCGGCCGGCAGATCGCCGAGCCGTACATGAAGCACATGGGAGCCTCGAAGAAGGCCGCCCGCGAGCGGGCGATCGAGATGCTGGCCAGGGTCGGCATCCCGCAGCCGCGGCTGCGGGTGGACGACTTCCCGCACCAGTTCTCCGGGGGTATGCGGCAGCGCGCGATGATCGCGATGGCGCTGGTCTGCGACCCGGCGCTGGTCATCGCGGACGAGCCGACGACGGCCCTGGACGTTACCGTGCAGGCGCAGATCCTCGACCTGCTGAAGGACCTGCAGCGGGAGACGGGCACGGCGGTCATCATCATCACCCACGACCTGGGCGTGGTCGCCAACACGGCGGACGACGTGATGGTGATGTACGCGGGGCGCTGCGTGGAGCGCGGCACCGTACGGGAGATCCTGAAGACGCCCGAGCACCCGTACTCCTGGGGCCTGCTGGCGTCCATACCGCGGCTGTCGGCGCCGGTGGACCTGCCCCTGTCCCCGATCCCGGGCACGCCGCCCAGCCTGCTCAACCCGCCCTCCGGGTGCCCCTTCCACCCGCGCTGCGCCTTCACCGAGGAGGTCGGCGGCGGGCGCTGCGCCACCGTACGTCCCGGCATACCCGAGGACGAACGGCGCGGCTCCGCCTGCCATCTGGGCCGGGAACGGAAACGGGAGATCTTCACCGGGCAGATCCAGCCGCGGCTGGGCGGAGGTGTGCGGTGAGCGTCCCGCAGCAGGACCACGCGCCGAGGGAGACCATGACCCCGCTGCTCGAAGTGACCGGCCTGCGCAAGTACTTCCCCGTACGGGGCGGCTTCCTGATCAAGCGCCACGTGGCGGACGTGCGGGCGGTGGACGGCATCGACTTCAGCATCGCCGAGGGCGAGAGCCTGGGTCTGGTCGGCGAGTCGGGCTGCGGCAAGTCCACCACCGGGCGGCTGGTGACCCGGCTGCTGGAGCCCTCCGCGGGACGGATCGGCTACCGGGGCCGGGACATCACGCACTCCTCGCGCAAGGAGCTGGCCCCGATCCGCTCCGAGATCCAGATGATCTTCCAGGACCCGTACGCCTCGCTGAACCCGCGGCAGACCGTCGGGCACATCGTGTCGGCGCCCCTGGAGATCAACGGGGTCAACCCACCGGGCGGCCGCGAGAAGCGGGTGCGCGAACTGCTGGAGACCGTGGGCCTCAACCCCGAGCACTACAACCGCTTCCCGCACGAGTTCTCCGGCGGCCAGCGGCAGCGCATCGGAGTGGCCCGGGCGCTCGCGCTGGAGCCCAAGCTCATCGTGGCCGACGAGCCGGTGTCGGCCCTGGACGTGTCGATCCAGGCCCAGGTGGTGAACCTGCTGCAGCGCCTGCAGCGGGACCTGGGGATCGCCTTCCTCTTCATCGCCCACGACCTCGCGGTGGTACGGCACTTCTCGCAGCGCGTGGCCGTGATGTACCTCGGGCGGATCGTGGAGATCGGCGAGCGCCGGGACATCTACGAGCGGCCCCGCCACCCGTACACCCACGCCCTGCTGTCCGCCTCCCCCGAGCCGGACCCGGACGACCGGGACGTCACCGAGAGGATCCGCCTCGCCGGCGACGTGCCCTCGCCCGTCTCGCCGCCGTCCGGCTGCCGCTTCCGCACGCGCTGCTGGAAGGCGCAGGACAGGTGCGCGACCGAGGAGCCGCCCCTGGTCCGCCTGGAGGGGAACCGGGAGGGGCACCTGAGCGCGTGCCACTTCCCCGAGGAGCCGACGACCGCGGCACGCGGCGAGGACGTCGTCCTCGACCCCGCACTCGCCGCGCTCGAGGAGACGCCCGCCGACAAGACCCCTTGACCCGGGCCGACAGACGTCTCCGTTCGGAGCCCGACCCGCGCCCACACCCCTGCACCACCGGGCGCGGGTCGTGCGTTGCCCTGGCCCGGTTCGCCTTGCGTTTCCCGGGCCGGTTCGCCTCCGGGGCGCCCCTTCGGCTCACTCGCGGGCCGTGCGCCTCCGGGGCTCACTCGCCCGGGGCCTCGGGCGGCACCACCGTCTTCTCCTCGGCGAAGTGGCAGGCGCTGTCGTGCGCCGCCGGGGAGTCCACGCCGCGGAAGACCGCCGGCACCGCCAGTGCCGGCACCTCCAGCGTGCAGCGTTCCTGCGCCTTCCAGCAGCGGGTGCGGAAGGGACAGCCGGACGGCGGATCGGCGGGCGAGGGGACGTCACCGGTCAGGATGATGCGCTCCCGGTGCGCGCGCGCCCGGGGGTCGGGCACCGGCACCGCCGACAGCAGCGCCTGGGTGTACGGGTGGGTGGGGTGCTCGTAGATCTGGGTGTCGTCGCCGGTCTCGACGATCCGCCCGAGGTACATCACCGCCACCCGGTCCGAGATGTGCCGGACGATCGACAGGTCGTGGGCGATGAAGACGTAGGAGAGCTCGAACTCGTCCTGCAGCCGCTCCATCAGGTTGACGACCTGCGCCTGCACCGAGACGTCCAGCGCCGAGACCGGCTCGTCGGCGACGATGACCTCGGGGCGCAGCGCCAGCCCGCGGGCGATGCCGATGCGCTGCCGCTGGCCGCCGGAGAACTGGTGCGGATAGCGGTTGACGTGCTCGGGGTTGAGGCCGACCACGTCCAGCAGTTCGCGCACCCGGCGGCGCCGGTCGCCCTTGGGCGCGACGTCCCGGTGGATCTCGTACGGCTCGCCGACGATGTCGCCGACCGTCATCCGCGGGTTCAGCGAGGTGTACGGATCCTGGAACACCATCTGGATGTTCCGGCGCACGGCCTTCAGGGCCCGGCCGGACAGCTTGGTGACGTCCTCGCCCTTGTAGAGGATCTGCCCCTTGGTGGGCCGTTCCAGGTGCACCAGCAGCCGGGCCACGGTGGACTTGCCGCACCCGGACTCGCCGACGACGCCGAGGGTCTCGCCGCGGTACAGGTCGAGGTCCACGCCGTCGACCGCCTTCACCGCGCCGACCTGCCGCTTGAAGAGGATCCCCTGGGTCAGCGGGAAGTGCTTGTACAGCCCGCGCACCTGGAGCACGGGCTCACCGCTGGTGCTCACCGAGGCACTCCCTCCAGAAGTGGCAGGCGCTGCCCCGCCGGGCGCTGATCCGGTACAGCTCCGGCTCGTCGGTGGCGCACACGTCGCGGGCCAGCGGGCAGCGCGGATGGAAGGCGCAGCCGGAGGGGATGCGCAGCAGGTTCGGGGGCAGGCCCTTGATCGCGTAGAGCTCCCGGCCCTTCCGGTCCAGCCGCGGGATCGACTCCAGCAGGCCCTTGGTGTACGGGTGCGCCGGGGCCCGGTAGATCTCGTGCACGGGCGCGCTCTCCACGATGCGCCCGGCGTACATCACCGCGATGTGGTCGGCGACGTCGGCGACCACGCCCAGGTCGTGGGTGATGAGGATCAGCCCCATGCCGTACTCGCGCTGCAGCTCCGCCAGGAGCTCCATGACCTGGGCCTGCACGGTGACGTCGAGCGCCGTGGTCGGCTCGTCGGCGATGATCAGCTCGGGCTCCAGGGCGAGCGCCATCGCGATCATGACGCGCTGGCGCATGCCGCCGGAGAACTGGTGCGGGTACTGACCGACGCGATCGCGCGCCGCGGGGATCCGCACCCGGTCCATCAGCTCCACCGCCCTGGCCCGGGCGTCCTTGCGGGACATCCCCCGGTGCACCCGGAACATCTCGCCGAGCTGCTCGCCCACGGTCAGCACAGGGTTGAGGGCGGACAGCGCGTCCTGGAAGATCATCGCCATCCTGGCGCCGCGCACCCTGCGGCGCTCCTCGGCGCCCATGGTGAGCAGGTCCCGGCCGCGGAAGAGGATCTCACCGCGGGTGACGAACCCCGGCGGCGAGTCGAGGATGCCCATGACCGCCTGCGCGGTCACCGACTTGCCGGAGCCGGACTCCCCGAGCACGGCCAGCGTCTGGCGGGGACGCACCGAGTAGGAGACCCCGTTGACGGCCCGCGCGACACCGTCCCGGGTGCGGAACTCCACGTGCAGGTCGCGCACGTCGAGCAGGGGCGGCTCGCCCCCGGCCGCGGTGGCCGTCGCTCCTGCGTCGGCCATCAGCGCAGCCTGGGGTCGAGGGCGTCGCGCACCGCGTCACCGAGCATGATGAAGGCCAGCACGGTCACGCTCAGCGCCCCGGCCGGCCAGAGCAGCATGTGCGGGGCGTTGCGGATCTGGGTGGAGGCCTGGGAGATGTCGATGCCCCAGGAGACGGTGGGCGGTTTCAGCCCGACGCCGAGGTAGGACAGGGTGGCCTCCAGGGAGATGTACGTGCCGAGCGCGATGGTCGCGACAACGATGACGGGCGCGACGGCGTTGGGCGCGATGTGCCGCAGCAGCACCCGGGTGTTGCCGGCGCCGAGGGCGCGGGCGGCCTGGACGTAGTCGTTCTGCTTGGCGGTGATCACCGAGCCGCGGGCGATGCGGCCGATCTGCGGCCAGCCGAGCAGCACGATGAAGCCCACCACCGGCCAGACGGTGGTGCTGGTGACGACGGACAGGAAGACCAGCCCGCCGAGGACGATCGGGATGCCGAAGAAGATGTCGCTCACCCGTGAGAGCACCGCGTCCGCCCAGCCGCCGTGGTAGCCGGCGAGGCCGCCGAGGAACGCGCCGAGCAGGGCCGCGCCGACGGTGGCGCAGATGCCCACGGTGACCGAGGCGCGCGCCCCGTGGACGACGCGGGTGTAGACGTCGCACCCCTGGGTGTCGAAGCCGAAGGGGTGGCCGGGCGCGGAGCCCTTCTGGGAGTTGTCCAGGTTGCAGCTGAGCGGGTTGCCGGGGGCGATGAGCCGCGGCCAGACGGCGATGACGACGAGGAAGAGGATGACCAGCGCGGCGATCACGAAGACCGGGTTGCGCCGCAGGTCCCGCCAGGCGTCCGACCAGAGGCTGCGCGGCCGGTCCGCGCCGGGGCGGTCGTCCGGGACGGCCGGTGTCGTCCCGGGGCCGGGCGCCCGCTCCAGGGTGCGTGCCTCGTCCTGGCCCAGCCCCATGGCGGCGCCCGTCCCGCCGGCCGGCTCCATGGCCTCGTCGGGGTGGTTGCGCGGCTCAGGCATAGCGGATCCTCGGGTCGAGGACGGCGTAGAGGAGGTCCACCAGCAGGTTCGCGAGCAGGAAGACGATGACAAGGATGGTCACGAAGCCCACCACGGTGGCCGAGTCCAGCCGCAGGATGCCCTGGTAGAGCTGGTAGCCCACACCGTGGATGTTGAAGATGCGCTCGGTGACGATGGCGCCTCCCATCAGCGCCCCGATGTCGGTGCCGATGAAGGTGACCACCGGGATGAGGGAGTTGCGCAGCAGATGACGGGTGATCACCCGGTGGCGCGGCAGCCCCTTGGCGACGGCGGTCCTGACGTAGTCGGCCCGGACGTTCTCCACGACCGAGGTGCGGCTGAGCCGGGTGACGTAGGCCAGCGAGGTCAGGGCCAGCACGAACGCCGGCACGATCAGCTCGTCGAACCGGGCCTCGGAGGAGACCGAGGGCGCGATGACGTTCCATTTGACCCCGAGCAGGTACTGCAGCACGTAGCCGGTGACGAAGGTCGGCACGGAGATGACGACGAGGGTGCCGAGCAGCGTCGCGGTGTCCGCGGGACGGCCGCGGCGCAGCCCGGTCAGGACGCCGAGGGTGATGCCGATGACGATCTCGAAGAGGATGGCGAGGACCGTCAGCCGCAGCGTGACGGGCAGGGCGGTGGCCAGCAGCTCGGTGACCGGCCGGCCGTTCCAGGCGACTCCGAAGTCGCCCCGGAAGATCTGCCCCATGTAGTGCAGGTACTGCTGCCACAGCGGGTGGTCCAGGTAGAGGTCGTGGCGGATCTGCGCGGCCGTGGCGGGGTCGCAGGCGCGGTCCCCGCAGCGGGCCTGGACCGGGTCGCCGAGCGCGTACACCATGACGAAGATCAGCACGGTGGTGCCGACGAACACCGGGATCATCTGCAGCAGACGGCGGATGACGTACCGTCCCATGGGCGTCAGCTGACCTTGATCTGGTTGTAGACGGGGACGCTGAAGGGGTTGAGGGCGACACCCGACAGCCGCTGCGACCAGCCCGCGCTGCCGTTCTGGTACCAGAGGGCGATCGCCGGGACCTGCTGCGGCAGGATGCGCTCGGCCTCCTGGAAGGTCTCGACGGCCTTGGCGGGGTCGCTCTCGGCGTTCGCCCGGTCGATCAGCCGGTCGAAGCGGGCGTTGCTGAAGTGCGCGTCGTTGGACGAGGCGTCGGTGTAGTACAGCGGCTGCAGGAAGTTCTGGATCAGCGGGTAGTCCATCTGCCAGCCGGCCCGGAAGGGGTTCTTCATCTGCTTGTTGACGATCTGGTTGCGGAAGTCGGCGAAGGTGCCGACGGGATCGCCGACGCAGGCGTCGTCCTTGCCCAGCGCGTTGTTGATGCTGTTGCAGACCGCGTCGACCCAGTCCCTGTGGGAGCCGCTGTCGGCGTTGTACGTGATCCTCATGGTGCCGCCGGGGAGACCGCCGCCCTCCTTGACCAGTTGCCTGGCCCGGGCGGGGTCGTAGTCGCAGACCGGACCGCAGAGGGTGTCGTCGAAGCCGCCGTCCGCGCCGAGCACGGGTGAGGTCCAGTCCCGCGCCGGGATGCGGGTGCCCTGGAAGATCTGCCGGGTGATCTGCTTGCGGTTGATCGCCATGGAGATGCCCTGGCGGAGCTTCTCGGAGTTCCTGCCCGACCAGTCCTTGTCGTAGAGGGGGAAGGCGAGGGTCTGGATGATGCCGGCCGGGGTGTTGAGGTAACGGCCGTTCAGATCGTCCCGCACGTTCTTCAGCTGGGCGGCGGGGACGTCGTCGACCAGGTCGAGGTTGCCGGCCTGCAGGTCGGTGTAGGCGGTGTTGTTGTCCGTGTAGACCTTCAGGTCCACACCGCCGTTGACGGCCGCGTCGGTGCCCTCGTACCCGTCCCACGCGCGCAGCTGCATGCCCTGGCCCCTGGTGTAGGACTCCACGCGGTACGGGCCGTTGCCGACCGGCTTCCTCAGCCAGGCGGCGTGGTCGGTGAAGAAGGCCCGCGGCAGGGGCATGAAGGCGGCGTAGCCGAGGGTGTCGGGCCAGGTCGAGAACTTCTGGTTGAGCTTGACGGTGAAGTTCAGGTCGTCCTGCCTGGTCAGGCCGGAGAGCTTCGAGGCGGCCGGTTTCCCGGACTCCGGATGGACCTTGTCGTAGCCCTCGACGTACCGGAAGAAGGACGCGTTGATCTGCTTGTTCGTCACCAGCGCCGCGTAGTTCCAGGCGTCGATGAACGAATCGGCGGTGACCTTCTCGCCGTTGCCGAAGGTCCAGCCGTCCTTGATCCTGATCTTGAAGGTCCGCTGGTCCGTGCTCGTGATCGAGTCGGCGATGACGTCCTCGGCGGCCGCCGTCCTCGGGTTGTACCTCTTGAGGCCCCGGAAGATCATGTCCAGCACCTTGCCGCCCTGAACCTCATTGGTGTTGGCGGGCTCCAGCGGATTCTGCGGATCCGTCCACGAGGCGCTGAGCACTCCGGAGCCGCCGGTCCCGCCGCCCCCGTCCCCACCCCCGCAGCCCGTCGCCACCAGGGCGGCCACGGCCGTGCCGGCGGCCCACCTAGCCGCGCTCCGTCGCATCGGATGCCTCCTCGGGGAGCTCTACGCCATGAACGACACGAGACTCACCATGACATCGCATACCCGGACATATTGCACAGCGGCTCACCGGCCCGGGGCGACCCCGAGGGGGACAGAGGGTTTTCCCTATGCACCGGTCCGTCAACGAGGGTTATCCCGATAGTCGGGTTAAATTTCGACCAAAAAAATAAAGGATCCATCACGACGAACCGGTGCTCGTTGACGCGGCCATAATTCGGTTGCGAAAGTCCCATCAACCCTGCAAGCCCGGCCGGAATACGCACGACCTGCGCAGACGGCCGGGTGCAAATGTTTCGGCCGTGCTACACGAGTATGTCAGAAGCAGCCGGGGAACAAAGTTCAATCTTGTTATTCGTTCGAAACGAACCGACTGAGAGTGTGAGCCGTGGGCCGTTACCTGCTGCGCCGACTGATCAACCACGTGGCGCTGGTTCTGATCGCGGCCTCCCTCACGTACTTTCTGGCGGCGATCAGCCTGAACCCGCGGGCCAACTTCGCCGGCCGCAACCCCCCGGTGGCGGCCTCCTCGGTGACGGCCACGCTGAACGACTACAACCTCAACCCCGACACCCCCGTCGTGGTCCGCTTCGGGCACTGGGCGAACGGCGTGGCCCACGGGGACCTCGGACGGACCGTCACCGGCGGTGAGGTCAACGACGAGTTCGGCCGGCGCGTCGGGGTGAGCACGCGCCTGCTGCTGATCGCCACCATCCTGGGCTCCATCGGCGGTGTCCTGCTGGGCGCCTGGGGGGCCATCAGGCAGTACCGGACGTCGGACCGGGTGACCACGCTGGCCTCCTTCTTCGTCCTGGCCATGCCGGTGTTCGTGATCGCGGTGACCTTCAAGCTCTGGGCGATCGACATCAACGACGCCGTCGGGCACAAGGTCATCGAGTACACGGGCGAGTACGATCCCGGCCTGACCGGGACGGGAGAGATCCTCGTCAGCCGGCTGCAGCACCTGCTGCTGCCGAGCCTGACCCTGATCGTCATCCAGGTGGCCCTCTACAGCCGCTACCAGCGCAGCACCATGCTGGACGTCCTCGGCAGCGACTTCCTGCGCACCGCCCGGGCCAAGGGCCTGTCGCGGCGGGCGGCGCTGATGAAGCACGGCCTGCGCACCGCGGTCCTGCCGGTGGTCCCGCTGCTGGTCTACAACGTGGTCCTGCTCTTCACCGGAGCCACCTTCACCGAGAAGATCTTCGGCTGGCACGGCATGGGCGAGTGGCTGGTCAACTCCATCAGCACCAACGACGTCAACGCGGTCGCCGCCGTCGGGATGTTCACGGCGTTCGTGGTGCTGATCGCCGGCCTGCTGTCCGATGTGCTCTACGCGGCGCTCGATCCCCGCGTACGGGTGCGCTGAGACCCACCGCACCCCTCCGCCGCCCCGATCCCGCGTTCCCAGGAGCCTCCACCCATGGCCGTCCAGACCCCCTCCGTACAGCCTCCCGCGCCGGCGCCCGCCGCGCCGGGTGACCAGCCCGCCCGGCGCCGCGCGAGCAGCCGGCTCCGGCTCACGGCCGTCCGCTTCGCACGCAACCGCATGGCCCTGTTCGGGCTGGTCATGCTGGTCCTGCTCTTCCTGATGGCCTACGTCTCACCGCTGTTCTACAAGTGGGACTACACCGAGCTCGACTTCACCGCCTTCCAGAAGCCACCCTCGGGCGAGCACTGGTTCGGCACCGACCAGACGGGCTCCGACCTCTTCGCGCTCACCGCGCGCGGTATGCAGAAGTCGCTGGTCATCGGCATCCTGACCGGCCTCATCTGCACGTTCGTCGCCGCCGCGGTCGGCGCCAGCGCGGGCTACTTCGGCGGGTGGACGGACCGTTCCCTGATGTGGGTGGTCGACCTGCTGCTGGTGATGCCCAGCTTCCTGATCATCGCGGTGCTCTCACCCCTGTTCCAGGGCACGACCTGGCTGCTGTTCGTGGTGCTGCTGGCGGCGTTCAGCTGGATGATCACCGGGCGGGTGGTCCGCAGCATGACGCTCACCCTCAAGGACCGCGAATTCGTCAAGGCCGCCAAGTACATGGGCGTGCCCGCACCGGTCATCATCTTCCGGCACATCCTGCCGTCGATGGCCTCGATGCTGATCATCGACGGGACGATCCAGGTCGGCGCCGCAATCATCGGCGAGACCAGCCTGTCGTACTTCGGCTTCGGCGTGCAGTCCCCCGACGTCTCCCTGGGCACGGTCATCGCCACCGGCACTCCGGCGGCCCCCTCCTTCCCGTGGCTGTTCTACTTCCCCGCCGGCTGCCTGGTGCTGATCTGCCTTTCCATCGCCTTCATCGGCGACGGCCTGCGCGACGCACTCGACCCCAACTCCAGCGGCGCCAAGGCCCGCGCCCCCCGCACCTCCAAGAGCACCGCCAAGAGCACCACCAAGGAAGGACGCACGTCGTGAGCGAGACGCCCCCCGCCCTTGAGGTCACCGACCTCCACGTCTCCTTCCCGAGCGAGGCCGGGCCGGTCAGGGCCGTGCGCGGCGTGTCCTTCTCGGTGCGTCCCGGCGAGGTCCTCGGCATCGTCGGCGAGTCCGGCTCCGGCAAGTCCGTCTCCTCCCTCGCGGTCCTCGGGCTGCTCCCGGAGACCGCGGACATCAAGGGCTCGGTCAAGCTGCACGGCCGCGAGCTGCTGGAGCTGGACGACCGGGACATGACGGAGATCCGCGGCAAGGACATCGCGATGGTCTTCCAGGACCCGCTGTCTGCGCTGACCCCGGTCTACTCGGTCGGCGACCAGATCGTCGAGGCGCTGCGGATCCACCAGGACCTCGACAAGGACGCCGCCCGCAAGCGCGCCATCGAGCTGCTGGACCTGGTCGGCATCCCGGACCCGGCGCGCCGCGCCGACGCCTTCCCGCACGAGTTCTCCGGCGGCATGCGCCAGCGCGCGATGATCGCCATGGCGATCGCCAACGACCCCGAGGTGATCATCGCCGACGAGCCGACCACCGCCCTGGACGTGACCATCCAGGCGCAGATCCTGGAAGTCCTGAAGAAGGCCCAGGAGGTCACCGGCGCCGCCATCGTCATGATCACCCACGACCTGGGCGTGGTGGCCGGCTTCGCCGACCGGGTCCAGGTGATGTACGCGGGCCGCCCGGTGGAGACCGGGACCGTGGACGACGTCTACTACTCCCCGCGCATGCCGTACACCATCGGCCTGCTCGGCTCGATCCCCCGGCTCGACGACGGCGGGCGCCACGCGCTGACCCCGATCGACGGCAACCCGCCGTCGCTGGTGGACCTGCCGACCGGCTGCCCCTTCGCGGCCCGCTGCCCCATCGCGACCGACCTGTGCCGGCGCGTCGAACCCGAACTGACGGTGCGCGAGGGGGGCAGCCACCCCACGGCCTGCCACCGCAGCCACGAGCTGGTGCCGGGGGGCTCCCTGGACCCCGCGACCATCTACCCGGTGCCGCCGCTGCCCGAGGCCCCCGCCGATTCCGTGCCCCGCGACCACCGCGCCCCGGTGCTGGAGGTGGACGGCCTGGTCAAGCACTTCCCGCTGCTCTACGGCGCGGTCATCAAGCGCAAGGTGGGCGAGGTCCGCGCGGTCGACGGCATCAGCTTCGACATCCGGGAGGGCGAGACCCTCGGTCTGGTGGGCGAGTCGGGCTGCGGCAAGACGACCACGCTGCTGGAGATCCTCGACCTCCCCTCCGGACAGTCCGGCACGGTCACCGTCTTCGGCAAGGACATCCGGGGGCTGAAGGGCGCCGAGCGCAAGGCGCTCCGCCGCGACCTGCAGGTGGTCTTCCAGGACCCGATGGCCGCGCTCGACCCTCGGATGCCGGTCGGCGACATCCTCGCCGAGCCCCTCAAGACCCACGGCTGGTCCCGGGACCGGATCGCCGCCCGGGTACCGGAACTGCTGGGCCAGGTAGGCCTCGACCCGGACCACGTGGACCGCTTCCCCGCGGAGTTCTCCGGCGGTCAGCGGCAGCGCATCAGCATCGCGCGGGCACTGGCGCTGGAGCCCAAGCTGGTCGTCCTGGACGAGCCGGTCTCGGCCCTGGACGTCTCCATCCAGGCCGGTGTGCTCAACCTGCTGGACGAGCTCAAGGCGCGCATGAACCTGAGCTACCTCTTCGTGGCGCACGACCTGTCGGTCGTACGGCACATCGCCGACCGGATCGCCGTGATGTACCTCGGCCGGATCGTCGAACTCGGCTCCGCCGAGGCCGTCTTCGAGGCGCCCTCCCACCCGTACACCCAGGCGCTGCTCTCCGCCGTGCCGCTGCCCGACCCCCGCAAGGAGCGCGAACGCAGGCGCATCCTGCTCACCGGCGACCTTCCCAGCCCCGCGGACGTACCCACCGGGTGCCGATTCCGCAACCGCTGCCCGAAGTTCGCCTCCCTGGACGAGTCCGACCGCGGCCGGTGCCGCGAGGAGGACCCGGCACCGACCGGACTGGCGGGCGACCACACCGCGGCCTGCCACTTCGCCGCCGCCGTCACCGTCGTGTGATTTCCCACCCCGCAAGAGGAGAGAGAGTCCGTTGAACAGAACACGTATGTCCGTCGCCGTGGTGGCGCTGGCCACGGCGAGCGCGCTGACCCTGACCGCGTGCGGCGGCGGGGACGGGAAGAGCGACGCCGCGTCCAAGAAGAACTCGGTGCCCAAGTCCAGCGCCAACAACATCAAGGCCACCGACCGCGACAAGCTCAAGCAGGGCGGCACCCTGAACTGGCCGATCGGTGAGATCGCCGAGAACTTCAACTACAACCAGATCGACGGCACCCTCGCCGACGGCTACGACGTCGAGCGCGCCGTGATGCCGATCATCATGATGTCGGACGCCGCCGGCACGGTCAGCCCGAACCCGGACTACCTGAGCTCGGCGGAGGCCTCCGACAGCTCCGGCAAGCAGGTCGTCACGTACAAGATCAACCCGAAGGCCAAGTGGTCGGACGGCACCCCGCTGTCCTGGAAGGACTTCGAGGCCAGCTGGAAGGCGCTGAACGGCAAGGACGCCAAGTACAAGATCTCCTCCAGCACCGGCTACGAGCTGATCAGCGGCGTCGCCAAGGGCGCGAACGACCAGGAGGTGGTGGTCACCTTCTCCAGCCCGTTCGGTGACTGGAAGAGCCTGTTCAGCCCGCTGTACCCGGCCAAGGTCATCGGCACCGCCGACGGCTTCAACACCGGCTACCTGGGCAAGATCCCGGTCACCGCGGGCGCCTTCAAGTTCCAGGCCATCGACAAGACCACCAAGACCCTGACCGTCGTGCGCGACGACAGCTGGTGGGGCAACAAGGCCATCCTGGACAAGATCATCTACCGGGCCCTGGACTCGGACGCGCAGGCGGGCGCCTTCGCCAACGGCGAGATCGGCTTCTTCAACGTCGGCCCCGACTCGGCCGCCTACAAGCAGGCCAAGGAGGTCAAGGGCGCCGACATCCGCAAGGCGGCCGGCCCCAACTACCGCCACGTCACCTTCAACGGCGCCCGCGGCCCGCTGAAGGACGTCAAGGTCCGCCAGGCGATCATGTCCGCCCTGAACCGGCAGGCCATCGCCGAGTCCGACCTGCAGGGCCTGGACTGGGACCCGAAGCCCCTGAACAACCACTTCTTCGTCACCAACCAGAAGGGCTACAAGGACAACTCCGCCGGCATCGGCGTCTTCGACCAGGCCAAGGCCAAGAGCCTGCTGGACGAGGCCGGCTGGAAGCAGGGCGGCGAGTTCCGCACCAAGGGCGGCAAGACCCTGGAGCTGGACTTCGTCATCCCGGCGAACGTCAGCACCTCCGCCAACGAGGGCAAGCTGATGCAGCCGATGCTCAAGGCGGTCGGCATCAAGCTGAACATCAAGTCGGTTCCGCTGCAGGAGTTCTTCGACAAGTACGTCAACACCGGCAGCTTCGACCTGACCGCCTTCTCCTGGCTGGGCACGCCCTTCCCGGTGTCGTCGACCAAGTCGATCTACGCCAAGCCCGTCGGTGACAACATCCAGCAGAACTACACCGGCGTCGGCAGCGACGAGCTGGACGCGGCCATGAACAAGGCCGCCGCGGCCACCGACCCGGCCCAGGCGATCACCGACGCCAACGCCTCGGACCTGCTGATCTGGCAGCAGGCCAACCTGCTTCCGCTGTACCAGCGTCCCGACATCTACGCGGTGCAGAAGAACCTGGTCAACATCGGCGCCTTCGGCTTCCAGGACCTGCGCTACGAGAACATCGGCTACCTGAAGTAGGCCGCGCCGGCTCCCGGCACCCCGTCCGCCTCGTCGCCACCCGGTGACGGGGCGGACCCCTTTATTTCCATGGCCGGAGCGGCCGTCGCCGTGGGACCGTCGACCGCACCGCACGCACCGGCCCTCCGGCAGGACAGGATCCCCCGCCCATGCTCGCCAACTCGCTGCCCTACGCCCATGTCTTCGCCCACTTCGGGGTGGCGCAGGGCGACCGCCCCGCCCACTCGCTCCACCCGCACTCACCGGTCTTCCGCTGCCGCGTGGGCGGTACGGAGGCGGTGCTGAAGAAGGCCGCCTCGCCGGAGCCCGCGGCGGCGGCCCTCGCCGACTGGACGCGCGCCCTGGCGGCGCGGGACGTACCGGTGGTGACCCCGCTCGACGGGCCCGCCGTGAACCCGGCCCGGATAGGCGAGGAGGCGTGGGTGGCCTATCCCTGGGTGGAGGGCCGGCCCTACTCCGGCACGGACGCGGACATCGAGGCGGCGGGCGACCTGCTGGGACGGCTGCACGCGCACAGCGCCGACGGCCCCGCCGGCGTCCCGGCCTTCACCTGGCCGGACCACGAACCGGCGGACCTCGAGGCCGAACTCGACGCGCTGCGCCCCGCCCTGGACCGTCACGCCCCGGCGGTCCGGGAGGCCGCGACGGCCCGGCTGGAGCGGTGGTCCCGGACGCTGATGACGCAGCTGATGCCCGCCCTGCGCGACGGGGGCCTGCCCCATGTCGTCGCGTCCATGGACTTCAAGGCGAACAACCTGGTCTACGCCGACGGCGGACCGGTGCTCGTCGACCCGGAGAACGCCGAGTACGCGCCCCGGCTGCTCGACCTCGCACTGGCGCTGCTGCTCTTCCACACCGAGTCGCCGGCCGCCCCGCCGCGGCTGTTCACGCCCGGCGAATGGGCCGCCTTCCAGGGCGCCTACCGCCGCCACTGCGCGCTAACCGCGGACGAGGTGGCGCTGTGGCCGGTCGCCGTGCGCTACATGCAGGTCGAGTGGGGCATCTGGACGCTCCTGGACGCCACCGAGAACGACGACTGGGCCGACCCGCACCAGGGCGCCTTCCTCACCGCACTCGCCCTCGCCGGACCGGACGGCCGTCCCGTAGGGCCGTGAACGCCCGAGGGGCGCCCGCGTGCTGTTCGCGCGGGCGCCCCTCGTGGGTGGTGCGGGTGGTGCTCAGTTCACCGCGTGGACGACGTCCTTCTCCTCGGCGAAGTGGCACGCCGACTCGTGCGCGGCCGGGGTGTCGTCACCCTGGAAGCGCTGCGGGATCGCCAGCAGCGGCTCCTCGGTGGCGCACCGGTCCTGCGCCTTCCAGCAGCGGGTGCGGAAGCGGCAGCCGGACGGCGGGTTGGCCGGCGACGGGACGTCACCGGTCAGGATGATGCGCTCGCGGTGCTCGCGCGCCTCCGGGTCCGGCACCGGCACCGCCGACAGCAGGGCCTGGGTGTACGGGTGGGTCGGGTGGTCGTAGATCTCGGTGTCGGTACCGATCTCGGCCATCTTGCCCAGGTACATCACGCCGACGCGGTCGGAGATGTGGCGGACGATCGACAGGTCGTGCGCGATGAAGATGTAGGAGAGGTTGAACTCGTCCTGCAGCTTCTCCATCAGGTTGATGACCTGCGCCTGCACGGAGACGTCCAGCGCCGAGACCGGCTCGTCGCAGATGATGATCTCCGGGTTGAGCGCCAGGCCGCGGGCGATGCCGATGCGCTGCCGCTGGCCGCCGGAGAACTGGTGCGGGTACCGGTTGATGTACTCCGGGTTCAGGCCGACGACGTCCAGCAGCTCCTGCACCTTGCGGCGCCGGTCGCCCTTCGGGGCCACCTCGGGGTGGATGTCGTAGGTCTCGCCGATGATGTCGCCGACCGTCATGCGCGGGTTCAGCGAGGTGTACGGGTCCTGGAACACCATCTGGATGTTCCGGCGCACGGCCTTCAGGGCGCGGCGGGACAGCTTGGTGATGTCCTGCCCCTTGTAGAAGACCTCGCCGGCGGTGGCCCGCTCCAGGTTCATCAGCAGCTTGGCGACGGTGGACTTGCCGCAGCCGGACTCGCCCACGATGCCCAGGGTCTCGCCCTGGTACAGGTCGAAGGAGATCCCGTCGACCGCCTTGACGGCGCCGATCTGCTTCTTGAAGAGGATGCCCTGGGTCAGCGGGAAGTGCTTGACCAGGTTGCGCACCTGGAGGATCGGCTCGCCGCGCTCGACCGGCTTGGCGATCGCGGCCTCCACCGCCGCCACCTCGTCGGAGACGGCCTCGTCGTTCTTGGTGACGTCAGCCATGGATCGTCTCCTTCCAGAAGTGGCACGCGCTGCCGCGGCCCGGCAGCTCGCTGCCGTCCTGCTCGGTCACCCGGTGCAGCGTGGGGACCTCGGTGCGGCAGATGTCCTGCGCCATCTCGCAGCGCGGGTTGAAGGCGCAGCCGGTGGGGATGCGCAGCAGGTTCGGGGGCAGGCCCTTGATCGCGTAGAGCTCCTGGCCCTTCTGGTCCAGGCGCGGGATCGACTCCAGCAGGCCCTTGGTGTACGGGTGCGCCGGGCGCTTGTAGATCTCGTGCACGGGCGCGGTCTCGACGATCCGGCCCGCGTACATCACGGCGATCTTGTCCGCGACGTCGGCGACCACGCCGAGGTCGTGGGTGATCAGGATGAGGCCCATGTTGTACTCGCGCTGCAGGTCCGCGAGCAGGTCCATGACCTGCGCCTGCACCGTCACGTCGAGCGCGGTGGTCGGCTCGTCGGCGATGATCAGCTCCGGCTCCAGGGCGAGCGCCATCGCGATCATGATGCGCTGGCGCATACCGCCGGAGAACTGGTGCGGGTAGTCGTTGACCCGCTCCTTCGCCGCCGGGATGCGGACCCGGTCCATCATCTCGATGGCCTTGGCCTTGGCTTCCTTCTTGGACAGGCCCTGGTGGACCCGGAACATCTCGCCCAGCTGGTAGCCGACGGTGAGCACCGGGTTCAGCGAGGA
This sequence comes from Streptomyces sp. NPDC058864, assembly GCF_042742985.1. Taxonomy (NCBI): domain Bacteria; kingdom Bacillati; phylum Actinomycetota; class Actinomycetes; order Kitasatosporales; family Streptomycetaceae; genus Streptomyces; species Streptomyces sp. NPDC058864. The sequence goes on along the minus strand of NZ_JBHYMQ010000001.1, from coordinate 336,393 downwards.
CAGCGCGTCCTGGAAGATCATCGCGATCTTGCGGCCGCGGATCTTCCGGCGCTCCTCGTTGGACATCTTGAGCATGTCCCGGCCCTGGAAGAGGATCTCGCCCTGCGGGATCTTTCCGGGCGGCATGTCGAGGATGCCCATGATCGCCTGCGCGGTGACGGACTTGCCGGAGCCGGACTCACCCAGCACCGCCAGGGTCTCACCGGCCGACACCGTGTAGTTCACGCCGTTGACGGCCTTGGCGACGCCGTCCCGGGTGTGGAACTCCACGTGCAGGTCGCGCACTTCCAGCAGCGGAGCGGCGGCGTCCCCGGTACGGGGCGCGGGCACGTCCGCGTTCTTGTCGATGATGGTCACGTACGCCTCCCTCAGCGCAGCTTGGGGTCGAGGGCGTTGCGGACCGCATCGCCGAGCATGATGAACGCCAGGACCGTGATGCTCAGCATGATCGACGGGTACAGCATGATGTGCTGAGCCGTACGGATCTGCGCGGCACCACCGGAGATGTCCTGGCCCCAGGAGACCACGGACGTGGGCAGGCCGAGGCCGAGGTAGGACAGGGTCGCCTCGGCCGAGATGTAGCCGCCGAGCGCGATGGTGGCGACCACGATCACCGGGGCGACGGCGTTCGGAAGGATGTGCTTCATCAGGATCCGGGTCGTGCTCGCGCCCAGCGCCTGGGCCGCGTGCACGTAGTCGGCCTGCTTGATCGTGATCACCGAACCGCGCATGACGCGGGCGATCTGCGTCCAGCCGAGGAAGGCCAGCGCACCCGACACCACCCAGACGGTGCGGTCCGTGAAGGAGTTCAGGACGACCAGCGTGCCGAGCAGGAAGGGGACCGCGAAGAAGATGTCGGTGAGCCGGGACAGGACCGTGTCGACCCAGCCGCCGAAGTAGCCGGCGATCATGCCGACAAGGCCGCCCAGCGCGGTGACCAGGACGGTCACGCTGATCCCGACCGTGATCGAGGCCCGGGTCCCGTAGATCACACGGGCGAAGACGCTGCGGCCCTGCCCGTCGTAACCGAGCCACCCCGCGGAGAAGACCTTCCCGTACTCGGGCTTGCCCAGGTAGTGGTTCCGCAGGTCGGCGTAGGTCGGCGAGGCGCTGGTGAACAGGCCCGGGAAGACCGCGATCACCAGGAGGAGCAGGATCAGGATGCCGGAGACCACGAAGTAGGGGTTGCGGCGCAGGTCCCGCCAGGCGTCGCCCCACAGGCTGCGCGCCTTCTCCGCCTGGGGCGCGGGCCCGGTGGCGGCAGCGGCGTCCGCGGCCGTGGCGGCCATCGGGTCCGCGTTCTCGACGGCGGTCTTGGTGACGTCAGGCATAACGGATCCTCGGGTCCAGGACCGCGTAGAGCAGGTCGACGAGCAGGCTGGTGAAGAGGAACACCAGCACGAGGACGGTGACGAGGCCGACCAGCGTCGTCCCCTCACGGCGCAGGATGGACTCGTAGATCGTGCCGCCGACACCGTGGATGTTGAACAGGCCCTCGGTGACGACCGCCCCGCCCATCAGGGCGCCGATGTCGGTGCCGAGGAAGGTGACGACGGGGATCATCGAGTTGCGCATCAGGTGCACACCGATCACGCGGCGCCGGGGCAGGCCCTTGGCGACGGCGGTCCGCATGTAGTCGGCGCGCAGGTTCTCGGCTATGGAGGTACGGGTCAGGCGCGCCACGTACGCCAGCGAGAGGGCGGCCAGCACGATGGCGGGCATCAGCAACTGGCTGTAATTGGTGTCGTCCTGGACGTTCGGCGTCATAAATGTGAAAGGCGCGCCGAAGGCGAAGACCAGCTTGAAGATGAAGCCGAGGACGAAGACCGGGACCGAGATCAGCAGCAGGGTGAAGATCAGCACCATCGAGTCGGCGAGCTTGCCCGCCCGCATGCCGGCCCAGACACCGAGGGCGATGCCCACGACCAGTTCGATCGCGAAGGCGAGCGAGGCGAGCCGGATCGTCACCGGGAAGGCCTCGCCGAGTACATCACGCACCGGCCGACCGCTGGCAATCTGGTTGCCGAAGTCGAAGTGCAGGATGATGCCCGTCATGTAATCCCAGTACTGCTTCAGGATCGGCTGGTCGAGCCCAAGGTCGTGACGGATCCGCGCCACGGTCGCCGGATCCGCGCCCTTGTCACCGAAGAGCGCCCTTACGGGGTCGCCGGGAAGGGCGTAGACCATGAGAAAGATGAGCAGAGTCGTCCCGATGAAAACCGGGATCATCTGGAGCAGTCGCCGCGCGACGTAACGCCCCATCGTGCCTCCATGTCAGTCGCTGTGGCAGCAGAGATGGGCCCTTCCCCCGTCCTCCTCTTCGGGAAGACGGGAGAAGGGCCCCCCAGCCGTTGCCTGCACCCTGCGCGTCCGACGTCTCCGTCAGTCCCGCGCCGGCGTGCTCACTACGCGATGGTTACTTCTTGACCTCGACGCCGGTGAGGATCGGGTCACCGTTCTGGGCGTACTGGACGTTCGAGACGTTCTCCGAGTAGCCGGCGTTGACCTTGTAGTACCAGAGCGGGATGGCGGGCATGAGCTCGACCATCTTCTTCTCGGCTTCCTGGTAGTCCTTCACCGAGTCGTCGAGCGTGGCCGCGGTGTCGGCCTTCTTGATCAGCGCGTCCAGCTCCTTGTTGGAGAAGCCGGACTGGTTGCCCGCCGAGGTGGTGCCGTACAGGTCACGGATGAAGTTGGCGTTCACGGGGTAGTCGAGCACCCAGCCACTGCGGTAGATCGACTTGACCTCGTGGGCCTCGCGGGCGTCCAGGTCGCTCTGGAAGTCGGCCTTGGAGTCGCCGGAGCACTTGATGCCGGTCGCGTTGGTGATGCTGTTGCAGACGGCCTCCACCCACTCCTTGTGGCCACCGTCGGCGTTGTACTGGATGGAGATCTTGTTGCCGGGGACGCCGCCGCCGGCCTTGATGAGCTCCTTGGCCTTCGCGGGGTCGTACTTGAAGACGTCGCCGCCCACGTTGTCCTGGTAGCCGAGCACGCCCTTGGCGACGAAGCCGGTGGCGGGCTCACGGGTGCCCTGGAGAACGGTCTTGGTGATGGTGTCGCGGTCGATCGCCATCGACAGACCCTGGATGACCTTGGGGTCGACGTTCTTCCACTGCTTGGAGTAGAAGGCCGGGACGATGGACTGGATGGCGGAGTACGCCTGGTCCACGGCGCGGTCGCCGAGGTCGTCGCGGTAGACCGGGAGGTCCTTCGGCGCGATCTGACGCAGGACGTCGACGTTGCCGGACTTCAGGTCCTCGTACGCAGCCTCGAGGCCGGTGTAGTTCTTGAAGATCACACCGCCGTTCTTCGCCTTGTCCGGGCCCTTGTAGCCGTCGAAGCGCTTGACCTCGATCTGCTTCTTGTGGTCCCACTTGACGAACTGGTACGGGCCGTTGCCGACCGGGTTCTCGCCCGCGGCCTTCGGGTCCTTGTAGAAGGACTCCGGCAGCGGCGAGAACACCTCGTAACCGAGCTTGTACACGAAGTACGGGATCGGGGTGGTGAGCTCGATGGTGAAGGTCTTGTCGTCGACGACCTTCAGGCCGGACATGGCGTCGGCCTTCGGCTTCGCACCCTCCTTCTCGGGGTGGACGTCCGCGAAGCCCTTGATGTCGGAGAACCACGACGCGTTGGTCTGGGCGTTGTTGATGTTGGCGGCCCAGTTCCACGCCTTGACGTAGGACTCGGCGGTCACCGGGGTGCCGTCGTGGAAGGTCCAGCCGTCCTTCAGGGTGACCGTGTAGGTCTTGTTGTCCTTGGTGTCCACCGACTTGGCGTTCACCATGACGATGTTGCCCTTGGGGTCGTAGTCCACGAGCTGCGCGAACAGCGAGCGGACGACGATGCTGCCGTTGGACTCCATGGTGTTGGCAGGCTGCAGGGGGTTCTGCGGCTCGCCGACCTCGACGGAGAACTTGCCGTTGGGGTTGACGCCGCCAGCGTCGTTCTTGCTGCCCTTGTCACCACCGCCGCCACCGCAAGCGGTAGCAGCCATAGCGACGATGATCGCACCTGCGACCCAAGTGGCGCTCTTGGCACCGCGCATGGGTTTGCCTCCTCAGGAGTCACTGTTCTTACGTGAAAGGGCCGGCCTCACTGACACCCCTGACAGCGATTCCGGTCACCTGTGCTCGTGAGTCGGCGCTCCCCATAAGCGCTTGGACCCATTGACCCGAGCTCAACGGCTCCAACTATCGGTCACGTTGGGCCTACGAACCACACACTTACGATCTCGTTTTGGTCACAACCGGTCCAAAACAATCCCGCAATTCGGACATTTAGATTGTAGACAGACACCGACGAAACGGACTTGTAACACAAGTACCGGTGAACGCCGTCCGGTATCCGGACGTCGCCGGACTGAAATCCGGTTGCCCGCAAAGCGCGTAGATTCCACGCGAATGTACGTGCCTGACGGCCCGCCAGGGAACGAGCTGTCGCGCCCGCGCCACTGGCGCAACCGCGACACATCGGCACCCTCGGAGCCCGGTCGCACGCAACGGGCACCACCGCGGTGAGTTCGGTCACAGCGCACCCCCGGAAGGGTCCTCGATGTGACCGGCCTCACGGAAAACAGCACCCGCGCACGCCGGGATCGACCCGGATGTCCCGCGATGTCGTGCCTGCGCCACGGCCGGCCGGAAGGCGGCCGCGAAACAGCGCGGCCGTCCCCGTGGGGCCGGGGACGGCCGGGCCGGTGTCTCCATCGCCGAGGACCCGGTCCGCGCCGTCGGCGCGGACCGGGCGGGCCTCAGCGCTTGGCGCGGGACGCGGTGCGGCCGCGCTCCTTCTGGTCCAGGACGACCTTGCGGATGCGGACGGTCTCCGGGGTCACCTCGACGCACTCGTCGTCGCGGCAGAACTCCAGCGACTGCTCCAGGGAGAGCTTGCGCGGCGGGACGATCGCCTCGAACGAGTCGGCCGACGAGGACCGCATGTTCGTGAGCTTCTTCTCCTTGGTGATGTTGACGTCCATGTCGTCGGAGCGGGAGTTCTCGCCGACGATCATGCCCTCGTACACCTCGGTGCCCGGGTCGGTGAACAGCACACCGCGCTCCTGGAGGTTCGTCATCGCGAAGGCGGTGACGGCACCGGCGCGGTCGGCGACCAGGGAGCCGTTGTTGCGGGTCACCAGCTGGCCGAACCACGGCTCGTGGCCCTCGTGGATCGAGTGGGCGATGCCCGTGCCGCGCGTTCCGGTCAGGAACTCGGTACGGAAGCCGATCAGACCGCGGGAGGGGACGACGAACTCCATGCGGACCCAGCCGGAGCCGTGGTTGGACATGTTGTCCATCCGGCCCTTGCGGGTGCCCATGAGCTGCGTCACGGCGCCCATGTGCTCCTCGGGCACGTCGATGGTGATGCGCTCGACCGGCTCGTGGACCTTGCCGTCGACCTCGCGGGTGACCACCTGCGGCTTGCCGACGGTCAGCTCGAAGCCCTCACGGCGCATCTGCTCGACCAGGATGGCGAGCGCGAGCTCACCGCGGCCCTGGACCTCCCAGGCGTCCGGACGCTCGGTGTCCAGCACCCGGAGGGAGACGTTGCCGATCAGCTCGCGGTCGAGACGGTCCTTGACCTGGCGTGCGGTGACCTTGCGGTCCTTGACCGCGGACTTGACGGCGCCCTTGCCGCCGGGGCCGCGACCGACCAGCGGGGAGGTGTTGGTGCCGATGGTCATGGAGATCGCGGGCTCGTCCACCGTGATCAGCGGCAGCGCGACCGGGTTCTCCGGGTCGGCCAAGGTCTCGCCGATGGTGATGTCCGGGATGCCCGCGACGGCGCAGATGTCACCGGGGCCGGCCTTCTCGGCGGGCTTGCGGGTGAGCGCCTCGGTCATCAGCAGCTCGGTGATGCGGACGTTCGCGATCGAGCCGTCGCGCTTGATCCACGCGACCGTCTGGCCCTTCTTGAGCTCGCCCTGCTCGACGCGGAGCAGCGCGATACGGCCCAGGAAGTTGTCGGCGTCCAGGTTGGTGACGTGCGCCTGCAGCGGGGCGGTCTCGTCGTACACCGGGGCCGGGACGTGCTCCAGCAGCGTGGAGAAGAAGGGCTCCAGGCTGTCGCTGTCCGCGGGGACGGTGCCGTTCTCCGGCTTGGTCAGCGAGGCCACGCCGTCACGCGCGCAGGCGTAGACGATCGGGAACTCGATCTGGTCCTCGTCGGCGTCCAGGTCCAGGAACAGGTCGTACGTCTCGTTGACGACCTCGTCGATCCGGGAGTCCGGGCGGTCGGTCTTGTTGATGCAGAGGATGACCGGCAGCTTCGCGGACAGCGCCTTGCGCAGCACGAAGCGGGTCTGCGGCAGCGGGCCCTCGGAGGCGTCCACCAGCAGCACGACCGCGTCGACCATCGACAGACCGCGCTCGACCTCACCGCCGAAGTCGGCGTGGCCGGGGGTGTCGATGATGTTGATCGTGATGGGGTCGCCGCCACCCTTGGGGTGGTACTTCACGGCCGTGTTCTTCGCGAGAATGGTGATGCCCTTCTCGCGCTCCAGGTCGTTGGAGTCCATCATCCGGTCGTCCAGATGCTGGTGCGCGGCGAAGGCTCCCGCCTGCTTGAGCATGGCGTCGACCAGCGTCGTCTTCCCGTGGTCGACGTGGGCGACGATGGCGACATTACGGATGTCGTTGCGGGTGGGCATACTGCGGCGCTTCTCCCGGGTTGGTGGGTGTGGCGGCATACCCTCGTCGGCACACCTGCCGCCGGGCGAGTCGAGCCACGGCCTCACCCCATGGTACGGGGCCCGGGCGGCAAGGACCGCCCGGGCATGATCGTCCGCTCATCGGTCAGGGCCGGACGGCCCGCGCCGCGGGCCCGCACGCCAGCCGGGCCGCCTCGCGCGCCAGGGACTGTGAAGCCCCCGCCCCGGCGCCGCTGTCCGGGCCGTCGACGGGCTCGTCGCAGTCCAGCAGGCCCTCCCCCTCCATCGTCCAGCCCCGCGCGTGGCCCGCCGTGGTCCGCCCGTCGTGACAGATGTGGCGGAAGTCGGCCTCGACGGCCCGCACCTCCGTCCACCGCACAAAACGTCCGGCGCCGAGCACGTCCGTCAGGTTCGCGTCCGCGTACCCGTCGCGGCGGCCGGTGTCCGCGAAGGCCAGGTCAGCGGGCTCGTCGCCGGGCTGCGCCTCCCCGATCCGCAGGGCGAGGGAGAACAGCACGTCCCGCGAGGAGAGCGCGGGCCCGTCGGCCGTGACGGAGGTCACAGGCGTGGCCAGCCGCCGTATCGGATTGCGCAGGGCGCCCCCGCCTCTTCGCTCCGCCTCCGGCGCGGCCAGCCCGGTCAGCCGCCGCGGCCGCTCGATGTTGAACCACTCGTAGGTGCCGTCCGCGCAGGCCCGCTCCACGGTGACGGCGTCCCTCGGCGCCCGCTCCTTCACGTCCTCCGTGTGCGCGGCGGTGCACGCGGCCGAGGCCGCGACGACCAGCGTCGCGACCCCGGCCTTGATCCAGCGCTCCATGGCGCTCCCCCGTTCCCCGTTGTCCCCTTGTGCGGTGCGGTCGGGGCAAGCGTTCCCGCGGTGCGAGGGGCGCGCACGGCGCTTGAGCGACTTCTGAGGCTGCCGCTCCCCTACTTCCTGAAGCCGATGTCCTGGAAGCGCGGCGTCGCGAAACCAAAGGCGCCCGCGTTGAGGACGTCCTTGCGCAGGGCGACCAGCTCGGGGCGCTGGTAGAGGGGGATGGAGCCGGCGGCCGCCCAGATGCGGGCGTCGGCGCGGGCGGCGAAGTCGCGGGCCTTGTCGGGGTCGAGCTCGCCGGCGGCCTGGTCGAAGAGCTGGTCGATGAGGTCGGTGCCGACCCGCGGGTAGTTCTGCGCGACGACCAGGGAGCCGTCCGGCGCGGGCTCGGGCTTGGCGAAGATCGGCCGGGTGTCGGTCGCCGGGAAGGGGGTGCCGGGCCAGCCGTAGAGGGCGAGGTCGAAGTCGCCGGCGGCGACGTGGTCGCGGAAGAAGCTGTCGTCGGCGACCCGCTGCAGCTCGGTGCGGACGCCGATGCCCGAGAGCATGGTGGCGATGCGGTCGCCGACCGCGTTCAGGGTCGTCGAGGACTTGGGGAGGACGAAGCGCAGTGTCAGCGCCTTGCCGTTCTTGCGGAGCACCGTCTTGGCCGGTTCGACGACGCTGACCTCGACCTTGCGCGCGGGCGCCGCCTGGTTGCGCTCCGCGGCCCCGGCACCGCTGCCGGCGGCCGCCCCGGGCCCGGGGTCGAGGGCGGTGCGCTGCCAGCCCGCGGCGGCGAGCAGGGCGCGGGCGGCCTTCGTGTCGGAGGTGCCCAGGGCGGAACTGTGGTCGGCGTACCCGGCCTGGGTGAGCAGCAGCAGGTGGTTGCCGAGCGGTTCGTCGGGCAGGCCGAGCGGCCCCAGCACCGCCTTGGCGATGGCCCGGCGGTCCACGGCGCGGGCCACTGCGTGCCGCACCTCGTCGTCGGCGAGCGGCCCGGTGGACCCGTTGAGCGCGAGCTGCGTGTAGGAGGCGGCGCGCGTCCGGTAGACGGCCACCTGCTTGCCGGTCACGTCGCGGTCGACCTCCGCCACGTCCAGCGCGCCGGAGGCCAGGTCGGCCGCCCGCTGGTGCGCGGGCGTGGCGGTGAGGACCAGCTGGGACAGCTTGGCGCGGTCGCCCCACCACTTGGTGTTGCGGACCAGCGTCACGGACTTGCCGCTCACGCTGCCGACCGCGAAGGGCCCGCCGGCCACCGGCAGCGCGCGGCGCGCCCCCTCGTTGAAGGCCTTGGCGGTGCCGGTGACGGCCTTGGGGTAGAGCGGGGTGAACAGCGACTGCCAGTCCGCGTACCGCTTCTTGAAGGTGACCTTCACCTCGTGCGCGTCCTTGCCGGCCGTGACGGAGGAGATCCGCTCGTACCCGGCGTTGCGCGCGGTCCAGTACGCGTCGTCGGTGCCGCGCAGCGCCTTCCACTGGGCGGCGAAGTCGGCGGCGCCGATCGGGCGGCCGTCGCTCCACACCGCCTTGGGGTCGAGCTTGTACGACACGACCTGCTGGGGCTCGCTGCGCACCACCTTCGCCGACCGCAGCAGATCGGTGTCCATCTGCGGGCGGCCCTTGCCGTCCAGCCGGAAGGCGGCCGGCAGCGTGGCCCCGGCGACCAGGGAGGTGGTCTCGTTCGCCCCGGCCTGGAACGCGTTGAGGGTGCCAGGGGCCGCGTCCACGGCCCAGCGCAGGGTGCCTCCGTCACGTACCCCGGCCCGGGGCGCGGAGGCGAGGTCGGTCCCGGCGAGGGGGTCGTCCTTGCCGGCGGAGCACCCGGCGGAGGCGGCGACAGCGGCGGCGAGTGCCACGGCGGTCGCGGAGCGGATCAAGGTGGCGCTGCGGGCCATGCGTGCGTACCTCCGCGAGGGAGCCGTGATCACGGGGCGGTCTATTTGCCGCTTATCGCACCTACTGAAAGCCATTCCGCGACCCGGACGCCCTCGACACGTCGCGCGCCCCCGACCTCCCACCCACCCGGCGCAACGCCTCCGCGCGCTCCTGCCGCCGTGGACCGGACACCGCCCCGCACGGGTGCGCGGCCTTCGGGGGAATCACGCGCCACGGCGCGTTCGCACCGGGCGCGCGCCACCCGTAGGTGGGAGAATCCCTGCAGATCCCTTCCCAAGCGCGACTGTGACGCGCGACACTCGCTTGGCGCCAGCGTCGTGCACCCACAACGTGGCGGAGGTGAGGACAGCCATGTCCCTGCAGGACGAACTTGCATCGGTACAACGCCGGCTGGATGAACTGGGCCGGGCCGTGTCCAAGCTGGAGCAGCACGTCGGCGACAGCCTGGACATGAGGCGCGTGCGTGCCGACACCAAGCACCTCAGCGACGACCTCGCGCTGCTGCGCGACAGCGTCGGCACCACCCCGGCCGGGCAGAAGCCGCGGCAGGAGATGGTGACGATCCCGGATACGCCGTACGACACCAGTCTCTGGTCCGGCGCGGAAGACGAAGGGCTGGGGGCGCCGGACCGCCGAGCGCCCTAGGGAGTAGTCCTTGGCCACCGACACACAACCCCCCGCTCCACCGACTCCACCCGCTCCACCCGCGCGCCACGGCGTACTTTCCGCCGGGCGCGCGGCCATTCCGGCACGACATCTGCGCACCGACCGCTGGTGGCTGCAGCCCCTGCTGACCGCGCTCGGCCTGGGCGCCTTCGTCGTCTACTCGACCTGGCGGGCCTTCGCGAACGCGCACTACTACGCCGAGCCGTACGTCTCGCCGTTCTACTCGCCCTGCCTGGGCTCGAACTGCGCGGACATGCCGCTCGGTGCCCGCTGGCCGCTGTTCGGCGACTGGTGGGGGCTGTCGCCCGCCCTGCTCGTGCTGATCTTCCCGCTGGGCTTCCGCCTGACCTGCTACTACTACCGCAAGGCGTACTACCGCGGCTTCTGGGCCTCGCCGCCCGCCTGCGCGGTGGCCGAGCCGCACGAGAAGTACACCGGTGAGACGCGGTTCCCGCTGATCCTGCAGAACATCCACCGCTACTTCTTCTACTTCGCCATCCCGGTCGCCGGGATCCTGACCTACGACGTCGTGCTCGCCTTCCGGGACGAGCACGGGGCGTGGGGCCACATGGGCCTGGGCACCCTGGTGCTGCTGGTGAACATCGCCCTGATCTGGGCGTACACCGCCTCGTGCCACTCCTGCCGGCACATCGTCGGCGGCCGTCTGCGGCACTTCTCCAAGCACCCGGTGCGGTACCGCATGTGGACCTGGGTGGGGAAGCTCAACTCCCGCCACATGCTGCTGGCCTGGCTTTCGCTGGTGAGCGTGGCGCTCGCCGATCTCTATGTCTACCTGGTCGCCAGTGGGGCGTTCGACGATCCGAGGTTCTTCTGATGGCACAAGTCGAACGGCACGCGTACGACGTCGTCGTGGTCGGCGCGGGCGGGGCGGGGCTGCGCGCCGCCATCGAGGCGCGCGAGCAGGGCATGCGTACCGCCGTGATCTGCAAGTCGCTCTTCGGCAAGGCGCACACCGTGATGGCCGAGGGCGGCATCGCCGCGAGCATGGCCAACGTCAACCCGCACGACAACTGGCAGGTCCACTTCCGCGACACCATGCGCGGCGGGAAGTTCCTCAACCAGTGGCGGATGGCGGAGCTGCACGCCAGGGAGGCGCCGGACCGGGTGTGGGAGCTGGAGACCTGGGGCGCGCTCTTCGACCGCACGAAGGACGGGAGGATCTCCCAGCGCAACTTCGGCGGCCACGAGTACCCGCGCCTGGCCCACGTCGGCGACCGTACGGGCCTGGAGCTGATCCGCACCCTGCAGCAGAAGATCGTCTCGCTGCAGCAGGAGGACCACCGCGAGCACGGGGACTACGAAGCCCGGCTGAAGGTCTTCCAGGAGTGCACGGTCACCCGGGTGCTCAAGGACGGCGACCGCGTCTCGGGCGTCTTCGGCTACGTCCGCGAGTCGGGGCGCTTCTTCGTCATCGAGGCGCCGGCCGTGGTGCTGGCGACCGGCGGCATCGGCAAGTCCTTCAAGGTGACGTCCAACTCCTGGGAGTACACCGGCGACGGGCACGCGCTGGCGCTGCTGGCCGGGGCGCCGCTGATCAACATGGAGTTCGTGCAGTTCCACCCGACGGGGATGGTCTGGCCGCCGTCGGTGAAGGGCATCCTCGTCACCGAGTCGGTCCGCGGCGACGGCGGGGTGCTGCGCAACTCCGAGGGCAAGCGGTTCATGTTCGACTACGTCCCGGACGTCTTCAAGGAGAAGTACGCGCAGAGCGAGGACGAGGGCGACCGCTGGTACGAGGACCCGGACAACAACCGCCGGCCGCCGGAGCTGCTCCCCCGCGACGAGGTGGCCCGGGCGATCAACTCCGAGGTCAAGGCGGGCCGCGGCTCCCCACACGGCGGGGTGTTCCTGGACGTGTCGACCCGGCTGCCCGCCGAGGTCATCCGGCGGAAACTGCCCTCGATGCACCACCAGTTCAAGGAGCTGGCGGACGTCGACATCACCGCCGAGGCCATGGAGGTCGGCCCCACCTGCCACTACGTGATGGGCGGCGTGGACGTCGACCCGGACACGGCGGCGGCGACCGGGGTGCCCGGGCTGTTCGCGGCGGGCGAGGTGGCCGGCGGCATGCACGGCTCCAACCGGCTGGGCGGCAACTCGCTCTCCGACCTGCTGGTCTTCGGCCGCCGGGCGGGCCTGCACGCGGCCGAGTACGCCTCCGGGCTCGGCGGTACGCCTCCGGCCGTCGCGGAGTGGCAGGTGGACGCCGCCGCCGCGGAGGCGCTGCGGCCGTTCAGCGCGGAGGCCGGGGAGGTACCGGACGGGACCCCGGAGAACCCGTACACGCTCCACCAGGAGCTGCAGCAGACGATGAACGACCTGGTCGGCATCATCCGCCGGCAGGGCGAGATGGAGGAGGCGCTGACCCGGCTGGAGGCCCTGCGGGTACGGGCCCGGCGGGCCGGCGTCGAGGGGCACCGGCAGTTCAACCCGGGCTGGCACCTCGCCATCGACCTGCGGAACATGCTGCTGGTGAGCGAGTGCGTGGCCCGGGCGGCGCTGGAGCGTACGGAGTCGCGGGGCGGTCACACCCGGGACGACCACCCGGAGATGGACCGCCGCTGGCGCAAGCTCAACCTGGTCTGCGCACTCTCCGATCCGGCGGACGCGTTCGGCGAGGTGTCGGTCGGCCGGCGCGAGATGGACCCGATCCGGCCCGACCTGCTCGCGCTGTTCGAAAAGGACGAGTTGCTGAAGTACCTGACGGACGAGGAGCTGGACCGGTGAGCACGTACACGGCGCACTTCAGGGTCTGGCGCGGCGACGCGGACGGCGGCGGGCTCCAGGACTACCAGGTGGAGGTCCACGACGGCGAGGTGGTCCTCGACATCGTGCACCGGCTGCAGGCCACCCAGGCGGGCGACCTGGCGGTGCGGTGGAACTGCAAGGCCGGCAAGTGCGGCTCGTGCAGCGCGGAGGTCAACGGCAGGCCGCGGCTGATGTGCATGACCCGCATGTCGGTGTTCGGCCGGGACGAGACCATCACGATCACGCCGATGCGGACCTTCCCCGTGGTGCGGGACCTCGTGACGGACGTGTCCTTCAACTACGAGAAGGCGCGGGAGGTGCCGTCCTTCGTCCCGCCCGAGGGCGTGGCGCCGGGCGAGTACCGGATGCTCCAGGAGGACGTGGAGCGCTCGCAGGAGTTCCGCAAGTGCATCGAGTGCTTCCTGTGCCAGGACACCTGCCATGTGGTCCGTGACCACGAGGAGAACAAGAAGGCGTTCGCCGGTCCGCGCTTCCTGATGCGGGTGGCGGAGCTGGACATGCATCCGCTGGACGCGGCGGAGGAGCAGGGCCTGGACCGCAAGCGGTCGGCCCAGGACGAGCACGGGCTCGGCTACTGCAACATCACCAAGTGCTGCACCGAGGTCTGCCCCGAGCACATCAAGATCACCGACAATGCGCTCATCCCGCTCAAGGAGCGCGCGGTGGACCGCAAGTACGACCCGCTGGTCTGGCTGGGCGACAAGATCCGGCGCAGGAGCTGATCCGGCCCGTCCCGCCCTGCGGTGGAGGCGCTGCTCAGAAGAGGCTGAGCAGCGCCTCTATCGTGTCCTCGCCCGTGCTGCCCCCGCCGTCCGAGGGCAGGTCCAGCTCGAACCAGACGGTCTTGCCGCGGTGGGTGCGGCGGGACCCCCAGCGGGTGCTGAGCAGGGAGACCAGCTGCAGTCCGCGGCCGCCCTCGTCGGTGGCGCGGGCACGCCGGCGGCGCGGCTGGACGAGGGCGTCGTCCCAGACCTCGCAGACCAGGGTGCGGTCGCGCAGCAGGCGCAGCCGGATGTCGCCCTGGCCGTGCCGCAGGGCGTTGGTGACCAGTTCGCTGACGAGCAGTTCGGTGGTGTCGACCAGCGCGGCCAGGTCCCAGGAGAGCAGGCAGTCGCGGGCGAGCTCGCGGGCACGCGCCACGGAGCGGGGGTTGGGCTCCAGCGTCCAGTCCCCGACGGAGTCGGCGGGCAGGCTGTGGACACGGGCCATCAGCAGGGCGATGTCGTCCTCGCCGTGGGCGGTGTCCAGCCGGGCGAGTATGTGGTCGCAGACGTCCTCCAGCGGCCGCTGGGGTTCGTCGAGCGCGGCACGGAAGGCGCGCAGGCCCTCGTCGAGCGGATGGTTGCGGGACTCCACGAGGCCGTCGGTGTAGAGGGCGAGCAGGGCGCCGTCCGGCAGGTCGACCTCGACCTCCTCGAAGGGCTCCCCGCCGACGCCCAGCGGCATGCCGGTGGGCACCTCCAGCATCATGGCCTGCTCACCGGGCTCGACGAGGACCGGCGGCAGGTGGCCGGCGTTGGCGATGGTCACCCGGCGGGTGATGGCGTCGTAGACGGCGTACACGCACGTGGCCAGGTACACCTCCGACAGGTCCGAGCCGTCGGCTTCCTTGCCGCGCCGGCTGCTGCGGCCGTCGCCGCTGCCGCCGAGGCCGCGGGCGACCTCGTCGAGGGCGGTGAGCACGTCGGCCGGTTCGATGTCCAGCAGCGCCAGGGTACGTACGGCGGTGCGCAGTTCCCCCATGGCGACGGCGGCGCGCAGACCGCGGCCCATGACGTCGCCGACGACGAGCGCGGTGCGGTGACCGGGGAGTTCGATGACGTCGAACCAGTCCCCGCCGACCTCGGTCTCCATGTTGCCGGGCAGGTAGCGGCAGGCGATGTCGAGTCCGGCGGCCTCGGGGTTGCCGGGCGGGAGCAGGCTGCGCTGCAGGATGAGGGCGCGTTCGTGCTCGCGCCGGTAGAGCCGGGCGTTGTCGATGAAGACGGCGGCGCGGGCGGCGAGTTCCTCGGCGAGCATCCGGTCGCGCTCGGAGAACGGCTCGCTCCCCTTGGCACGGGCGAACTGGACCAGGCCCAGCACGGTGTCGCGGGCGACGACGGGCACGGCGAGGGTGGACTGCACCAGGCCCCCGCCGAGTTCGCCGAGTTCCACCTCCGGATCGCCGCCGTCGGCGCCTATGACCTGGGTCTGGGCGGTGCGCAGGGCGCCCGCCCAGGGCGAGTTGAAGGGGTAGCGGTGGACGGCGCCCACCGAGACCGGGCCGCCCGCGTGACCGCCGTCCAGGGGGGCCACGGGCGCGTCGGAGACGGCGCTGGCGAAGGCGACCCGGCGGACCTCCCCGCTGCCGTCGGCGGTGCCGACCGGGCCCTCCTCGCCGACCAGGAGCGCCTGGTAGAGGTCGACCGAGGCCAGGTCGCAGAAGTGCGGGACGGCGACGTCGAGCAGTTCGCGGGCGGTGGTCTCCAGGTCCAGGGAGCTGCCGATGCGCCGGCTGGCCTCGTTGAGCAGGGCGAGGTTGCGGCGGGTGTGCGCGGCCTCCCGCTCGGCCCGCTGGCGTCCGGTGACGTCCTGGGCGACGCCGGCGACACCGATGGGCCGTCCGCTGCCGCTGTGCAGCCGGTACAGGGAGATCGCCCAGCGCCTGCGGTTGTTGGCGCCCGACCCGGAGGGCACGGTGCCGACGATCGTCATGTCCAGGACCGGGTCGCCGCTGTCCAGCACCTGCTTGAGCGCGGCGGTGAGCCGGTCGGCCTCGACGCGGGAGAGGAAGTCGTGCGGGGTGCGGCCGCGGTGGTCTCCGGGGGCGCGGCCGAAGACGGTGGCGAAGCGCTGGTTGACGCGGAGCAGCTTGAGGTTGGTGTCGAAGAGGATGAAGCCCATCGGCGACTGGCCGAAGACCGCCTGCGAGGAGGCGAGGTCGGTCTCGATCTGGCGCAGCACGCGGACGTCCACGGCGATGCAGAGCGCCCCGCGCCGGCCCGTCTCGCTGCGCGAGGGCATCACGTAGACCTCGGCCAGCCCCTCCTGGCCCGCCTTGTCGCGGTACGGCACGGTGCCGATCCACTCGCGGCCGTCGAGGATCTCCGCGACCCGCTCGTGCGCCCGGGTGCGCCGGTCCTCGGGGACGAAGGCGGTGATCGGGTCCTGGCCGAGCGCCTCGGACGCGGGAACACCGAAGAACTCCTCGGCGCGCTCGCTCCACTGCTCGATCCGCCCGTCGGGGCCGAGGGAGAACGAGGCCACCCGGATGTAGTCGTAGAGGGAACCGGGCGGACTGGACTGCCAGGCGCTCTGTGTCACGGCCTCAGGGTTCCGGGGCCCAACGACCCCCGACGGCTCATCGCTCACGCCCGACCCCTCCAGCTCACACATACGGACCGGCTGTGCCGAGTATCCAGCATTACCCCCGTTCCGCACATGCACTTGTCGATCACAGCATCATCTCGAGGCGTACGGATTCCGCCGACGCCCCACTTCAACTACCCTGCTCCGGCCCGCCGAACCGTGCGCGACCGGTCATCGGCGGGGGCCGCCCGCGGCGGTCGCCGGACCGGGGAGGGCGAGCTCGAACCAGACCGTCTTCCCCAGCGGTCCGTGCCGGGTTCCCCAGCGCCGGGAGGTGTGGGCGACCAGGTGCAGCCCGCGGCCGCCCTCGTCCTCCTCGGCCGGTGCGCGCCGGCGCGGCGGGTCGGGCAGCGGGTCGGAGACCTCCACCAGCAGCGAGGTGCCGCGCACCATGCGCACGCCGATCGGCCCGCGGGCGTACCGCAGGGAGTTGGTGACGAGTTCGCTGACGAGCAGCACGGTGACGTCGGTGAGCTCGCGCAGCCCCCACTCCGCCAGGGTCTCCCGTACGTTCCGCCGGGCCCGGCGGACGGCGCTCGGCTCGGCGGTGAACGTCCAGTGGGCGGTGCTGCCCTCCGGGAGGCCGCCGAGGCGCGCCATGAGCAGCGCCACGTCGTCGGGTTCGCGGCCCTGCTCGAGGGTGGCCAGCAGGTCGTCGCAGGCCTCCTCCAGGGACCGCAGCGGACGGCGGGCGAGCACCGACCGCAACCGGTCCATGCCGACACCGATGTCCTCGCCGCGCGACTCGACGAGGCCGTCGGTGTAGAGCACGAGGACGCAGGAGTCGGGCACCTCCAGCTCGACCGGCTCGAAGTCCACGCCGCCGACGCCCAGCGGCACCCCGGACGGGGAGTCGAGCAGCCGGGCCCGGCCGCCCCCGTAGGCCGCGGGCTCCACCAGGACGGGCGGCGGGTGCCCGGCGCGGGCCAGGGCGAGCCGCCGTGTGGAGGGGTCGTAGACGGCGTAGACGCAGGTCGCCGTCCAGCCTTCGGCGGTGTCCGCGGCGAGGTCGTCGCCGAGGTCGTCGACGCGGCGCAGCAACTCCTCCGGCGCCATCTCCATCGCCGCCAGGGTCCGCACGGCGGTGCGCAGCCGGCCCATCGTGGCGGCGGCGCGCAGTCCGTGGCCGATGACGTCCCCGACGACGAGGGCGACCCGGCCGCCGGCGAGCGGGATGACGTCGAACCAGTCGCCGCCCGCCGCCGCCCCGGTGCTGCCGGGGACGTAGCGGAAGGCGAGTTCCACGCCGGGCGGCTCGGGCACGCTCCGCGGCAGCAGGCTGCGCTGCAGCATCAGGGCGCCCTCGCGCTCGCGGATGTAGAGGCGGGCGTTGTCCAGGGCGGCGGCGGAGCGGTCGCACAGTTCCATGGCGAGTTCGACGTCGTCCCGGTCGAAGGGTTCGCGCCCGCCGGCGCGGCTGACGACCAGCAGCCCGAGGACGATGCCGCGGGCCCGCAGCGGGGCGACCAACAGCGAGTGGACGCCGAGGTCCAGCGCGGCCTGCACCTTGGGGTCGCCGGGGAAGGTGGCGACGGTGTCGCGCAGTTCGTCGGCGCTGCTCACCAGGGCGGGCCGCGCACTGTGCAGCACCGAGCCGAAGACGGACGCCCGGTCGACCCGGACGACCTTGCCGATGCCGATCATCCGGTCGACCAGCGGGCCCTCCTTGACCGCCCCGATGCCGAGCTGGCGCATCTCGGTGAGCTCCCCGTAGGGGGCGCCGGGCAGTTCGCCGCCGTCCGGGACGGCCGCGTGCAGGATCACCCCGCTGTAGTCGCTGAACCGCGGCACGACGGTCCTGGCCAGCTGCTCGGCGATCCGCCGTACGTCCAGCAGGTCCGCCAGGCGCGAGCCGACGTCGTTGAGCAGCGCCAGCCGGCGCCGGGTGCGCTCGATCTTCTCGGCGCTCTGCTGGCGCTCCGTCACGTCCATCACGCTGCAGCTGATGCCCAGCACCCGGCCCGCGCGGTCCTCCAGGCGGTGGTACGACACCGAGCGCCAGCCGCCGGACGGACCGGGCACCACGACGTCGATGACCGGGCGCCCGGTGGCCAGCACGTGCCGCTGGAGGGTGGTGAGTTCCTCGGCGGCCCCGGCGGTCACGATCTCCTCGACGCGGTGGCCGAGGGTCTGCTCGGCGGGGACCCCGTTCATGCGCGTCAGGGCCTCGTTGACACGGACGTAGCGCAGTTCGGTGTCGAAGATGGCAACGCCGAGGGGCGAGGAGTCGAAGAGCGAGTCCAGTGCCGCCAGGTCGTGCTCCATGCCGCGGATCCGGCTGGTCTCGGCGATCGACACCAGGACGAAGGGCCGGCCGTCGCCGTCCACGAGGAGCGAGGCCCGCGCCTCGACCTGCACCCGGTGGCCGTCGCGGTGCCGGACGGCGAGGATGCCCTCCCAGCGGCCGGTGCGCAGCAGCTCGGCCAGGATCCGCTCGGCGGGGCCGGGACGGGGCACGGCGGCCGCCCGGCGGACGGCGGGCGCGGTTTCCCGTTCCCGCTCCGCCCGGCGCGGGTCCTCGGCGGGGTCGATCAGGGCGGAGACCCGGCGGCCCACCACGTGCTCTCCCGCCCAGCCGAGCATCTCCTCCGCGAGCGGGCTCCAGAGCAGGACGCGGCCGGAGGTGTCGAGCATGACGACGGCAAGACGCAGCGTGTCCAGGGGCGTCCCGGAGGCGGTGGGCCCGGCCGGCGCCGGTCCCGCGGGTCCGGGCCGGAGCCCGGCGTGGGCGCGCTCGTGCGCGGCCGGGAACCCGGGGTGTCCCGGGTCCTCGCCCCTGGCAGTGCCGTCCTCGCTCCCGCTCACGTGTGGGGACCCCAGACCATTGCAGGGCCACCGGCTCGGGGCCGGCCGGCCTTCGGTGGATCAATCCCCCCATACCCGATATTCCGCGCCGCATATCCCGCCCGGGGGTGCCGCGGAGGTGCCGCGGGGTGGTCCGCCCTTCGGGCGCGAGACGAACCCGCACCCGACCACCCACCCCGCCCATCGACCCGATGCGCACCGCGTGGTCCGCGGTGCGGTGGTCAGCCCGGGCCCTGACCCTCGGCCGCCCGGGCCGCCGCCCAGGCCGCCGCGGGGCGGTCCTGGTCGAGCCAGTCGACCTCGTCGAGGCGGTCGGGGGTGAGCCAGCGCAGCTCGTCGTGGTCCTCCAGCGGCAGGGGCTCCCCGGAGAGGATGCGGGCGGTCCACACCTGCAGGACGTAACCGGGCTTCAGCGGCCATTCCCCGGGGACCCGCTCCAGCGCCTCGGCCTCCACGCCCAGTTCCTCGCGGAGCTCACGGGTCAGCGCCTGCGGCGCCGTCTCCCCCGGTTCGAGTTTGCCGCCGGGCAGTTCCCAGCGCCCCGCCAGCTCAGGCGGCGCGCTGCGCCGCGCCGCGAGCAGTCTGCCCCGGTCGAGCACGGCCGCACCGACCACCACCGTCACGTCGCGCGTCGTCATGGGCCGCACCCTATCCGTGGCGGCCGCCCGCGGCGGACGGCCGGGCCGCGCCGCCGCAGCAGCAGCTCCCCGGCCACCGCCGGGAGGTGCCCCCGGTGCGTTGCGTCGCGAAGCCCGTGGCGGGAGTGCCCCTAGGACGCGCGCCGGTCGATGCGCTCGATGAGGTAGAGCTGCTTGTGGCCGCGCGCGTCGAGGGCGTCGGCGACGCGTTCGGCCTCCTGGCGGGTGGCGTAGCGGCCGACCCGGTAGCGGTTGCCGTTGTCGTCCTGGCGTATGACGACCCAGACCAGCTCGCTCATCGGATCTCCTCCAAGTGCGCCACGTTGGCCCGGTCGTCTTCCTCGCCGCTCGGGGCGCCGGAGAACCATGCGTCGAGGATCTCCCTGAGCAGGGGTTCGCTGGTCAGACGCAGGCTCAGGGCGAGGGCGTTGGCGTCGTTCCACGTGCGGGCGCCGTCCGCGGAGTACGCGTCGACGCAGAGGGCGGCGCGGACGCCGGGCACCTTGTTGGCGGCGATGGAGGCCCCCGTGCCCGTCCAGCAGCACACGACGGCCTGGTCGGCGCGGCCCTCCGCGAGGTCCCGGGCGGCGCTCTCCGCGCTCCAGGCCCAGTCCTTGCGGTCGCCCGCGCGCAGGGCACCGTAGGCGATCACGGTGTGGCCGCGGCGGCGCAGTTCGTCGACGACCAGCCGCGCAACCGGCTCGTCCATGTCCGAGGAAACGGCGATGCGCATATGCCGGAGCCTACGCCCGAACGTGACGCGCCGGACACGTTCGGGCAGTATTCGACTCGATCGGGCCATGTTCGATTGGGAGTTGACTCAGAAGGGGCTCTTGTCCGCGCCCCTCGCACATCGGCGCGCGCCCCGGCGGCGCCCTCCGCGGGCCGCGCACCACACGCGCCGGGCGGACACCGCGCCCACCAGCGCACTTGCCCGCTCCGGCGGACACGCGGCGCGCCCCGCGGTACGGGCCCGGACTCAGCCGGCCCGTACCGCCGGCGCCGCCGGGCGCCCGGACGGGGTCACTTCACCGGCATCCGGTACGACACCCGGTAGCGGTCGGCCGGGATGACGATGTCCGCGGTCTCGACGGGCAGCCCCGACGCGTAGTACGTACGGCGGATCTCGATGACCACGTGCCCGGGGACGCCGCCCAGCACCGCGGTCTCCTCCGCGAGCCCGGGCCGGGCGCCGACGTCCTCGGCCACGTTGTCGACCACGACGTCGAGCGCAGCCATGCGCTCCACCACCCCCTGGCCGGCCAACGGGCCCTCCTCGGGCAGCAGGACGGGGGAACGGCCGGTCACCGACAGCGGCTCCCAGGAGGTGGCGAGCATCATCGGCTCGCCTTCCGTCCGGTAGAGGTAGCGCGTGCGCATCACGCGGTCGCCGGGCTTGATCCCCAGCCGCTCCGCGATGCGCGCGTTCGCCGTGTCCTGGAAGCTGTTCGCCTCCCAGGTGCCCTTGAAGCCCTCGTCGGCCTGCTCCTGGCGGAACGGCGTCGCCTGGCCGCTGCCCGGCCGGTAGCCCGTGCGCACGACCAGCCGAGGGTCGGGGCGCTCGCGCACGTATGTGCCGGAGCCGGACCGGCCCTCGACGAAGCCCTCGGCCATCAGCACCTTGCGGGCTTCGAGGGCGACGGTGTCCGACACCCCGTACTCGGCACGGATGCGCGCCTGCGAGGGCAGGCGGGTGTGCGGAGGGAGGCTGCCGTCGAGGATCTTCCGGCGGAGATCCTCGGCGACGCGCAGGTACGCGGGCTGCTCACCGAAAGGCACGTGCCCCTCCCTCGGGTTGACTGTGTGCAACAGCTTGACAACTCAGGGTTGCCACCCGCAAGCCTTCCGCAAGGCTTTACCCGTGTCGCGTCACCCGGGCAGCAGATCGAAAGCCGCCAGGACCACCCTGGCGTGCTGCTCCGCCTGGTGACGCACCGGGATCCAGCGGGCCCGGTGCGCCGACTCGTACGCCTCGCACCACTCCGCCACCAGACGCTCCAGCAGTTCCCGCACGGCCACCAGCGGGACGGGCGGGAGCTCCGCGCCACGGACCACCCGCAGCAGCATCGCGGCGGCGCGCAACGGCAGTCGCTGCGCGTAGATCTCGACGCTGCTGACCCGGGCCCGGGTCATCGCGGGCAGCGGCGGCGCGGCCGCCGTGCGCAGCGCCGGGTCCCAGTCCGCGGCGAGCGCCGGGCCGACCGCGACGATCTCCTGCGCGGCGCGCAGCAACGGCCCGCCGTCGTCGGGCAGGTGCGGCCGCACCTCACCGATGAGCCCGCCGACCAGCAGGCTGGCGCGGCGCAGCGCCTCCCCCGCCGTGCGCAGCGCGCCGTCGGCACCCGGGTGCGGCGAGGTGTCCGCGGCGCGGTCGCACGCCCACATGGGCACCTCGGCGATCGCGGTCACCCCGCCGTACCGGTGGGCGTACGTCCAGGTCGAGTTGGAGGCGTCCTCACGCGGGCCGCCGGGCGGCGGCAGCACGTACACCCCGGGGCCGGGGCTCGGCCAGTGGAAGGCGTCGGAGGAGCCGGCCTCCAGGGGGATGTCGAACTCGGCGGCGGACTTGGCGATCCGCTCCGCGAGCCGCGGGATGTCCCGGGTCACCTGGATGAAGGTGCCGCCCACGTCGATGCCGTGCAGCGAGCACTGCAGCACCGGCCGCAGCTCGTCGATGACCCCGATCAGCGCGCGGGTCTCGGGCAGGGCCCCGTCCAGCGTGCCGTCGTCCGGCAGCCACTCGGGCTGTTCCGCGGCGCGCGGGCGGAAGAAGTGCCGGTAGTGGCCGAGCATCGTGAACCGGGCGTCGGGGACGGCCTCGTTGAGCCGGGCGCCGTCCGGGTCCGCGCACAGCAGGAAGTGCCAGGCGGCGCCGGTGCCTTCGCGCAGCACGGGGTCGGCGGCGACCCGCCGGGCCAGCAGCAGCGCGGTGGCGCCGCCGACCATCTCGTTGGCGTGCGGGCCGGCCACCACCAGGACGTTGCGCGATCCGTGCCCCACCGAGAGCAGCAGCAGCGGCTCACCGGCCCGGGACAGGCCCACCGTCCGCAGCCGGCAGACGTCGGGCCGGCGGAGCGCCAGGGCCCTGGCCGCGGCGGCGACCTCGTCCACGGTCGGGTAGCGCTCGCCGACGGCGGTGTCCCCCGGAGATGTCATGCAGCCCCCCGCATCGGTCCCTACGGTCAGGTTCGGATTGTTCCAATCCGTACGGAGCGGGGGCTAGGCCCTGTCGTCAAAGTGGCTCCGGCCGACCGGCGGGCGGGCCCCGCGTTTCCCTTGCGCCGGGAGGTGCGCCCGGCGCGGTGCGTCGCAAGGCGGAGAACCGGCCTCAGGCGCGCCGGGCGGCTGCCGGACCCGGCACGACGGAGGGGTACGACCGCTGACGCAGTCGTACCCCTCCTCCGCTCGGCGGGTGTCAGTGCCGGCGGGCGGCCTGACGGCGACGGGTCGCGAGGACCACACCGCCACCGGCGGCCAGCAGCACGGCCGCGGCGGCCGAGAGCATGCCCACGTTGCCGCTGCCGGTCTCGGCGAGGTCGCCCGAGCCGCCGTTGGGGGACTCGGAGGCCTCGGCCTCGACGGACTCGGACGCCGAGGCGGAAGCCGACGCCGACGCCGACTCCGAGGCGGGGGCGGTGGCCGAGGGGGTCTCGGTCGCGGCGGGGGTGGTCTCCTCGCCGCCGGCCGGGGTGGTCTCGCCGCCGGCGGGGGTGGTCTCGTCGCCCGAGGGGGTGGTCGGGGTGGAGGTGGCGGGGGTGGACGGGACGGTCTGCGTGGTGCAGTCCTTCGTGCCGCCGTTCCACCAGGCGATCTTCTTGTCGCCGATGACCGCGTGGTTCGGGCCCTCGGGCAGGTCGCCGTGCTCGTAGCCGTCGTTGGCGTCCAGGACGCCGTCGTACTTCTTGTTGCCGTAGTACAGGTCGACCTGCGCGAAGCAGGTGACGTCCGGCACGGCCACGTCGAGGGTGTCGGTGCCGGTGGTGATCTTCACGGTGTCCCAGTCGTGGAACACCTGCTTGCCGGAGGTCTGGAAGGTGGCGCCGTGCGTGCGGTAGGAGGCGAGGGACACGGTGCAGGACGAGGAGCCGTCCGCGACCCGGACCTGGACGTGGACCTTGCCGTCCTCGCCGGGCTTGAGGTTGACGTCGTCGACCTTGACCGACGGGTACCAGGCCGTGCCGTCGAGCGAGAACTCGCAGCGGTCGGTGGTGGTCTTGGTGCCGCCGCCCTGGCCGGGCTTGTAGCCGTGGTGGCCACCGCGGTCCCAGCCCTTGCCGCCCGGGCAGTCGCCGGCCCAGGCGGAGGTGGCACCCACGGCGGTGAGGGCGACGGCCGCGGCGCTCACGCCCAGCAGCCGTCCGACGGTGACACGTCGCGATATGGACATGCAGAACCCAATCTTGGCGTTGCGTGGCCCGGCGGGCGCGGGTGACGGCAGCTCTCCCCGTACGTGAGCAGGCCGAGGCGTCACCGGGCGAGTGGTCGAAGTGCACACGGAGCTCATCGGTCCCAGTGGCACCACGCATCGTCGTGGCTCTGTCAATGGGCTGTCAACCTGGGGCGACGCAAAGGCTGGTGGAGCGAGGTCTCGATCCGGCTCACCGCGGTCATGGCGCCGAAGGCCAGCACCCGCACCAGATCCGCGTCGTAGGGGTCGGGATCGGCGATCCGCCAGGCCTCCGCGTCCGCCTCGGTGATCCGGTACGGGGCGAGGGCGGCGAGCAGCGCGAGCCGGGCGCCGGGGCGTTCGGCGGCGGGCACCCCGGCGAGCGCCGCGGCCGCCGGGTCGCCGGTCAGGGGTACCGGCGTGCCGTCCCAGGCGTCGACGGCGGCCACGACCGCCTCCCGGGCCGCGTCGCCGAGCCGTGGCCCGCCCGCTGCAGCCGCCCGCCGCAGTGCGGCGAAGGCGGTGCCCACCGGGGCGTCGGCGGCCCACTGCGGCGCGGGCCCGGCCGGACCGCGCAGCAGGGGCAGGCTGGCCCCGGGCGGCAGCGGCCTGCGGACGGTACGGGCCAGGGCCCGGCCGCCGAGGCTGCGCACCAGCCGCAGCCGCTGCAGCCCGGCGGGGAGCAGGTCGTCGGTCAGCAGCGCGGACACCATCCGGTTGACGAAGTGGAAGGCGAGGGCCGTGCCGATGAACTCGGGTGCGTCCGCCGGGCCGAAGGGGTGCGCCGCGGCGGCCGGCGCACCGGGGGTCGCGGTCGCCCTGCCCCAGGCGACCAGCGCTGCCCGGCGGGGGTCGTCGGGCGTGCCGCCGCGGGCGACGGTCTCGGCGAGGCGGTGGTCGCCGGCGGCGTGCAGCAGGACGGTGTGCGCGGCCACGCAGAAGGGGCAGCGGTTCGCCGCCGACACCCCCAGGGCCACGAGCTCCTTGTCGGTGCGCGGCACGCGGCCGGCGAGCAGCGACTCGCGCAGCACGGCCCAGGCCGCCGCGAGCAGGTCGGGAGCGGCCGACAGTGCCACGAAGGTGGGCGCGTGGCCGACGCCGAAGTCGGCGGCGAGCTGGGCGTACACCTCGGCGGTCCGGCCGGTGGCGTCGCCGGGCGGCGCGGGGGTGGTGAGACGGAAGGACGTGGCCATGCCGGGCCTCCTCGCAGACGGCTCGTGGACGGTGCTGTTCGCGACGGGTCGATCGTGGCCGCCCGGGGGCCGTCCGGTCGTCGTCCGGGGGAAGGGGGCTGCCACTGCTCCGGGCGCCGGGGCGGCGGGCGGGACTACTCCGCCGGGAGTAGCCGCGGAGCCGTCTGCGGGGAGGACGTGCGGCCCGGCGCGGCGGCGTAGGGTGCGGGCATGGGTGGCACGCTGATCGGGCGTCAGGGACGGGCCGGACTGCGGGGGTGGCGGGGCCTCGCCTTCGACGCGGTGATCGGCGTCGTCCTCGCCGTCGGCGTCCTGCTGCTGCCCGGCGGGCCGCACCCGTCGAACGCCCTCGACCTGGCACTGGGTCTGGTGGGCACGCTGGCGGTGTCGGGGAGCCGCCGCCGTCCGGCGGGCGCGCTGCTGCTGTGCACCGGCTGCATGCTGGCGTACGCGCTCCGGGTGCACCCGGGCCCCTCGGCGGCGTTCCCCGTGCTGGTCGCGGTCCACATGGCGGTCAGGGCGGGCGGGAAGCGGCTGCCGGTGCAGCTGTCGGCCATGGCGTTCCTCGCCGGCTACCTCGCCTCCGGGCAGCCCGCGCCCACGTCGGCGCAGTCGACGGCGCTGCTGCTCGGCTGGTTCCTGGCCTCGGTCGCCATGGCCGTGGTGGGCCGGCACCGCCGGGCCTACCTGGAGCAGCTGGAGCGGCGCGCCCTGGACGCCGAACGCACCCGTGAGGAGGCGGCGTTGCGCCGGGCCGGCGAGGAACGGCTGCGGATCGCCCGGGAGCTGCACGACTCGCTCACCCACAGCATCTCGATCATCAAGCTGCAGGCCGGGGTCGCCGTCCACCTGGCCCGCAAACGCGGCGAGGAGGTGCCCGACGCGCTGCTGGCGATCCAGGAGGCGAGCGGGGAGGCGATGCGGGAGCTGCGCGCGACCCTGGAGGTGCTGCGCGGCACCGGCGGCGGTCACGGCCTGGACCGGATCGAGGACCTGGTGGAGCGCTCGCGCACGGCCGGGCTGCCGACCAGTGTCACGGTCGGCGGACGCGAACGGCCGCTGGGCGAAGCGGTCGACCGGGCCGCCTACCGCATCGTGCAGGAGGCGCTCACCAACGTCACCCGGCACGCCGGGCCGGAGCCCCGGGCCACCGTCCGCATCGAGTACGGCGACCGGGAGCTGGTCGTGCAGGTCGACGACGACGGCACGGCGGCCCCCGGGGACGGCACGGTGCCCGGGGTCGGGCTGACCGGGATGCGGGAGCGGGTGACCGCGCTCGGCGGGCGGCTGCGGGCCGGGCCGCGGCCCGAGGGCGGTTTCTCCGTACGGGCCGAACTTCCCCTGGACGTCCTGCCGTCGGCCGACGGGAGGACGACGGCCACGGGGGCGGCCGGGGCCCCGCTGGAGGAGGTGTCGTGATCCGCGTGCTGATCGTCGACGACCAGGCGCTGATGCGGGCCGGTTTCCGCGCCCTCCTCGACGCCGAGGACGGCATCGAGGTAGTGGCCGAGGCGGGCGACGGGCAGCAGGCGGTGGAACTCGCCCGGCGGCACGTGCCCGACGTGGTGCTCCTCGACGTCCAGATGCCGGTGCTCGACGGCATCGGCGCCACCCGGCTGATCGCCGCCGATCCGCGGCTGGCCGGGGTGCACGTGGTCATCCTCACCAACTACGGCCTGGACGAGTACGTCTTCGACGCGCTGCGGGCCGGCGCCAGCGGCTTCCTGCTGAAGGACACCGAACCCGCCGACCTCGTCCAGGCCATCCACGTCGCCCGGCGCGGCGACGCCCTGCTCTCCCCCGCCATCACCCGCAGGCTGATCAGCGAGTTCGTCTCGCGGCCGCCCGACGCCACGCACGCGGCGGGCCTGGAGGCGCTGACCAACCGGGAGCGCGAGGTGCTCGCACTCGTCGCGCGCGGGCTCAGCAACGACGAGGTCGCCGGGCGGATGGTCATCAGCCCGCTCACCGCCAAGACCCACGTCAGCCGGGCGATGACCAAGCTGGGCGCCCGCGACCGCGCCCAACTGGTCGTCTACGCCTACGAGTCGGGACTGATCACACCGAAGGGTTCGCCGCCGCGACCGTCGTGGCCAGCCCCAGCGCCTCCCGTGCCCTGACCGCCTGCTCGCGGCCGCTGTGCGAGTCCGCGTCCTCGTAGTGCTCGTAGTAGGCGTCCGCGTCCTTCGCCGTGGCGGCCCTGGCCCAGTACGCGCGGGCCTTCCCGGCCTCCGCCACGAGCGCGGCGACCGGTTCCCCGGCGCCGGCCGGCCAGTCGTGGGCCTCGAGCGCCCGGGCCTCCGCGGCGAGGGCCACGGTGACCTCGCCGGCCCACTTCCGGTAGCCCTCGAGGTCGTCCTCGACCTGCTCCTCCTCCGGCCCCCCGGCCATGGCCTCGTTGAGGACGTTGGCGGCCTCCAGGTAGGCGACCTGGTGCGCGTCGAGCGTGCTCGCGTCCTGCCGCAACGAGCCCTCGAGCGTGCCCTTCGCCTTGCCGAACACGCAGGTCACCTCGCGGTCGCCGAGCCTCCAGGTCTCCCGGTCGGGTGCGTAGTAGTACACCTCGACGTCCGCCGGCACCGCCCAGCTGTCCATGGCGTAGCCGTCGGCCAGCCGCCGGCAGCGCTCCTCCACGCGGTCCCTGAGCGCCGCGTCGCCCGGGTAGCCCTGGGGCCCGGGCAGCCGGAACGACCCGACCACCTCGGCGGCGTGCCGCTGCGTGCAGGGCACGGTGTCCATGTCGGCGGCCGGGGCCTCCAGGCCGCCGCCGCCGGAAGTGTCGAAGCACTCGCCCCGGCGCAGCGAGTGGGCGCCGCCGTCCCGCGCCCCGTCCCTGACGCCCTCCTTGAAGCCCCTGACGAAGTCGCCGGCGCCACCGGCGAGCACCAGCGCGCACAGCAGCGTGCCGACGGCCGACAGCACCAGCCCGGTCACGGCCATGCCCCTGCCGCGCGCGCCCGTCCGTTTGATCTGCACCAGCGCGACCGTCCCCAGCACGACGCCGACCACCGGCATCATGCACAGCAGCCCGGTCACCAGCGCGGCCACGGCGGGCCCGTTCAGCGGCGCCCGCTGCGGCGCGGGCGGCAACGCGGGCGGCAGCGCGGGCTGGTGGGGGTACGAGGGATACGGCGGAGGCTGCACGGAGCGGCTCCTCACGGACGGGCGAACGCGGCGAACGGCCGCGCGAATATATCCCGGCCCCGGACCCCCGCCGTCGGCGGCCACCGCCAGGTGCTCCCGGCCGGGCGCCGGCACCCGAGGGGGGACCACGATGTCCGCAGAGGCGGCCGAACTGGCCCGGCCCCGCATCGACTCCTGGCTGGGCGCCCACGCTCCCGCGACGTTCGCCATGCTCCACCCGCCGGCGGCCGTCCCGTCCAGCTCACCGGCACCGGTCCGCTCGGGCTCCGGCTGCGCCAGGTGCGCCGCCAGTCGTCCGCCCTCCATGACGGCCTCCGCGGCCAGGCCGCGATGTGCCTCGTGCTGCTGCTCACCGACCTCCCGCACCGGGCGCTGGTGAGGACGGCCGACGTCCGCGCGCGGATCTCGCCCGGCTGGCGCGCCGAACTGCACGCCGACCTCGGTTCCCCCGCGCTGCCGCCGGAGCCGGACGACGCGTTCTGGGCGACGCTCGACAACCCCGCGATCGACGCGGGCCGTCAGGAGGCGGGCGCATGACGGCGCGCCGGCCCCAACCCGATGGCCGCTGCCCCATCCCGTGGGCGGGGCGGCTCAGGACGGGCAGAGCGTCCGCTCCAGCACCGCGTTGATCGCCTTGGCCTGTTCCTCGGTGACCTGGTGGCCGGCACTGCCGAAGCGCGACTGCGCGGCCGCCACCGTGTTGCCGCCGCCGGTGATGGTGGCGCACTGCTGGCGCGCGTTGGCCACGGCCTTGTCCGCGTCGGCGGCCAGCGCCGGGTCGACGGCCTTGAGCGCCGCCAGGAGCGCCGCGCGTTCGGCCCCGGTCGGCTCCCCGGGGATGCCCTCGCTGATGTCCGGCACCTTCGACCCGGGCGCACCGGCGGTCGGCGGGGCGCCGCCGCCCTCGGGCTTGCCTCCGGCGTCGTCGGTGCCGGAGCTGCAGGCGGTGACCGCGAGGAGCACGGCGGCGAGGAGCACTCCGGTGCTGAGGCGTGTACGCATGCCGCCATGGTGGCCCGCCGGGCCCGCGCCGTTCGCCGGTGCACCGGTTCCGTCACCGTGCTGTGACCGGACGGAGCCGGCACCGTGCGCGGCATCGGGTCCGGACGGCCGGACGTTGAATGCTCACGCCTCCCCACAGCTATTCCACTGTTCGCGCGGTCGGCCGCCGCGGGACTGCCGCCCCGTGAAATTGCCGAAATCGGAAAATCAGCACAGGCCCGGCAGGAAATTTCCGGGGACGCGGCCGGCGGCCCACCCGGCAGCGGACGTCGAACGTCATTCCCCGATGCACAGGTCCCGCATTTCCTCCGGCAATGAGGCCTTGCGGAGCGATTCGCGCACCATTGCACCGGGCCGCTCGGCGCCCGGTCGGCACACGGCTTTCACCCGAGGATCCCGAGTGAAGCACGACCTATGCCCCCACGCCCGACTCAGGTATGCTGATCAGTCCGCCGCAGCATCGAGCGCAATGTGGCCCGCAGGGGTTCGCGGCCCTCATCAGCCGCCCACAGCTCCCGACCCCCCATTGACGATGCCTCGTTCGTTGCACGGAGTCATCGGAAACCTGAAGCACGACACACAGGTCGAATGGAGGTATGAGGGGTTGGTCCGGCCCTGATCGGGTCGCGACACGCCCCTTGAACAGGATGCTGCTGCAACTCCACAAACTCGAGCGGTACAAGGACGAGCACGGAAACGAGATCGTCTACGACGGTGAGCCCCTCGAGAACAAGATCGACATTCGGTTCAAGGGTTCGAACAACACACTCGTCATCAGCCCGAATGCGGACATCAGGGACCTGCTCGTCACCTTCACCGGGGACAACGGCCGGATAGAAATCGGTCAGACCACGAAGAAGCGTGCCGGTCTCCGCTTCGAACTGCGCTGCGGGCACGAGTCCCGGATCTGGATCGGCGAGAACGTGGGTTGCGCCGGCCGCGCCTTCATCTCCGCCGTCGAAGGCGTGTCGGTGTCGATCGGTGCCGACGTGATGTTCGCGAAGAACATCGAGGTGCGTGGCGACGACACCCACCCGATCTTCGACGTGCGCACCGAGAAGCGCGTGAACCCGTCCCAGTCGATCGTCGTGGGCGAGCACGTCTGGATCGCGAAGCACGCGGTCGTGATGGGCGGCGTCACCATCGGCAACGGCTCGGTCATCGGATTCCGCAGCATCGTCACCTCGTCCGTTCCGAACAACTGCATAGCCGTCGGAGCACCGGCGCGCGTGGTGCGGCGGGACATCGCCTGGGAGCGCCCCGAGGTCGTGCCGCGCCGCCCGAATGAGCAGTATCCGCGCAAGGGCGAGAAGTCCCCGCAGTACTGGAACCTCACCGACGAGTCGGAGGTCCCGAAGAGTCCGGTGGTGCGGCCGTTGCCGACCAGGACGCCGCGGCGGCTCGCCCGGCGGATTCTGCGCCGCCTGAAGGGCTGACGACCGGCGCTGCTCACGCGGGCCACTTCGGCGCGGACCTCCGTCCGCGCCGAAGTGGCCCGCGGTCGTATCTGCGGCCGCGCCCGCGCCCGCACCCGTGAACGATCGAGACCGGAGCCGTTCGGCTCCGGTCTCGGATCACCGGTGAAGCGCGGCAGCGCGGGGTTCGCTACTGCGCCGGGGGGCTCGACTCCAGGTGGGTCACCATGCGGTCGAGCCCGTCCGGCAGGCCGACGACCGGGCGCCAGCCGAGGGCCGCGAGCCGCGCGCTGTCCAGGCCCTGCTTCTTGGTCAGGCTGTAGGAGCGCTCGTCCGACTCGTTGCTGAACCGCAGCCGCAGCCCACGCTCCGGGCGCACCTCGGTGAACAGCTCCGCAAGGCCCCGGATCGAGATCAGACCGGCCGGGTCCGCGACGTTGTAGGCCGTCTCGTCACCGCGGAGCAGCGCGTAGAACAGTCCGGCGATGGCGTCGGCCACGTAGGTGTACGTCCGCACGCCGGAACCGTCGCTGTTGAGCACGATGTCCTTGCCGCGCACCACGTTCGCCGCGAAGTCGGCCTGCACGCGCCCGTCGTCGAGCGCCATCCCGGGCCCGTAGACGTGACCGAACCGGACGACGCGGCCGGCGATGCCGTACTGCGCCTGGTAGGTCGCGCAGATGGTCTCCGCGGCGCGCTTGCCCTCGGCGTAACAGGCCCTCGGGTTGAGGATGTCGAAACCGCCGTAGCTCTGCTCGCCGATGAGCTCGGTCTCCGGGGGCTGGGCCCCGTAGACCTCCGCCGAGGACATCAGCAGGAACCCGCGGCTGGCCTTCGCCACGCACAGGTCGAGCAGGTGGAAGGTGCCCAGCAGGTTCGCCTTGATCGTCATGACCGGCTGGCTGCCGTGCAGGGCGGGCCGCGCGGCGCTCGCCCCGTGGATCACGTAGTCCACGGGGCCCGGCAGTTCGAGCGGCTCCGACACGTCCTGGACGACGAGGTTGAAGTCCGGGCGGTCGAGCAGGTCCGCGAGCAGCCGGGTGGCCTTCTCCCGGTTCCGCACCAGGCCGTGCACGGTGATGCCCAGCCCGTGCCGGTCGTTCAGCGCGAGCAGGGTGTGGACGACGTACGACGGCAACATGCCGCTGGCCCCGGTGACCAGCACGGTGCAGCCGGAGAGCTCGTTCCACGGCAGGTCACGGTCGAGGATCTCATCGAGGTCGTGCGCCACGACCGAACTGAAGATGGTGCTCACTGGATCACGTACCCACGATCTGCTGGTTCTCGATGATCTCGAAGAACGTCCGGCACAAGTAGAAGTCCTCCGACGTGGTGATCTTGATGTTCGAGCGGGGGCCGACCACGCGGTGGATCTTGTGACCGTACCGGTGCATGAGGGAGCACGAGTCGATGCTGTTGTGCTCACCCTCGGCGACCGCCCGGTCGTACAGCGACAGGATCTCGCCGATCCGGAAGCTCTGCGGGGCCTGCGCGGCGTATATGTGGTCGCGCGGGATCACATCGTCGATGTGGTCGTGCTCACTCGACACCACGGTCTCGTTGAACTTGGTGCACGTGATGGCGGAGCCGCGCTCCAGGACCATCTCGATGTTCGCGCTGATCAGCTTCGCGTCGATCAGCGGACGCACGCCGTCGTGGATCAGCACGACCGTGTCCTCGGGGCAGTCCGCGGCGACCGCCTTCAGGGCGTTGTGCCGCGATTCCTGCCCGGTGCCGCCACCGTCGACGATCCACCGGACCTTCTCGATCTCGTACCGCTTCAGCAGCTTCGTCATGAGCTCGCGGTACTCGGGGAGGATCGCGATGGCGATGGCGTCGATGTCCGGGTGCGCCTCGAAGTGCTCGAGGGTGTGGATGATCACCGGCTTGCCGTGGATCTCCAGGAACTGCTTCGGGAGGGCCCGGGTGTTCATCCTCGACCCGATGCCGCCGGCGAAAAGCAACGCCACGTTCATAAAGCTCATACCTCCGACTGGTCGCTGAGCGGCTGGTCGCCCACCGCTGTGTCATCTGTGACGGGCTCGAGCCACGCCTGCCTTTCGGTCCTGCCCGTGTCGCTGGGGTCGCCCAGAACCAGCCAGTCGATCACGCGGTCCGCCGAATTGGTGTCGACGTAGTCGACGTTCTCCTGCCGGAACTCCTCGAGCTTCGAGATGTCGTAGTCCTCGTTCTGCAGGGCAGAGAGCAGTTCGTCGAAGGTCACGCAGATCTTGCCGGGAGCGACGGTGTCGTAGTCGCGGTGGAATCCGCGGACGACCGAGTAGCGGTCCTTGTCGTACGCGTAGAACAGGATCGGCCGGTCGAGCAGCGAGTACTCGTATATCACCGACGAATAGTCGGTGATGAGCACGTCGGTAACCTGCAGCAGGTCGTTGGTGTCCGGGAACGACGCGAAGTCCAGCAGCCGGTCGGAGTATTCCGCGGGGATCGGCACGGGATCCGAGATGAAGTGGTGCATGCGGAAGAGTACGACGGACTTGTCCCCGCAGGCCTCGTAGAGCTTCGCGAAGTCGATGCGGTCGTAGTCGTAATGCGCGTCGCCGATGCTCTTCCCGCGGAAGGTCGGCGCGAAAAGGATGATCCTCTTGCCCTCGAGCTTCGGGTGGGCGGTGAAGAAGTCCTCGACGACCTTTTCGGTGCGCTCCTTGTCGAGGAACGTGTCTATTCGGGGCAGGCCGGTCGGTATGACGGCCGACTCCTCGATTCCGAACGCCTCGGCGTACGTCGGCACGAGGTGCTTGGAGCCGGTGATCACGTACGTGTACTTGCGGTGGGCGTTGGTCAGCTTCGGCGAACCGTAGCGCCCGAACCGGCTGTAGCCGACCGCCTTGAAACCGCTTCCGGCGTGCCAGAGCTGGATGATCTTGGTCTTCGGGGAGATGCCCAGTTGCCCGAGGAGCCCGAAGTAGTCGTCCATCAGCACGACGTCCGACGTCGCGAGCAGGTAGATGACGCGAAGCGTGTTCCACTTGTTCGCCGTGTCGGGGATCCGGAACGAGTAGCGGAGGGAGTACTTCTCGTCGAGACCCCGCTCGATCATCCGCTCATTGACGCGAGCCAGGTTGCCACCGATCTTGGGGCGCATCTCGGAGGCGAACAGGATCCTGTTGCCGCGCGGCGGGTTCAGGCGGCGCGCGAGCCGGTAGAACTGGTTGGCGAGCTTGCGGCGCCGCGGCCGCGGCAGCACCCGCAGCCCGATTCGCCTCCCCAGCGGCTTCTTCGGCCCCTGCCCGGGCACGACCGGCGCCTTGCGGAAGAGCTGGTAGGTCCGCATCAGGAACTCGGGATTCTCGTCGTTGTCCGAGATCCCGAACGCGATGACATATGCGACGCGGTTGCGGTCGTAAAGGAAGGTACGGGAGTCCGCGTCCAGCCGGTCCGTGTCGCTGAGGTCGAAGTCGGCGGCGGGCAATTGCTCGCCACGCACCACAGGAACGATTCGCCAGGTTCCGTTCGGCACCTGTCCCCGGCCGTGGAAGTTGGTGACGTTGATCTCCAGCGCGTACCGGCCCGAAGCTATTCGCCGAGACTTCACCGGGAGTTCACGGTCACCGTCTGCGATCAGGAACTGCGACGGACTAACATCCCCAGTGATGTCCACGGTGAGGGTAAGGTGCACCCGCTCCCAGGAGATCTCCGCTATCGAACAATGTGCCATCGCTATCCTTCCGTCCGCGAAATCGCCGTGCGGCTATCCGTAAAACGTCGTACAACTTTGAGTGCTCTTCGAACTTGATGGGGTGCTGCCGCCGCACGGTCACCTTTGTGCTGCCACCCGCGCCGGCCTCGTTGCCGTGCGCAGGGGGGAGACTTCGACCTGGACGGTCACGGCCGGTCGAACGGGCGTCGCGGGCCTGTGGGAAGCCCGTGGGCTGACGCCACCGTCGGGGCCGGTGTGACGACTACGGAGCCTACCGGGGCGGTTGCCCTTTCACGGATTCCGGCCGGGTCGGCGAGCGACGTGAGGTGCGGCGAATCAAGCGGAGGATTGCCCTCGTACTGGATGCGCTTGGGCAAGTCCGGCAGTGCGGCGATCCGCGGTGTCCGGCGGCGCGAGCCCGGTGGGGAACTCGGAGCTGGCCCTGGGCGGATGACTGCGGGAGCGTCGCGTCCCGAGGGTGACCGGCTCCCGCCGGTCGCGCCGGGGTGCCCACGCGAGGCGATCGCCCGGCCTGTCGGCCCTCGTGCCCGGAGGCGGGGACGCCGCGGACGCGGAGATGTCGACGGCCTGAGGCACTTCGATATGCGATGGTGCGCGCATGACGCTGTTTCCCCGTTTCCGATGAGGATATGGCGCATCCGCTCCAGCGGTCTCAGCGCACACACTCCACCGTTCCCAACATCCATTCAGGGTCCTGCGCCAGCGAGCGCCCACCCGACCGGCCGCGCAACCGGTCCGCATGAGGTATGCATACTAATCGTCTTGAGCGTCAGGTCCAGCCACCGATCCCTCGCTGCGGGCCCCGCGAGGGCGTCGGACGGGCGTCTGGTTCGACGGCTCCGGCCGGGTGGCGCTGCGGAACGCTCCTGGTCAGCAGGGTCGGCCGTGGCGAGGCCGACGATGCGGCGGCGTACGTGACGGCGCGCCGGGCCGTGGCGGAGAACACGATGGGAGCGCTCGGCGCCGAAGTACCGCACGGGGGCGGAAGGGCTCGGCTCCGGCGCGGGCCGACCCCTTCCGACCTGCGCGTCCAACCGCCGCGCAGCCCTCCGTTGCCGCACGGCTACACGTTGAAGCGGAACTCCACGACATCGCCGTCCTGCATGACGTACTCCTTGCCCTCCATGCGGGCCTTGCCCTTGGCCCGGGCCTCGGGGATGGAGCCCGCCTCCACCAGGTCGTCGAAGGAGACGATCTCCGCCTTGATGAAGCCCTTCTGGAAGTCGGTGTGGATCACACCGGCGGCCTCGGGGGCGGTGGCGCCCTTCTTGATCGTCCAGGCGCGGGCCTCCTTGGGGCCCGCGGTGAGGTACGTCTGCAGGCCCAGGGTGTCGAAGCCGACCCGCGCGAGGGTGGCCAGGCCCGGCTCCTCCTGGCCCATGGACTGCAGGAGTTCCAGCGCCTCGTCGTCCTCGAGCTCGATGAGCTCGGACTCGATCTTGGCGTTGAGGAAGATCGCCTCGGCCGGGGCGACCAGAGCGCGCTGCTCGGCCTTGAAGGCCTCGTCGCTCAGCTCGTCCTCGTCGACGTTGAAGACGTACAGGAAGGGCTTGGTGGTCAGCAGGTGCAGCTCGTGCAGCAGGCCGCCCTTCTCCGTCCCGGCGGTGATGCCGGCGGAGAACAGGGTGCGGCCGTCCTCGAGGATCTGCTGGGCCTCCTGGACGGCGGCGAGCACCGGGACCTTGTCCTTCTGGAGGCGGGCCTCCTTGGTCAGCCGCGGC
This sequence comes from Streptomyces sp. NPDC058864, assembly GCF_042742985.1. Taxonomy (NCBI): domain Bacteria; kingdom Bacillati; phylum Actinomycetota; class Actinomycetes; order Kitasatosporales; family Streptomycetaceae; genus Streptomyces; species Streptomyces sp. NPDC058864. The sequence goes on along the minus strand of NZ_JBHYMQ010000001.1, from coordinate 300,258 downwards.
ACGACCTTCTCGATGGTCTGCAGGTCGGCGAGGATCAGCTCGGTGTTGATCGTCTCGATGTCGTCCTTGGGGGACACCTTGCCGTCGACGTGGACCACGTCCGGGTCGACGAAGGCCCGGATGACCTGGCAGATGGCGTCGGACTCGCGGATGTTCGCGAGGAACTTGTTGCCCAGGCCCGCGCCCTCGCTGGCGCCGCGCACGATACCGGCGATGTCGACGAAGTCCACGGTCGCCGGGAGCTTGCGCTGCGAGTCGAAGATCCCGGCGAGCTTGTCGAGGCGGGGGTCGGGGACGCCGACCACGCCGACGTTGGGCTCGATCGTGGCGAACGGGTAGTTGGCCGCCAGCACGTCGTTCTTGGTCAGGGCGTTGAACAGGGTCGACTTGCCGACGTTCGGCAGGCCGACGATTCCGATCGTGAGCGACACGTGACGACTTCCCGTAGCGAGGTGGGTGGAATCGGCCGCCACGCCCGGGCAGGACGACCGGCGGACCGATCCACCAGTCTACGGAACGCACCGGCCCCCGGGTGGCCCGCGCCCTCAGCAGCCCCCTGAGGCGGTGAAAAGTCGTGTCCTGCCCCCGTTTCCCCCCTCCCCGACGCCTACTTTGGGTGCGTGGAGCAACACAGTGCGCGCACACCCCACAAGAACAGCGGTGCCCCCACCGCCGCCTCCCCGCTGCCGCGGCCGGTTCGCCCGCAGCGCCGCCCGCAGGGCGCGACAGCCGTCCGGGGCGGTCTGCCCCGGGGGCCGCTGCTGCTGCGGGTGGCCCGGCTGCGCCGGACGGAGCCCCGGCTGACCGGACTGGGCACCGGCGTCTTCATCACGCTGGCCGCGCTGGCCGGAGGCGCCGCGGACTCGCTGATCACGGGCGAGCCCGGCACCCTCTTCGGGGTCGTCTTCCTGCTGGCCTGCCTCGCCGCCGGCCTCTTCGTACGGCCGTACGACCTGTCGGCGGCGCCGGTCAGCGCGCCCATCGCCTTCACCCTCGCGCTGGCCGTGACGGCCGACGGCGAGGGCGGGGGCTTCACGGGCCATGTGATGGGCCTGCTGACCGGGCTCGCCACCCTGACGGGCTGGCTGTACGGGGGCACGGTCGGTGCCGCGGTGATCGCGGCCGCGCGGAAGGTGGCCTATGTGATGCGCGAACGACGCCGCTGAGCGCATCCCCCGGCCCCGGACCGGGGGATGCGGTGCCCACCCGGTGCCCCCACGGGCACCGGGTCCCCGGCCACCTCCCGCCGGCCGCCCGTGGTCAGGAGCGGACCGCGGCCGCCGCCATGCCCGCGCCGACGATGCCCGCGTTGTTCTGCAGCGCGGCCGGCACGATCTCGGCCCTGATGCCGGTCAGCAGCGGCAGGAACTTGTCGGCCTTGCGGCTGACCCCGCCGCCGAGGATGAACAGCTCGGGCGAGAAGAGCATCTCGACGTGGGCGAGGTACTTGTGCAGGCGCTTGGCCCAGTGCTCCCAGGTGAGGCCTTCGTCGTCCTTGGCCTTGGTGGAGGCCTTCGTCTCGGCGTCGTGGCCGTGCAGTTCCAGGTGGCCCAGCTCCGTGTTGGGCAGCAGGTTGCCGTCGAGGAAGACGGCGCTGCCGATGCCCGTGCCGAGGGTGAGCACGATGACCGTGCCCTTGCGGCCACGGCCCGCCCCGTACTCCATCTCGGCCATGCCCGCGGCGTCCGCGTCGTTGAGCAGGGTCACCGCGCAGCCGACCTTCTGGGACAGGAGACCGGCGGCGTCCATGTCGATCCAGCCCTTGTCGACGTTCGCCGCCGTGCGCGTCATGCCGTGCGTGACCACTCCGGGGAACGTGGCCCCGACGGGACCCGTCCACCCGAAGTGGTCGACGACCTGCTTCACGCACTCCGCGACGGCGTCGGGGGTCGCGGGATGGGGAGTGAGCACTTTGAAGCGCTCCTCCGCCAGGTCACCACGCCCGAGGTCGACCGGGGCGCCCTTGATGCCCGATCCGCCGATGTCCACACCGAAAACGCTCATGCCCCAACGCTACGACGTGGCACGGTCGGTCACCCCTCGGAGGTGCCGCCCCGCATCAGTTCGGCGGCCTCGGCGCGCAGGTCCCGGCGGAGCTCCTTGGGCAGCGAGAAGGTGATCGACTCCTCGGCGGCCTTGACGATCTCCACGTCCTCGAAGCCGCGGGCGGCCAGCCACTCCAGCACCTGCTCGACGAGCACCTCGGGCACGGAGGCGCCGGAGGTGACACCGACCGTGGAGACGCCGTCCAGCCACGCCTCCTCGATCTCGTCGGCGAAGTCCACCAGGTACGAGGCGCGGGCCCCGGCCAGCTTGGCGACCTCGACCAGGCGCACGGAGTTGGAGGAGTTGCGCGAGCCGACGACGATGACCAGGTCGGCCTCGGCGCCCATCTGCTTCACGGCGAGCTGACGGTTCTGCGTGGCGTAGCAGATGTCGTCGCTCGGCGGCGAGATGAGCTGCGGGAACTTCTCCTTGAGGGCGTCGACGGTCTCCATGGTCTCGTCCACGGAGAGCGTGGTCTGGGAGAGCCAGACGACCTTGGACGGGTCGCGGACCTCGACCTTCTCCACGTCGCCGGGGCCGTCGACCAGGGTGATGTGGTCGGGGGCCTCGCCGGAGGTGCCGATGACCTCCTCGTGGCCCTCGTGGCCGATGAGGAGGATGTCGTAGTCCTCGTTGGCGAACCGCACGGCCTCCTTGTGGACCTTGGTGACCAGCGGGCAGGTCGCGTCGATCGTGGCGAGCCGGCCCTTGGCGGCCTCCTCGTGGACGACCGGGGCGACGCCGTGGGCGGAGAACATGACGATCGACCCCGGCGGCACCTCCTCCGTCTGCTCGACGAAGATCGCGCCCTTCCGCTCCAGGGTCTGCACGACGTACTTGTTGTGGACGATCTCGTGGCGGACGTACACGGGGGCCCCGTACTGCTCCAGGGCCTTCTCGACGGCGATCACGGCACGGTCCACACCCGCGCAGTAGCCTCGCGGGGCGGCGAGCAGGACGCGGCGGGAAGTCGTAGCGGTCATGTGCCCATCGTACGGGGCCCGGACGGGGCCCCACCGCTGCCCCGGGTGCTCCGGGCGGGGGTGCGGGGGCGGTGCCGGAGCGTCCCGGGGCGCACGCGACGGGCACGCCCGGGCCCGGCCCCGGCCCGGCGCACCGGGTTCAGCGGCAGCGCCGCGTACCCCGCGCGGCGCGGCGGGCGGCGAGCACCCACACGGCCGCGAGTGCCGCCCCCGCCAGGGGCAGGCAGCTGAAGCAGCCGCAGCCGGGACCGTAGCGGCCGACGCGGAGCCCGGCGTGGACGCGTGGCGGCCGTTCGGACGGGGTCCAGCCGTACCGGCCGGGTCGGCGCATGGGACCTCCCAGGACCTGTCGCTGGGTGCCGGCGTCACCGCCGGCAGCGGTTTACCGGGTCGCCCCCAGCCTGCGCGGCGGCGCGGCGGCGGGACAGCGGGGCGTGCCATTCGGGTCGGGCGGGAGGAGCGTCACTGTCCGTGGCGGGGGCTAGTCTCGGCGTATGGCTGTGAACACGTCCGCGGAGACGCCGATCCCGGTCGGCGAGGTGTCCCGGCTGATCGGCGGCTGGATCGACAAGCTCGGCCCGGTGTGGGTCGAGGGGCAGATCACCCAGTTGTCACGGCGCCCGGGGGCGGGCGTGGTGTTCCTGACGCTGCGCGACCCGTCGCACGACATCTCGCTCAGCTTGACGTGCCGCCGGGCGGTCTTCGACGCCTTCGACGGGGCGGTCGGCGAGGGCGCCCGGGTCGTGGTGCACGCCAAACCGGAGTGGTACGCGCCGCGCGGCCAGCTGTCGCTGCGCGCTGCGGAGATCCGCCCGATAGGCGTCGGCGACCTGCTGCTGCGGCTGGAGCAGCTGAAGAAGCGGCTGGCGGCCGAGGGCCTGTTCGCACTGGAGCGCAAGCGGCCGCTGCCGTTCCTGCCCCAGTTGATCGGGCTGGTCTGCGGCCGGGCCTCGGCCGCCGAGCGTGACGTGCTGGAGAACGCGCGGCTGCGCTGGCCCGCGGTCCGCTTCGAGGTGCGCAACGTGCCCGTCCAGGGGGCGTACGCGGTGCCGCAGGTGATCGAGGCGGTGCGCGGTCTGGACGCGCACCCCGAGGTCGACGTGATCATCGTGGCGCGGGGCGGCGGCAGCGTGGAGGACCTGCTGCCGTTCTCGGACGAGCGGCTGGTGCGTACGGTCGCCGAGTGCCGTACGCCCGTGGTGTCGGCGATCGGGCACGAGCCGGACACCCCGCTGCTGGACCTGGTGGCCGATCTGCGCGCCTCCACGCCGACCGACGCGGCCAAGCGCGTCGTGCCGGACGTGGGCGAGGAGCTGGCCCGGGTCGAGCAGTTGCGGCAGCGCTCGCTGCGCGTGATGCGCGGGCTGCTGGACCGGGAGGAGCGGGGGCTGGCCGCCGCGGTGAGCCGGCCGTGCATGGCGCGGCCACAGCTGATGGTGGACGAGCGCGAGGAGCAGGTCGCGGCGCTGCTGGAGCGGTCCCGCCGGCATCTGCGGCACCGGCTGGAGCGGGCGGACGACGAGCTGGCGCACACCCGGGCCCGGGTCCTGGCGCTCTCCCCCGCCGCGACGCTGCAGCGCGGGTACGCGGTGCTGCAGCGCGAGGACGGGCAGGTCGTGCGCGCCGCGGACGAGGTGGCCGAGGAGGAGAAGCTGCGCGCCCGGGTGGCCGAGGGCGAGTTCACCGTCCGCGTCACGCGCTGACCGCCGGGGCGCCGTTCCCGGGACGGGGCGCCGCGTGCCCGGCCGCCGTGTCGGAGGGCGGCCCTAGGCTGGTGCCATGGCAGATCAGGACACGCTGGGGTACGAGCAGGCCCGCGACGAGCTCGTCGACGTCGTTCGCCGTCTGGAGGCCGGCGGCTCCACGCTCGAGGAGTCCCTCGCCCTGTGGGAGCGGGGGGAGCAGCTGGCCAAGGTGTGCCGCGACTGGCTGGAGGGCGCCCGCGCCCGGCTGGACGCGGCCCTGGCGGAGGAGTCCGGCGGCACCGGGGAGGGTCCGGAGGCCGCGGAGGAGCAATGACCGGGTGAGCGGGGCGCGGGCGGCGTGACCCGCTTCACGGAGTAATGGTTGAAAGTTCAGTTGAATTTTCATCTATGGTGGACAGAGAGTTCCGACGCGCCTTCCCCAGGGCGCTGCTCCACATCCCCCACCGAGGTACCCCATGACGCTCCAGCTCGACCCCACGGCCCAGGACCTGCTCTTCCGCGAGGCGCGCACCGCCAACGCCTTCAGCGGGGAGCCGGTGACCGACGAGCAGGTCCAGGACGTGTACGACCTGGTCAAGTACGCCCCCACCGCCTACAACCAGCAGCCGCTGCGCATCGTGCTGGTGCGCTCCCCCGAGGCCCGCGAGCGCCTGGTGGGCCACATGAACGAGGGCAACCGGGCGAAGACCGCCGCGGCGCCGCTGGTCGCGGTCCTGGCCGCCGACAACGAGTTCCACGAGGAGCTGCCGGCCCAGTTCCCGGCCTTCCCGCAGGCCAAGGAGGTGCTCTTCGCCGAGCGCCCGGCACGCGAGGCGTCCGCGGCCTTCAACGCCGCGCTGCAGGTGGGCTACTTCATCCTCGGCGTGCGGGCCGCAGGCCTGGCCGCCGGCCCGATGACCGGCTTCGACGCCGACGCCATCGACAAGGCGTTCTTCCCCGACGGCGAGCACTCCGTGCTCGCCGTGGTCAACATCGGCAGGCCGGGCGAGAACGCCTGGCGCGAGCGCGGACCGCGCCTGGCCTACGACGAGGTCGTCACCACCGTCTGACGACACCCCTCGCCATCGACGGCAATTCACCGTCACCGCCGCGCGCCCTCGGCCCGCGGCGGTGACGTGCTTCAGCCCTGCGGGCCGCCGCCCCGCTCCTCGAGCGCGCCGGCCAGTTCCGCGAGCCGCGCCATCGGGGCCGTGCCGGTGACCATCGTGGTCACCCCGCCCTCCTCGCGCACCAGCGCGTCGTACTTGTGGCCCTCGTAGCGCTGCCAGGTCTCGCCGCCGACCGTGCGGGTGCCGACCCGCTTCGCCTGGTGGCTCTTGATCGCGACGAACTTCTCCGCGACCTCGTTGCTCTGCTCGACGGCCGCGTACTCGTTCTTCGGGTCGACGAAGCCCAGGTGCCACCGCACGGCCTTCGGGTCGGTGGACTCGTACGTCACCGAGGTCGCCCGCCAGCCCTCGCCGAGCCCCACGGGCGCCGCGACCTGGTACGGGGCGTCGCGCCGTGCCTGGTCGAGCTCGACCCGGTAGCCGACCGCCTTGACGGGGTCGTGGTTCTCGTCGTGCGGGATGAAGAGCCAGATGACCCCGGCGACGACGCCGATCGCCGCCATCGAGAGCACCATGTCCCGCAGTGTTTCCGTGCCGCGCTTCTTTGCCACGCCCCCTATGGTCCCCCATGCCCCGGACCGTCCGGCCGCCCGGGGTCGCCCCCGAGGGGAAATCCGCTCATGTGACGGGCGGCCTGCTCATCCTGGCGGGGTCCGGATAAGGTCGTAACACCCTCTTATCCCGGCCGTCCTCGTACAGAAAGGTGCGCTGTGATGACCGAGCAGCACGAAAACCACAACCTGCCGCCGCAACTCGAGGTCAATCCCGAGGCCCCCGACCGCAACCTCGCCCTGGAACTCGTCCGGGTCACCGAGGCCGCCGCCATGGCCGCCGGCCGCTGGGTCGGGCGCGGCGACAAGAACGGCGCGGACGGCGCGGCCGTCAAGGCCATGCGCACCCTCGTCTCCACCGTGTCGATGAACGGCGTCGTCGTCATCGGCGAGGGGGAGAAGGACGAGGCCCCGATGCTCTTCAACGGCGAGCGCATCGGCGACGGGAACGGCGCTGAGTGCGACATCGCCGTGGACCCGATCGACGGCACCACGCTGACCGCCAAGGGCATGCCCAACGCCATCGCGGTGCTCGCCGCCGCGGACCGCGGCGCGATGTACGACCCCTCGGCCGTCTTCTACATGGACAAGCTGGTCACCGGCCCCGAGGCCGCCGACTACGTCGACATCACCGCCCCGCCCTCGGTCAACATCCGCCGGGTCGCCAAGGCGAAGGGCAGCGCCCCCGAGGACGTCACGGTCGTCATCCTCGACCGTCCCCGCCACGAGGGCATCGTCAAGGAGGTCCGGGAGACCGGGGCGCGCATCAAGTTCATCTCCGACGGCGACGTGGCCGGCGCGATCATGGCCGTGCGCGAGGGCACCGGCGTCGACATGCTGATGGGCGTCGGCGGCACGCCCGAGGGCATCATCGCGGCCTGTGCGATCAAGTGCCTCGGCGGCACCATCCAGGGCAGGCTGTGGCCGAAGGACGAGGCGGAGAAGCAGCGCGCCCTGGACGCGGGCCACGACCTAGAGCGGATCCTGCACACGGACGACCTGGTCCGGGGCGACAACGTCTTCTTCGTCGCCACCGGCATCACCGACGGCGAACTGCTGCGCGGAGTGCGGTACCGCGCCGAGACGGCGATCACCCAGTCGCTGGTCATGCGCTCGAAGTCCGGCACGATCCGCCAGATCGACTCCACGCACCGCCTGTCGAAGCTGCGCGCCTACAGCACCATCGACTTCGACCGCGCGCGCTGAGCCGCAGCGGCCCGCGCAGCGCACCCGAGTACGAGGACCGGGACCCCGCCGTGGCGGCGGGGTCCCGGTCCTTCGCTCGTTTCAGCCCGCCGCGGCGATCCGCGTCCCGGGCCGCTGCAGCTCCGCCTCCCGGCGGCGGCGCCGGGCCAGGACGACCCTGCGCTCCGCGGCGGTCATCCCGCCCCACACGCCGTAGGGCTCCGGCTGGAGCAGCGCGTGCTCGCGGCACTCCAGCATCACCGGGCAGCGCGCGCACACCCGCTTGGCGGCCTCCTCACGGGACAGCCGCGCCGCGGTCGGCTCCTTGGAGGGCGCGAAGAACAGACCCGCCTCGTCACTGCGGCACGCCGCCTCCGAGTGCCATGGGCCGCCCAGGTCCCGGGGGTGACTCAGGGAGGACCTGGAGGCTGCCGGGGGCTCGATCGGTTGAAGCACGGGATACTCCTGACGACGGCTCGGCTTGGTGTCACCCTTGCCCGTCGCTGCGGTGCCGGTGCGTCTCCACGGGTCTGTCGGCGTGAGGAGGGCTGCGGCGAGCGACGTGTCTCCTTGCCCTACCCGTTGTACGCGCGTTCATGCGCACCGTGCCCGGTGCGCCGCCCGCCGGCCCGGTGGTGTGTGCGGCCGATCCCCTTGCGCGGCACGGGAGTTGACCCGGGCCGTGGTCGGCCGTGGTCAGCCGTCGAGCTCGGCGGGGCCGAGCCCCTTCTTCTTCACGCGCTTGCCACGGCGCGGCTTGGCCTCGACGCCGCCCCAGAAGGCGAAGCCCTGCACCTTGATGACCGGGGCGTGCGGGTCGGGCGACTCGTACGCCTTCACGTCGGAGCCCCCCATGATGCCCACGACGCCGCCGCCGTGCAGGGTGACGTTCTCGGGGACCTTGATCTCCACGCCGCCCATGATGGCGGTGCAGTTGATGACGAGCTCGGGGCTGGTGAAGGTGGCCTCGGTGAGGTCGATGACGACGCCGCCCATGATGGCGACGGCGTTGATCTTCGAGCCGACCCGCCAGCGGCCCTTGCGCTCGGCGCCGCCGAGGATGCCGATCAGGTTGGGGTTCTCCCCGGAGCCGTCGGGCACCCAGTGGTGCGCCGCGGGCGACGGCGCGGGCGCGCCCGCGGGGCGTCCCGCGGGGAGATCGCGGACGTACGGCTCCAGTTCGCCCACGGTCTTGGCCGCGTAGACCCCGTCGAGCCGCTCGGAGTGCTCCTCGGTGGTCAGACGGCCCTCCGCGAGGGCATCGCGAAGGATGTCGGCCACCCGGTCGCGGTCCGCGTCGGACGCACGGATGTCGGCTTCGGCCACGGGGCGCACGGGGTGCTGTTCACGCTTCTGGAGCGACGACTCATCCACCCGACTACCGTACACAAACGCGATAGATCGCGACTAGGGCCGGTGAGGGTCACCTCACACCTCCGGTACCCCGCGCACGTTCTACGCTTGTTGGGCTTCTATGACGCAGCGCCAGTGAGGATGTCCCTTATGCCCGAGTTCGCCTATACGGATCTGCTCCCTCTCGGTGAGGACACCACTCCGTACCGTCTGATCACCTCCGAGGGCGTCAGCACCTTCGAGGCAGACGACCGCACCTTCCTCAAGGTGGAGCCCGAGGCGCTGCGCAAGCTCGCCGCCGAGGCGATGCACGACATCTCGCACTACCTGCGTCCCGCGCACCTCGCCCAGCTGCGCCGGATCCTCGACGACCCCGAGGCGTCCGCCAACGACCGCTTCGTCGCCCTGGACCTGCTGAAGAACGCCAACATCGCCGCGGCCGGCGTCCTGCCGATGTGCCAGGACACGGGCACCGCGATCGTGATGGGCAAGCGCGGCCAGAACGTGCTGACGGCGGGCGGCGACGAGGAGGCCCTGTCGCACGGCATCTTCGACGCCTACACCAAGCTCAACCTGCGCTACTCCCAGATGGCCCCGCTGACGATGTGGGAGGAGAAGAACACCGGCTCCAACCTGCCGGCGCAGATCGAGCTGTACGCGACCGACGGCGGCGCCTACAAGTTCCTCTTCATGGCCAAGGGCGGCGGCTCGGCCAACAAGTCCTTCCTCTACCAGGAGACCAAGGCGGTCCTCAACGAGGCCTCCATGATGAAGTTCCTGGAGGAGAAGATCCGTTCGCTCGGCACGGCCGCCTGCCCGCCGTACCACCTGGCGATCGTGGTCGGCGGCACCTCCGCCGAGTACGCGCTCAAGACCGCCAAGTACGCCTCCGCGCACTACCTGGACGAGCTGCCGGGCGAGGGTTCGCCGACCGGGCACGGCTTCCGGGACAAGGAGCTGGAGGAGAAGGTCTTCGAGCTGACGCAGAAGATCGGCATCGGCGCGCAGTTCGGCGGCAAGTACTTCTGCCACGACGTGCGCGTGGTGCGGCTGCCCCGGCACGGCGCGTCCCTGCCGGTCGCCATCGCCGTGTCCTGCTCCGCCGACCGCCAGGCCGTCGCGAAGATCACCGCCGAGGGCGTCTTCCTGGAGCAGCTGGAGACCGACCCGGCCGGGTACCTGCCGGAGACCACCGACGAGCACCTGTCGGACGAGGACGTCGTGCGCGTCGACCTCGACCGGCCGATGGACGAGGTGCTGGCGGAGCTGTCGAAGTACCCGGTCAAGACCCGGCTGTCGCTGACCGGCTCGCTGGTCGTCGCCCGCGACATCGCGCACGCCAAGATCAAGGAGCGGCTGGACGCGGGCGAGGAGATGCCGCAGTACCTGCGCGACCACCCGGTCTACTACGCGGGTCCGGCCAAGACCCCCGAGGGTTACGCCTCCGGCTCCTTCGGCCCGACCACGGCCGGCCGCATGGACTCCTACGTCGAGCAGTTCCAGGCCGCGGGCGGCTCCAAGGTCATGCTCGCCAAGGGCAACCGCTCGAAGCAGGTCACCGACGCGTGCGCCGCGCACGGCGGCTTCTACCTCGGCTCGATCGGCGGACCGGCGGCGCGCCTGGCCCAGGACTGCATCAAGAAGGTCGAGGTCCTCGAGTACGCCGAGCTCGGCATGGAGGCGGTCTGGAAGATCGAGGTCGAGGACTTCCCGGCCTTCATCGTCGTCGACGACAAGGGCAACGACTTCTTCACCGATCCGGCGCCCGCGCCGACGTTCACCAGCATCCCGGTGCGCCCCGGGGCGTGACCCGTCCCGGAACGGCCCGGCACCGCGTGCGCGGTGCCGGGCCGCGGCGTTCCCCGGTGCGCTCCGGGGGAATGAAACGTGCGGTGCCGCTGTCGTGGTGAGGGGGTCTACTGGGAGGTACCAGGACGCCCGACGATGTCCGCGATGGAAGGAATTCCGGCCATGCCCGAGCAGGACGCAGGGGACGAGCGCGAGTACCGCACCGAGCACGACTCGATGGGCGAGGTGCGCGTCCCGGCCCACGCCAAGTGGCGTGCGCAGACCCAGCGGGCGGTGGAGAACTTCCCCATCAGCGGACGCGGGCTGGAGCGCGCCCACATCGAGGCGCTCGCCCGGATCAAGGCGGCCGCGGCCAAGGTGAACGCGGAGCTGGGCGTCCTGGACAAGGACGTCTCGGAGGCGATCCAGGAGGCCGCCGCCGAGGTGGCCGAGGGTCGCTGGGACGCGCACTTCCCGATCGACGTCTTCCAGACCGGGTCGGGCACCTCGTCCAACATGAACACCAACGAGGTCATCGCGACCCTGGCGAGCGAGCGGCTCGGCCGCCCCGTGCACCCCAACGACCACGTCAACGCCAGCCAGTCCTCCAACGACGTCTTCCCGTCCTCCCTGCACATCGCCGCGACCGCCGCGGTGACCGGCGACCTGATCCCTGCCCTGGAGCACCTGGCGGTGTCGCTGGAGCGCAAGGCCGCGGAGTTCGCGGACGTGGTGAAGTCCGGCCGTACGCATCTGATGGACGCCACGCCGGTGACGCTGGGCCAGGAGTTCGGCGGCTACGCGGCCCAGGTGCGGTACGGGGTGGAGCGGCTGCGGGCCTCGCTGCCCCGGCTGGCGGAGCTGCCGCTGGGCGGCACCGCGGTCGGCACGGGGATCAACACCCCGCCCGGATTCTCGGCGGCGGTCATCGCCGAGGTGGCGCGGACGACCGGGCTGCCGCTGACCGAGGCGCGGGACCACTTCGAGGCGCAGGGCGCCCGCGACGGGGTGGTGGAGACCTCGGGGCAGCTGCGGACGATCGCCGTGGGCCTGACCAAGATCGCCAACGACCTGCGCTGGATGGGCTCCGGCCCGCGCACCGGCCTCGCCGAGATCGCCCTGCCGGACCTCCAGCCCGGTTCGTCGATCATGCCGGGGAAGGTGAACCCGGTGATCCCCGAGGCGGTGCTGATGGTGGCCGCGCAGGTCATCGGCAACGACGTGACGATCACGACGGCCGGCGCCGCGGGCAACTTCGAGCTCAACGTGATGCTCCCGGTGATCGGCCGGAACGTGCTGGAGTCGGTCCGGCTGCTCGCCAACGTCTCCCGGCTGCTGGCGGACCGCACGGTCGACGGGATCACGGCGAACGTGGAGCGGGCCCGTGAGTACGCGGAGTCCTCGCCGTCGGTCGTGACCCCGCTCAACAAGTACATCGGCTACGAGGAGGCGGCCAAGGTCGCCAAGCGGTCGCTGGCCGAGCGCAGGACGATCCGCGAGGTGGTGCTGGAGTCCGGCTACGTCGAGCGCGGGCTGCTCACCCTGGAGCAGCTGGACGAGGCGCTGGACGTGCTGCGGATGACCCGGCCCTGACGGCGCGCCGCGCCGCCGTACCGGCCCGTCGCCGTGCCCGGCGTGACGAACGCTCGGCTCAAGGGTGACGCCTCCGTAACACGGGGTCCGTAAGATCCGTTCATGACAGCGGACATCCTTCTTTCCCAGGGAGCGGGCCGGGACGGCGGCACGGGCCACTGGGCCCCCGGCGAGCAGGTGCTGTGGCGCTACCGCGGCAACGGCAGCGACGCGGTGCACATCTGCCGTCCGGTGACCGTGGTCCGCGACGACCCGGAACTGCTGGCCGTGTGGATGGCGCCGGGCACCGAGTGCGTCAAGCCGGTCCTGACGGACGGCTCGCCGATCCACCACGAGCCGCTGGAGACCCGCTACCTCAGGCCGCGCACGACGTGCGTGGACCGCTGGTGGGGGGCGGGCGTGCTCAAGCTGGCCCGCCCGGACGAGCCCTGGTCGGTGTGGCTGTTCTGGGAGCAGGGCTGGCGCTTCAAGAACTGGTACGTGAACCTGGAGGAGCCGCGGCACCGCTGGTCGGGCGGGGTCGACTCGGAGGACCACTTCCTGGACATCCACGTCACCCCGGACCGCGGCTGGCAGTGGCGGGACGAGGACGAGTTCGCCCAGGCCCAGAGCGCGGGCCTGATGACGGCGGCCACGGCGGAGCGGGTGCGGGAGGCGGGCCGCCGGGCGGTCGGGGTGATCGGCGCCTGGGGGCGTCCCTTCAGGGACGGCTGGGAGCACTGGCGTCCGGATCCGGCGTGGCCGGTACCGGCCCTTCCGGTTGACTGGGATCGTCCGGCAAGGTGACCGCGTGAGCGGCTTGCCGGGGACCCCTGACCCAATCGTAAGATCGTGGCCCATAGTGCTGCACAAAACACAGGCTCACACTAGAGTTTGACGCTATGTCACCAAGGTCATACGGGAGGCCCGGGCTGTGGGAGTCGGCGGCTACGAGGACATACAGCTGGACCGCACCGGCCAGGCCGAGGGGTTCGACGCCATAGGTGACCGCTACGACGAGGCCTTCCCGTACAAGGAGGGCCAGGTCACCGCGGGCGAACGGCTCCTGGCCCGGCTCCCGGCGGGCGCCCGCGTCCTGGACCTCGGCTGCGGCACGGGGCTGCCGACCTGCCGTCAGCTGGTCGAGGCCGGGCACAAGGTGACGGGGGTGGACCTCTCCGCGGGGATGCTCGCGCTCGCCCGCCGCCACGTGCCCCTGGCGGCCTTCCACCAGGCCGACATCGCGGACCTGCGGACCGGCGGCCGCCACGGCCCGGGCGGCGCCCGGGACCTGGGCCGTTTCGACGCCGTCGTGGCCTTCTTCTCGCTGCTGATGCTGCCCCGGGCGGAGATCCCGCTGGCCCTGCGCAGCGTCCACGACCTCCTCCTGCCGGGCGGAATGTTCACCCTTTCGATGGTGGAAGCCGACGTGGACGACTTCGCGATTCCGTTCCTTGGTAACACCATCCGGGTATCGGGTTATCTACGGGATGAATTGCGCCAGGTGGTCGCCGAAGCGGGATTCATGGTCCTTGAGGAGGATTCGTACGCGTACGCGCCGCACACCACCGAAGTGCCGCCGGAGGAGCAGCTCTTCCTGCACTGCCGACGACCCGCCTGACGCGGCCGCCCCGCCACGTGCCCGGCACGTGACGCACCCGACCGGATGGAACGACCAGCGTGAGCACGGAGCGCATTTCTGAGCAGGCCGCTGTCCAGGGGACGGCGGCCGGCCCGGCACGTCCGGGCGACACCGAACCGGTACCGGATCCACGGGCCGGCTTCCGGCTGCCCGCCGACCCGCAGCCGGGCGACGAGACGGTCGCGTCCCCTCCCGGCGCACAGGCCCCCGGCCGGTCCCCGGCCCCGTCCGCGGCGGGCGACCGCCCGCGCCGGGGCCGCCGGGGCGGCGGCACCAAGCGCGGCACGACCGCCGGCGGGGCCGGCGATCCCGGCGGCGCCGCCACGCCGCCGGCACAGCGTCAGACCCCTTCCGACGCCCCTGCGTCGGCCCCCGTTCCCGCCAAGCCCGGCCGCGGCGGCCGGCGTGCCCGCCGCGGACGTTCCGCGCGGCAGGCATCCGAGGTACGGGACCGTCAGGCCGCCCGGGTGGTCGCCGGCGAGGGGAGCGCCGGGGTCCAGCACATGACCGTCGCGGCCACGGACGGCGGCCGCGGACGGCAGTCCGTACGGCTGCGCACCTCCGAGGCCCCTGGCGACGCCCCGGCGAACGACGGGTCCTGGAACCGCTCCGCGGGCCGGGACCGGCAGGCGGCCACCGCCATGGCCGCCCCCGTGGAGCCCGGCCGCCGGGCCACCGCGGGCGGCGGGAACCCGGGCGTCCCGGGCCTTCCCGGCCCCACCCAGCCCGAGGGCGGCGAGCCGCGCACCCGGCAGCGGACCCCCGACACGACGCTGCCCACCTCCCGGGCGGCGGGCCGGCAGGGCGGCCGCGGAGACCACGCCGGCGGGCACCCCGTCGACGAGGACTCCACCGGCGGCCAGCCGCTGAAGAAGATCGGCCCGCAGAACCGCGGCCGGGCGGGACAGGCCGAGACCGAGCGGCTGCGCTACGTCGGCGCGGCCACCCGCCGCATCGCCCGCGGCCTGGACCTGGACGAGATCGTGCTGGGCCTGTGCCGCTCCGCGGTGCCCGCCTTCGCCGACGCGATCCTGGTCTACCTGCGCGACCCGCTGCCGGTGGGCGACGAGCGTCCCTCCGGCCCGCTGGTGCTGCGGCTGCGGCGTACCGACCGGGTCCCGGACGAGGACGCCCCGGAGCCGGTCGAGGGCCTGCTCATGCCGGTCGTCCCCTCCACGGAGGGCGCCTACGGCTCGGCCGCCGAGGTCGTGAACGTCCCCACGGACGGCCCGCTGGCCGAGGTGCTGCGCGGGGTGCGGCCGGTGTTCTCCGACAGCGCGCAGTCCACGGCGGCCCTCCACGAGCTGGTCGGGGGCTGCCGGGAGGCGGAGTTCGGCGAGACGTTAGACCTTCCGAACGGACGCCGGGCGATCCTGGCACCGTTGCGCGGCCGCCGCCGGGTGATCGGCGCGACCGTGCTGCTGCGCCGTCCCGAGCGCGCCCCGTTCGACCCGGACGACCTGCTGATCGCGGCCCAGCTGGCCACCCACACCGCGCTCGGCGTGGACAAGGCCGTGCTCTACGACCGCGAGGCGTCCATCGCCGACTCCCTGCAGCGCGAGATGCTGCCGGACTCGCTGCCGGAGCCCACCGGGGTGCGGCTGGCCAGCCGCTACCTGCCGGCCGCCGAGTCGGCCCGGGTCGGCGGCGACTGGTACGACGCGATCCCGCTGCCGGGCAGCCGCGTGGCGCTGGTGGTCGGCGACGTCATGGGCCACTCCATGACCTCGGCGGCGATCATGGGCCAGCTGCGGACGACCGTGCAGACCCTGGCGGGCCTGGACCTGTCGCCGCAGGAGGTGCTCTACCACCTGGACGAGCAGGCCCAGCGGCTCGGCCAGGACCGCATGGCCACCTGCATCTACGCGGTCTACGACCCGATAGCGCACCGGGTGACCATCGCCAACGCGGGCCACCCGCCGCCGGTGCTGCTGCACGCCAGCGGCCTGGCGGAGGTGCTGCGCGTGCCGCCGGGCGCGCCGATCGGCGTGGGCGGCGTGCCCTTCGAGGCGGTGGAGCTGCCCGCCCCGGCCGGGGCGACGCTGCTGCTGTACACCGACGGCCTGGTGGAGTCCCGGGCCCGTGACGTGTGGGGCGGCATCGAGATGCTGCGCGAGCGGCTGCACACGGCGTCGGCGGTGGTGTGCCCGCCGCCGCTGGAGCCGCTGTGCGACGAGGTGCTGGAGATCGTCGGCCCGGGCGACCGGGACGACGACATCGCGCTGCTGGCCGCCCGCTTCGACGGCATCGCCCCGCGCGACGTCGCCTACTGGTTCCTGGAGCCGCGGGCGCAGACGGCCGGCCGGGCCCGGCGGCTGGTGCGCCAGGCGCTCAGCCGCTGGAACCTTGAGCCGTTGGCCGAGGCGACGGAGTTGCTGGTCAGCGAGGTGGTGACCAATGCGGTGCGGTACGCCGAGCGTCCCATCACGCTGCGGCTGCTCCGCACCGACGTGCTGCGCTGCGAGGTGGGCGACGACGCCCCGACGCTGCCGCGGATGCGCCACGCGCAGCCGCAGGACGAGGGCGGGCGCGGGCTCTACCTCGTCAACCGGATGGCCCAGCGCTGGGGAGCGACCCGGCTGAGCGCGGGGAAGGTGGTCTGGTTCGAGATGGGCATCCCGGAAGGTGGCGACCGGTAGACACTCCGTGTCCGTACAGGTTTTATTTCTGGACATCGTCCAGATCCATGGCGTGAAGTCGTTGTTCGGCGTGCCGAGCCGGTGATTCAGTGTTTGTGTGGTCGTTAGCGACCAGGAGCCCCCGACGGACTCTTCCGAAGATCGACGGGAGGACACATTCACATGAGCACCCCCTACACCACCAGCAACGCCGGGATCCCGGTGGAGAGCGACGCGCATTCGCTCACGGTGGGCTCGGACGGCCCGGTCCTCCTCCAGGACCACTACCTGATCGAGAAGATGGCGCAGTTCAACCGTGAACGGGTCCCGGAGCGTGTGGTGCACGCCAAGGGTTCGGGCGCGTACGGCGTCTTCGAGGTGACGAACGACGTCAGCCAGTTCACCAAGGCCGACGTCTTCCAGCCGGGACGGCGGACGGAGATGCTGGCCCGCTTCTCGACGGTCGCAGGCGAGATGGGCAGCCCCGACACCTGGCGCGATCCGCGCGGATTCGCCCTGAAGTTCTACACCGAGTACGGCAACTACGACCTGGTCGGCAACAACACGCCGATCTTCTTCGTGCGCGACGCGATGAAGTTCCAGGACTTCATCCGCAGCCAGAAGCGCCGTCCCGACTCCGGCCTGCGCGACAACAACATGCAGTGGGACTTCTGGACGCTCTCCCCCGAGTCCGCGCACATGGTCACCTGGCTGATGGGCGACCGCGGCGTGCCCAGGACCTACCGCCACATGAACGGCTACGGCTCCCACACCTACATGTGGGTCAACGGCGGCGGCGAACGGCACTGGATCAAGTACCACTTCAAGACCGACCAGGGCATCGACTTCCTCACCCAGGAGGAGGCCGACCACTACGCGGGCGCCGACGGCGATCTGCACCGCCGGGACCTGCACCAGGCGATCGAACGCGGCGACCACCCGTCGTGGACGCTGTACGTGCAGGTCATGCCGTTCGAGGACGCCGCGGACTACCGGTTCAACCCCTTCGACCTCACCAAGGTGTGGCCGCACGGCGACTACCCGCTGATCGAGGTCGGCCGGATGACCCTGAACAAGAACCCCGAGGACTACTTCATCCACATCGAGCAGGCCGCCTTCGAGCCCAACAACATGGTGCCCGGCATCGGCCCCTCACCGGACAAGATGCTCCTCGGCCGGCTCTTCTCGTACGCCGACACCCACCGCTACCGGATCGGCCCCAACTACGCGCAGCTGCCGCCGAACCGGCCGCACTCCCCGGTGCACTCGTACGCCAAGGACGGCCCGATGCGCTACGAGCCGGCGCGCACCGCCGCCCCGTACGCGCCGAACTCCGTCGGCGGGCCCGAGGCCGACATCCGGCGCTTCGGCGACCCGGCCGGCTGGGAGGTGGCGGGCAACATGGTGCACGAGCCGTACAAGCTGCACCGCGAGGACGACGACTTCGGCCAGGCCGGGACGATGGTCCGCAAGGTCCTGGACGACGCCGCCCGCGACCGGCTGGTCTCCAACGTGTCGGGCCACCTGAAGAACGGGGTCAGCGCCCCCGTCCTGGCCCGCGCGGTCGAGTACTGGCGCAACATCGACAAGGAGGTCGGCGACCGCATCGCCGCCAACGTCAACGGCCTGTAGGCCGCACCTCCCCACGGCCGCAGCCCCGGTGCACGTGATGTCCGTCCGTGCCCCGGGGCTGCATCGCGCCGGCAGGGCCGGAACCGGACGGAGCCCGGGCGCATCCCATCGGTATGCGGACGAGGCCGTGGGCAGGGGTGGGGGCCGTCATGGCCCTGGCGATGGCGGTGGGCTGCGGAGCCCTGGGGGCGGACGGCCCCGACTGCACGGACATAGGAGCGCACTCCGGGGTGCGGCTGCTGTTCGACACGGAGCCCGGCACGACGTACCGGCTGTGCGCCGGCGCGGTATGCACGCGGACCGGAACGGGCGACGGGCAGGAGATGCTGCTCGTCCTGGACCTGCCGGAGCCGGCCGGCCCGGAGCGGGTCGCGGTGCGCTTCACCGGCACCCCGCGGGACGCCGGGGGAACCGCCGGGAGGGCCGCGGTGGACGAGCGCACCGAGGTCACGCTCGAGAAGTGGCAGCCGAACGGTCCGGGCTGTGAACCCACCGCGTATCAGGCCCATCTCGGGTACGAACCGGGAAAGGGCCTGTTCAGGAAGGGTTAGGTCACCGGCACGTCACTATGCACAAGATCTATACAACGTAGGTATACGCATCGTGTAGAGTCCTCGGTCATGAGCATCGGCCACACCCTGCTCGGACTCCTGGAGTCCGGCCCGCGCCACGGATACGACCTGAAGCGGGCATTCGACGACAAGTTCGGCCACGACCGCCCGCTGCACTACGGCCAGGTCTACTCGACGATGGCGCGGCTGCTGAAGCACGGGCTGGTCGAGGTCGACGGCATCGAGCCCGGTGGCGGCCCGGAGCGCAAGCGGTACGCGATCACCGAGGCCGGGATCACCGATGTCGAGAAGTGGCTCGGGCAGCCGGAGAAGCCCGAGCCCTACCTGCAGAACACCCTCTACACCAAGGTCGTCCTCGCCCTGCTCACCGGGCGCAGCGCCGCCGGCCTGCTCGACACCCAGCGGTCCGAGCACCTGCGGCTGATGCGGGAACTGACCGAACGCAAACGGCACGGCGACCTCGCGGACCAGCTCATCTGCGACCACGCCCTGTTCCACCTGGAGGCGGATCTGCGGTGGCTGGAACTCACCGCCGCCCGCCTGGACCTACTCGCGGCGGAGGTAGCCGAGTGAGCACCACGGAGAACCTGATGGAGGCCGTCGACCTGCACAAGGCGTACGGCCCGACCCCCGCCCTGGACGGCGCGGAGTTCGCGATACGCGCCGGTGAGGTGGTCGCCGTCATGGGGCCGTCCGGCTCGGGCAAGTCGACGCTGCTGCACTGCCTGGCCGGCATCGTCCGGCCGGACTCCGGCAGCATCCTGTACCGGGGACGCGACCTGACCGCGATGAGCGACGCCGAGCGCAGCGCGCTGCGCCGCGGCGAGTTCGGCTTCGTCTTCCAGTTCGGCCAGCTAGTCCCTGAGCTGACCTGCGTGGAGAACGTGGCGCTGCCGCTGCGGCTGAACGGCACCAAGCGCAAGGAGGCCGAGGCGCGCGCCGGCGAGTGGCTGGCCCGGCTGGAGGTCGACGAACTGGCCGGCAAGCGTCCCGGCGAGATCTCCGGCGGCCAGGGCCAGCGGGTCGCCGTGGCCCGGGCCCTGGTCACCGGCCCGCGGGTGGTCTTCGCCGACGAGCCGACCGGCGCCCTGGACTCCCTCAACGGCGAGCGGGTGATGCGCATGCTCACCGACGCCGCCCGCGACACCAACGCCGCCGTCGTCCTCGTCACGCACGAGGCGCGGGTCGCCGCCTACTCCGACCGCGAGGTCGTCGTCCGGGACGGCAAGTCCCGCGACATGGAAAGGGTGGCATGAGCGCCGACCACCCGTCCCCGCACGGCGGCCTCGCCTGCTGGGTCCGCGACCTCGGCCTGGGCGTCCGCTTCGCGGCGACCGGCGGCCGCGAGGGCTGGACCCGCACGCTGCTCACCGCGGTCGGCGTCGGCCTCGGCGTCGCGCTGCTGCTGGTGGCGGCCGCCGTGCCGGCCATGCTCAGCGCCCGCAGCGACCGGGGGTACGACCGGGACTACTCCTGGTTCAACGACCAGCCCAAGCAGTCCGCCAGCACGGTGCTGCGCGAGCAGGCCGACACCACTTTCCGCGACGACACCATCCGGGGTCTGCTGCTCAAGGCCGACGGCGACCGGCCGGTGCTGCCGCCGGGCCTCGACGCGATGCCCGCGCCCGGTGAGATGGTGGTCTCCCCCGCGCTGAAGAAGCTGCTCGACCGGCCCGGCAGCAAGCTGCTGCGGGAACGGCTGGACTACCGCATCTCCGGTGTCATCGGCGACGAGGGCCTGCTCGGCCCGGCCGAACTGGCCTACTACGCGGGCGACGACGGCCTCGTCGCCCGCAACGAGGACGGTTCCGTCGGAAACGCCACCCGCATCCCGTACTTCGGGGGCGGCACCGTCAAGCCCGAGCCGCTGGGCGGGGTGCTGAGCCTGCTGGTCGTCATCATCGTCGTCGTCCTGCTGATGCCGGTGGCCGTCTTCATCGGCACCGCCGTCCGCTTCGGCGGCGAACGGCGGGACCGCCGGCTGGCCGCGCTGCGGCTGGTCGGCGCGGACAGCAGGATGACCCGGCGGATCGCGGCCGGCGAGGCGCTGTTCGGCTCCCTGCTCGGACTCGTCGTGGGCACCGGGATCTTCCTGTGGGTCCGGCAGTTCTCGACCGATGTGACGCTGTACGACATCAGCCTCTTCCCGTCCGACATCACGCCAGGTCCCGCTCTGGCCGCACTGGTGGCGGTGGCGGTTCCGGGGGCGGCGGTCGCGGTCACCTTGCTGGCGATGCGCGGCATCGCCATCGAGCCGCTCGGAGTGGTGCGCGACGCCACCCCGCGCAAGCGGCGGCTGTGGTGGCGGCTGCTGATCCCGCTGGCGGGCATCGCACTGCTGGCCCCGCTGTTCGGGAGCATCTCGCAGGACAGCGAGATCAACCCCTACCAGGTGACGGCCGGCGTGGTCCTGCTGCTGGTCGGTCTCACCGCCGTGCTGCCCTGGCTGGTCGAGTCGGTCGTCGGCCGCTTCCGCGGCGGCCCGCTGCCCTGGCAGCTGGCCACGCGCCGCATCCAGCTCAACAGCAGCGCCGCCGCCCGCATGGTCAGCGGCGTCACCGTCGCCGTGGCGGGGGCGATCGCCCTCCAGTCGCTCTTCACCGGGGTGCAGGGCGACTTCGTCAAGGAGACCGGCGAGGACCCGGAGCGCGCCCAGCTCAGCATCTCCATGAACGTCGGCAGCGGGACGGAGGCACAGCGCGTGGAGAAGGCCTTCGCCGACACCCCGGGCGTCCGCGCGGTGCTCGGCGTCGTCCAGGGCGACGCCGTCCAGGGGAACGCCTCGACGCTGAAGTCCGACGACATCCGGTACGCGACGCTGGTCGTCGGCGACTGCGCCACGCTGCGCGAACTCGCCGAGGTCGGGGCCGGCTGCGCCGACGGCGACGTGTTCCTGGTGTCCGACCCCGGTGGATACGGCGACATGAGCTTCGCCAAGCCCGGCAGCACGCTCGATCTGAACACGCCGGCCACGGACAAGTACACCGGCAAACCCCAGCCGTGGCGGATCCCCGCCGGCGCCCGCCCGGCGAAGTCCCGGGTGGCGCCGGACGGGAACCAGGAGTGGGGCGTGCTGGCCACCCCCGGTGCCCTGGACGTGGCCGCCCTGCGTACGCCCGCCGTTCGGCTCATGCTGAGGACCGACCCGGGCTCACCGGACGCCGTCGAGCACGCCCGCAACACCGCCGCGCGCCTCGATCCCGCGCTCTCCGTCTACGAGTTGCAGACGACCCGGGAGGCCCGCAAGTTCACGACCATCCGGCGCGGGCTGTTCATCGGCGCCACGGCCACCCTGGCCCTGATCGGCGCGAGCCTGCTGGTCTCCATGCTGGAGCAACTGCGCGAGCGCAGAAGGCTGCTGGCCGTCCTGGTCGCCTTCGGTACCCGGCGGTCCGTGCTCGGACTGTCGGTGCTCTGGCAGACCGCGCTGCCGGTCGCCCTGGGGCTCGCCCTCGCCGTCGTCGGCGGTGCGGGACTCGCCGCGGCCCTGCGGACGATGGTCGGCGAGCGCCCCCACGTCGACTGGGCGAGCGTAGGCGTCATGACGGGTGCCGGCGCGGGAGTGGTCGTCCTGGTCACCCTGCTGAGCCTGCCGCCGCTGTGGCGGATGATGCGTCCGAACGGGCTGCGGACGGAATGACCCCGGGCGGTTCGCCCGTCAGCGGGCGAACCGTACCGGCAGCGGTTCCAGGGCACCGCGCAGCGCGGAGGCGAAGGCCTCGAACTCCTCCGCGCGCGCGGTGCCCGCGCGCATCGCCAGCGCGATCCGCCGCGAGGGCGCCGGATCGGCGAAGAACCCCGTCGCGAGGTCCGCGCTGCGTCCGGTCTCCACCGGGAGCGCCGTCCGCGGCAGCAGCGTCACCCCCAGCCCGCCCGCCACCAGTTGCACCAGCGTGGACAGTCCCGCCGCCGTCGTGGTGGCGGTGGCCCCCTCGGTGCGGCCCGCCTCCCGGCAGACGTCCAGCGCCTGGTCGCGGAGGCAGTGGCCCTCCTCCAGCAGCAGCAGGTCCAGCTGCCGCAGGGCCTCGCGGGGGATGTCCATCCGCCCGGCCAGCCAGTGGTCGCGCGGGGTGACCAGGACGAAGTCCTCGTCGAAGAGCGGGAGTTCGGTGACGGAGGGGACCCCGAGCGGGACGGCGAGCAGCAGCAGGTCCAGCCGGCCCGCCGTGAGGCCGTCGAGCAGCGAGGACGTCTGCTCCTCGTGCACCTGGAGCTCGAGCTCGGGATACGTGCCGTGGACCAGCCGCAGCACGGTCGGCAGCAGATAGGGCGCGACCGTGGGGATCACCCCGAGCCGCAGCACCCCGGTGAAGGGGGCGCGCGCCGCCTCCGCCTCGTCCAGCAGGTCGCCGACCGCAGCCAGCACCGCCCGCGCCCGGACCGCGACGCGCTCCCCCGCCGAGGTCAGCAGCACCTTGCGGGTCGTGCGCTCCACGAGCACCACCCCGAGCGCGTCCTCCAGCGCGGCGACCGCCCCGGACAGCGCCGGCTGGCTCGTGCCGATCGCCGAGGCCGCGTCCCTGAAGTGCAGGTGTTCGGCGACGGCCGCGAAGGCCCGCAATTGGGACAGACTCGGCTGGCGCTGGCCCGCGCGCTGACTACTGATAACCGCCTCCGATCAACGGCGTCCAGTCTAGTCGCGCAGGCGATCAACGGCCGCCGGGCCCGCCAGTCGCCCCGGCCGCTGTGGCGTCGGTCACTCTGCGCAGCGAGTCGCCGTAACCTCACTCGTCGATAAGGTCCTCCGATCAATGCACCTCGCCGGGACGATTTCACTGATCAAAGGGCTCATGACAGGGTGACCGGGACCCATCGAGGGACCGCTGCGGCCACCCCGCGCCCGGGTCCCGACCCTCACTAGGAGTGTGCGTGCTCACCGTCGGTGACAAGTTCCCCACGTTCGAACTGACCGCCTGCGTGGACCTCGACCCCGAGAAGGCCTTCGCCCAGATCGACCACAAGTCGTACGAGGGCAAGTGGAAGGTCTACTTCGCGTGGCCGAAGGACTTCACCTTCGTCTGCCCGACGGAGATCGCGGCGTTCGGCAAGCTGAACGACGAGTTCGCCGACCGTGACGCGCAGGTCCTCGGTTTCTCCGTGGACTCCGAGTTCGTGCACCACGCCTGGCGCAAGGACCACGAGGACCTGCGCGACCTGCCCTTCCCGATGCTGTCGGACATCAAGCGCGAGCTCTGCACCGACCTCGGCATCCTCGGCGAGGACGGCGTCGCCCAGCGCGCCACCTTCATCGTGGACCCGAACAACGAGATCCAGTTCGTCATGGTGACCGCCGGCTCCGTCGGCCGTAACCCCAAGGAGGTCCTGCGGGTCCTCGACGCGCTGCAGACGGACGAGCTGTGCCCGTGCAACTGGAAGAAGGGCGACGAGACCCTCGACGTCGTCAAGCTGCTGGCCGGTGAGTGACCGTGGCGCTCGATGAGCTGAAGTCCGCGCTGCCGGACTACGCCAAGGACCTCAAGCTCAACCTGGGCTCCGTGATCGGCAACTCCGAGCTCCCGCAGCAGCAGCTGTGGGGCACGGTGCTGGCGACCGCGATCGCCTCGCGCTCGGCCGTCGTGCTGCGCGCGCTGGAGCCCGAGGCCCGCGAGAACCTCTCGCCGGAGGCGTACCAGGCCGCCAAGGCGGCCGCCGCCATCATGGCGATGAACAACGTCTACTACCGGACCCGGCACCTGCTGTCGGACCCGGAGTACGGCAACCTGCGGGCCGGTCTGCGGATGAACGTCATCGGCAACCCGGGCGTCGACAAGACCGACTTCGAGCTGTGGTCGCTGGCGGTGTCGGCGGTCAACGGCTGCGGGACGTGCCTCGACTCGCACGAGCAGGTGCTCCGCAAGGCGGGCGTCGAGCGCGAGACGATCCAGGAGGCCTTCAAGATCGCCGCCGTCGTGCAGGCGGTCGCGGCGACCCTGGACGCCGAGGCGGTCCTCGCCGGCGCGTGACACGTGCTCCTCTGGGCCCGGCCACCCTTCGGGGGCCGGGCCCTTCGGCCGTCCCGGGTCAGGCCAGCCGTGTGAACTCGACCGTGACCCGGGGCGGTCCGCTGGCGGCGCCCCGGTAGACGCCCTTGTGCGGCGTGACGTCCCCGTAGTCGCGGCCGCGGCCCACCACGACGTGGGACTCGTCGGCGCGGCAGCGGTTGGTGGGGTCGTAGCCGTACCACTCCCCCGCCCAGTACTCGACCCAGGCGTGGCTCTGCCCGGCGACGGCCCGGTGGAGACCGGCCTCGCGTTCCGGATGCAGGTACCCCGACACGTACCGCGTGGGCAGCCCGATGCCGCGCAGCAGACCGGCCGTCAGGTGGGCGATGTCCTGGCACACGCCGGCGCCCTGCTCCCATGCCTCCCGCGCGGAGGTGTGGACCCCGGTGGCGCCCGGCACGTACGCCACCCGGTCGGCGACGATCTCCGCCACCGCGACCGCCGCCTCGTGGGGGTCCAGTCCCGCCACCGCGTCCCGGACGGTGCCGGCGGACTCCGCGGCGACGCAGGTCCGCGGCGTGGGCGCGAGGTGCTCCAGCAGCCGCGTCGTGGCGGCCCGTCCGGCGATCTCCGCCCACCCGGCCGGGGTGCGGAGCGGTGCCGGCGGCGCCGTCTCGACCAGCGAGACCGCCGTGATGACCAGGTCCGCGTGCGGTTCCATCAGGTCGAAGCCGGTGACCTGGGTGCCCCAGTAGTCCCAGTACGACCAGGTGGCCGTCGCCGGGCTGACGGTGACCCGGGCGTCGAGGGTCGTCTGGTGGGGCAGGGTGAGCGGGGTCATGCGGACCTCGTTGTGGGAGGAGACCGCCGCCTCGGCGTAGCCGACCCGGGTCTCGTGCCGGATGCGCAGTCTGCGGGTCATCGCGCTCACGCTCCTTCCTGCGCCCACGCCATGGCGCCCTGGTAGGGGAAGAACCGTTCCGCCACGGCCTCGGCCGAGGCCATGCACGCCTGCTGGAGGTCGCGCAGCAGCAGCGGCAGCGACTCCTCCAGGCTGCCTGAGTCCAGGTACTCCAGCCGGGTGCGCAGACGCCCGATGGGCCGGCGGGCGGCGTCGTGCCGGGGTCTGCCCAGGTCCGCGAGGCAGTCCTCGGCGGTGGTGAGCGCGTGCAGCGCGCTGCGCGGGAAGTCCCGGTCCAGCAGCAGGAACTCCGCGACCCGCGCGGTGTCCCCGAACCCGCCGTAGACCCGGGCGAAGGCCTCGTCCGCGCCGCTGGCGCTGAGCAGCGTCGGCCAGTCCGGGGCGTGCGCGGCGTCCAGCACCCGCACCGCGAGCAGCCGTACGGTCATGTCGACGCGTTCGAGGCTCCGGCCGAGCACCACGAAGCGCCAGCTGTCGTCCCGGCTCATCGTGGAGTCGGTGAGCCCGGCGAAGAGCGCCGCCCTGCGGCGCACGAGGTCCAGGTAGGCGTACGGGCCGGTGCGGCGCGCGGCGCGGCGCTGCTCGCCGAGGGCGTGCCAGGTGGAGTTGAGGCACTCCCACATGTCGGAGGAGATCGCCTCGCGGGCGCTGCGCGCGTTGGCACGGGCGGCGCCGAGCGCCCCCTCGATGGAGCCGGGGCTGCGCGCGTCGAAGGCGAGGGCGTCCATCACCTGGTCCATGTCGCAGGGCTGGTCGCCCGGGGCGGACAGGCCGAGGATCGCGTACAGGGAGCGGCAGGCCGCGTCCTCGTCCCGCCAGGGATCCTCCAGCAGCCGGTGCAGGTAGGCGTCGAGGATGCGGGCCGTGGCGTCGGCGCGCTCGACGTAGCGGCCGGTCCAGGTCAGCGCCTCCGCGATGCGGGAGAGGATGATGTCGTTCATCGCCGTGGCTCCTGCCGGTCCGGTCGGTGCCGTCGGTACCGTCACTGCTGCTGCGCCCCTTCCTGCTCGGACGGACCGCGGCCGCCGCCGGGTCCGAGGTGGCGCGGGGCCACCGACGGCGGCACGGCCGCCGCGCCCTCCGCCTCCGCGGCGTCCTGCTCGGCCGGCCCGCCGAAGGCCTCGGCGGACCGGCGGGCCGGCGCCAGCACCCAGGTGTCCTTCGAGCCGCCGCCCTGGCTGGAGTTGACGATGAGGTTGCCCTCCCGCAGGGCGACCCGGGTGAGACCGCCCGGCAGCACCCAGATCTCGTCCCCGTCGTTGACGGCGAAGGGCCGCAGGTCGATGTGGCGCGGGGCGACCCGGCCGTCGGCGAAGGTCGGCGAGGTCGACAGGGCGACCGGGCGCTGGGCGATCCAGCCCCGGGGGTCGGCGGCCACCGCCTTGCGGGTGCGCTCCAGGGTGGCGGCGTCGGCGGCGGGCCCGATGACGATGCCGGAGCCCCCCGCCCCGTCCACCGGCTTGACGACGAGCTGGTCGATCTGGTCGAGGACGGCCTCCAGCCGGCCGGGCTCGTCGGGCCGGAAGGACTCCACGTTGGGCAGGACGGGTTCCTCGCCGAGGTAGTAGCGGATCAGGTCGGGGACGTAGGTGTAGAGCAGCTTGTCGTCGGCGATCCCGTTGCCCACGGCGTTGGCGAGCGTGACGTTCCCTGCCGTCGCGGCGCTCAGGATGCCCGGGCAGCCGATCACGGAGTCGGGCCGGAAGTGCAGCGGGTCGAGGAAGTCGTCGTCCAGCCGCCGGTATACGACGTGGACCGGCATCTCGCCCCGGGTCGTGCGCATCCACACCCGGTTGCCGGAGCACACCAGGTCGTCCCCCTGGACCAGCTGCACCCCCATCAGCCGGGCGAGCAGCGCGTGCTCGAAGTACGCGGCATTGCTCGGTCCCGGGGTCAGGACGACGACCTGCGGGTCGGTCACGCCCGCGGGCGCGGCGGCACGCAACGCCGCCAGCAGCCGCTGGCCGTAGGCGTCCACCGGACGCACCGGCTGCTCCGCGAAGAGCGAGGGGAACATCCGGGTCATCGCCCGCCGGTTCTCGATGACGTAGCTGACGCCGGAGGGGACGCGCACGTTGTCCTCCAGGACCCGGAACACGCCCCGCTCGTCCCGGACGAGGTCGATCCCGCTCACGTGCACGCGCACCCCGTTCGGGGGCTCGACGCCGTGCGCCGCCCGGTGGAAGTGCGGGGACTGCAGCAGCAGCCGCCAGGGGACCACGCCGTCCTCGAAGGCGCGGGCCGGGCCGTAGGCGTCGGCGAGGTAGGCCTCCAGCGCCCTGACCCGCTGGATCACCCCGCGCTGGACCAGGTCCCACTCCAGAGCGTCGAGGACGCGCGGGACGAGGTCGAGCGGCCAGGGCCGCTCCTCCCCCGCGAAGGCGTAGGTGACCCCGCGGTCCGTGAACGAGCGGGCCATCTGGTCCGCCCGGAACCTCAGCTCGGCCGCGTCCATGGGCTGCAGAGCGGCCAGTACCGGCTCGTAGGCGGTCCTGACCACACCCGGCCGCTCGAACATCTCGTCCCATGCGTCGGCCAGCGCATAAGCGTCAAATATGTCCGCCATGACGCGACGTTAGGCGGAACGTGTGACGGACCGGTCACGGTGCGATTTCCGGGAGCGCACACGCGCGCGGCCGCCCCGTGGGGCGGCCGCGGCACGACGTGCCGGGCTGTCAGACGGTCTCCCCCGACGTGGCGCCGGGGAGCCCCGGCGCGCCGACCGGCGCCACCTCGGCGGCCGTCGCTCCGTGCGGCGCGGGCTCGTCGGCGATCGCCGCCTCCCGGGAGTGGGCCCGCAGGTAGCCGACGACGGTGTTGGTCACCGCGACCAGCGGTACGGCGACGACCGCACCGCCGATGCCGGCGATGAGCGAACCGGCCGCCACCGACAGGATCACGCCGAGCGGATGCACCCGCACCGCGCGGCCCAGGATGAACGGCTGCAGGATGTGGCCCTCGATCTGCTGCACCAGCAGGACCACGACCAGCACCATCAGCGCCGTGAACGGACCCTCCGTCACCAGCGCGACCACCATCGCGATGGCACCCGAGGCGACCGCGCCGACCAGCGGCACGAACGCCGCCAGGAAGATGATGACGGCCAGCGGCACCGCCATCGGCACCCCGAGGAAGAAGATCCCGATGCCGATGAAGATGGCGTCGATCAGGGCCACTATCACCGTGCCCCGCACGTAGAGGGTGAGGGTGCGCCAGGCGCGCGGCCCCGCGCCGCCGAGCCCGTCACGGGCGGCCACGGGGAAGAGCTTGAGGCACCAGTTCCAGATGTTCCGGCCGTCGTAGAGCAGGAACAGCGTGCTGAACATCGCCAGCAGGATGCCGGTGAGCATCTCCACGACCACGGTGACGCCCTGCAGCCCGGCGTCGGTCAGCGCCTTGGAGTTGGTGCCGATCGCCTCCTGGAGGTTCTTGGCGATCTGGTTGATCTGGTCCTCTGTCACGTGGAACGGGCTGTTGAGCAGCCAGCGTTTCAGCTCGGTGATGCCGTCCTGGAGGCTGCTGGAGAGGTTGTCGACGTTCTCCAGGACCTGCCAGACGACGAACCAGCCGACCAGGCCCATCATCACGAAGCCGCCGATGAAGACGATGGCCGTGGCGAACCCGCGCGGCACCCCCATCCGCTTCAGCCGGCCCACGAAGGGCTGCAGCAGCGCCGTGATCAGGAGCGCGGCGACAAAGGCGAGGACGACCAGCTGTATGGTGCCGATCACCCGCATCAGCACCCAGACGGTGCCGGCCAGCACCAGCAGCCGCCAGCCGAGTTCGGCCGCGACCCGCATGCTCCACGGCACCTGGGCGACCGGGTCGCCGGGGCCGGAGGCGCGCGGCGCGGGCCGGCGCGCGGTCCGCTCCTCCTGGCGGCGGGCCTCCTCACGGGCGCCCTGGGCCGCGGCCCGGCGCTGTTCCTCCAGCCTCCCGGCGAGCTTGGCCAGCTCGGCCGCCAGCCCGGAGCCCCATTGGCGCTTCTCCGACATCGCTTCCCCTGTCCCCCGCCCCCCGGCCTGTCCGTCCGCTCCACCGTACGCGCAACGAGCCCCCGATCCCTCAAGGGGTCGGGGGCTCGTCGGCAAATTGTGGATGGGCGGCCTAGTACCAGTGGTTGGCCTGCCAGAACGACCAGGCACCGCAGGGGCTGCCGTACCGGCTGTTCATGTAGTTGAGGCCCCACTTGATCTGGGTGCCGGGGTTGGTGCGCCAGTCGGCGCCCGCGGAGGCCATCTTGGAGCCGGGCAGGGCCTGGACGAGGCCGTAGGCGCCGGAGGAGGCGTTCGTCGCGGTGTAGTTCCAGCCGCTCTCACGGGTCACGATGTTGGAGAAGCACTGGTACTGAGAGGCGTCGCCGACGATCCCCTGCGCCATGGCCTGGACCTCGGCGACCGTGTACGAGGCCTTGACGACCAGCGCGGCACGCTGCGCGGCGCGGGAGGCCTCCTTGGCCTTGCGCTCGGCCTCGGCCTTCTCCTCCGCCTTCTTGCGGGCAGAGGCGTCCTTGGCGGCCTGCTTGCGCGCCGACTCCTCCGCGGCCTTCTTGGCGCTGGCGTCGGCGGCGTCGGACTGCGCCTGCACCTGCTGCGTCAGGGAAGCCTGCTGAACCTGCTGTCCAGCGGGTATGTCCGCGAGGACGGTGGTCGCATCGGCGGCGGCGACGGGCTGTACGGCACCCTCGCTGCCGGAGGCGACACCGACGACGGCGCCCACAGTGGTGACCGCAGTGGCCGAAGCCACCGCGAATCCCCGGACCGAGATCCGGCTCACACGGTTTCCTTCCAGCGTCGCCCGCTTGGTGACCTCACGGACGCGATCGTGCCCCTTCGCACTGGCTCCTACCGCACCGGTCACGGAAGCACTGGCCCGGTGGGGCTCCCCCCGGTGGGGCGGGAGTCCGCAGATTCAGCTCGGGCGGCCCACGGCGAACGCTGTTCAGTTCTGAGGTTCCGTACGTTTGCGGGTACGGGTGTGCCGAGGGCGGGGGCCTGACAGAACCGACAGCCTGCCGCAGGCGGACGCGTCCACGCAATTCCCCGTTGCGTGTCAAAGCTCACACGCCACGCGGGCCACGGAAATTTCCGTTACGCATCCGTAGCCTCCGCGGACAGCGCTAGGCTGCTGCGCCCTTGCGGCGCAGCAGCCTGGCGGGGGGTCGAACTCGCCTGTTACGCCCGGCCGTCCTCCAGCATCTCCGTCACGAGCGCGGCGATCGGCGAGCGCTCGGAGCGGGTCAGGGTGATGTGGGCGAACAGCGGGTGGCCCTTGAGCTTCTCGACGACGGCGACCACTCCGTCGTACCGACCCACCCTCAGGTTGTCGCGCTGGGCGACGTCATGGGTCAGGACGACCCGGGAATTCTGCCCGATACGGG
Organism: Streptomyces sp. NPDC058864; assembly: GCF_042742985.1. Classification (NCBI taxonomy): domain Bacteria; kingdom Bacillati; phylum Actinomycetota; class Actinomycetes; order Kitasatosporales; family Streptomycetaceae; genus Streptomyces; species Streptomyces sp. NPDC058864. The sequence goes on along the minus strand of NZ_JBHYMQ010000001.1, from coordinate 269,257 downwards.
ACAACACGGTCAGCAGGACGTTGCGCTCCAGGGACTGCGCCTCGTCGACGATCACGAAGGCGTCGTGCAGGGAGCGGCCCCGGATGTGCGTGAGGGGCAGGACCTCCAGCATGCCGCGCGCCACGACCTCCTCGATGACCTCCTTCGACGTCACCGCGCCCAGGGTGTCGAAGACCGCCTGGGCCCAGGGGCTCATCTTCTCGGCCTCCGAGCCCGGCAGGTAGCCGAGCTCCTGGCCGCCCACGGCGTACAGCGGCCGGAAGACCATGACCTTCTGGTGCTGCTGACGCTCCAGCACCGCCTCCAGCCCCGCGCACAGCGCCAGCGCCGACTTGCCGGTGCCGGCCCGGCCGCCCATCGACACGATGCCGACGTCCGGGTCGAGCAGCAGGTCCAGCGCGATCCGCTGCTCGGCACTGCGGCCGTGGATGCCGAAGGCCTCCCGGTCGCCGCGCACCAGCCGGACCCGGCCGTCGGCCGTCACCCGGCCGAGCGCCTTGCCGCGCTCGGACTGCAGGACCAGGCCGGTGTGCACCGGCAGTCCGGCCACGTCGGGCAGGTCGACGGTCTCCGACTGGAAGAGCTCGTCCACCTCCTGGGCCGCGACCTGCAGCTCGTGCATGCCGGTCCACCCGGAGGTGATCGCCAGCTCGGCCCGGTACTCCTCGGCCAGCAGGCCGACGGAGGAGGCCTTGACGCGCAGCGGCAGGTCCTTGGACACGACGGTGACGTCGTACCCCTCGGCCTGGAGGTTCCGGGCCACCGCGAGGATCCGCGAGTCGTTGTCGCCCAGGCGGAACCCCGCCGGCAGCACGCCCGGGTCCGAGTGGTTCAGTTCGACGCGCAGGGTGCCGCCCAGCTCGCCGATCGGGATGGGTGCGTCCAGCCGCCCGTACCGGATCCGGTACTCGTCGAGCAGCCGCAACGCCTGGCGGGCGAAGTAGCCGAGCTCGGGGTGGTGGCGCTTGGCTTCCAACTCGGTCACCACCACGACCGGCAGGACCACCTCGTGCTCGTCGAAGCGGAGGAGGGCATGCGGGTCGGCAAGCAGCACGCTGGTGTCGAGTACGTAAGTGCGCCGGTCGTGCTCACGGCGATTCTTGCTGGTCACCACGTGTGGACGAACCCCCTCGGAAGAGGTGCGGGTGCGACGGCGTCGCGCGGGACAGGGCCGGGACCGACCAGAGGGGCCGGACCACGACCCTTCGAGTCGACGCGGTCAATGCCGTCTGAGTCAAGGGTTGACAACGGCACGTCCGTGAGCAAAGGGCCTCCCGGGCGGACGGGCCAGGTGCCGTCCGCTTCTGTCCGACATCCATGGGCCGGATGTCGGTCTGACGGGTCTATTCCCTCGAAAGTGGAGGCCTATGCGACTGCATATGACAGGTGTTGGCCCGGGCCCTACCCTTGCCGCCCCGTCGCCGGGCGTTCCCGCCCCCTTCGCCGGGACGTAATCCGGCCACCGCGCCCTCCGCCGTTCGCCGCGGTCCGGGTGTGGCGCATCTCTCCCCGGTACCGCCGTCCGGGTGACCCCGGGAGCCGGGGTCCGGGCTCAGGCCCCGTACCGCCGGTGCCGCGCCGCGTAGTCACGCAACGCCCGCAGGAAGTCCACCCGACGGAACGCCGGCCAGAACACCTCGCAGAAGTAGTACTCCGAATGCGCGCTCTGCCACAGCATGAAGCCCGACAGGCGCTGTTCGCCGGAGGTGCGGATGACGAGGTCGGGGTCGGGCTGGCCGCGGGTGTAGAGGTGCTCCGCGATGTGGTCGATGTCGAGGATCTCCGCGAGGTCCTCGATGGAGGTGCCGCGGCCGGCGTGCTCGTGGAGCAGGGAGCGGACCGCGTCGGCGATCTCCTGGCGGCCGCCGTAGCCCACGGCGACGTTGACGAGTATGCCCTCGACGCCCTCCGTGGCCTGTTCGGCCTCCTTCAGGACGGACTGGGTGCGGGCCGGCAGCAGATCCCGCGCGCCGACGTGGTGGACGCGCCAGCGGCCGGTCGCGGCGAGGCCGCGGACCGCGTCCTCGATGATGCCGAGCAGCGGGACGAGTTCCTCCGCCGGGCGGTCCAGGTTGTCCGTGGAGAGCAGCCACAGCGTGACGACCTCGACACCGGTCTCCTCGGACCAGCCGAGCACCTCGGTGATCTTGTCCGCGCCGGCCCGGTGGCCCTGCTCGGTCGTCCGGGCGGCGGCCTTGGCCCAGCGCCGGTTGCCGTCCAGGATGACGCCGATGTGCTTGGGGCCCTGCGACAGGTCGAGCCGGCGCTCCACACGGTGGGCGTACAGGTCGGTCAACCTGAGACGTACCAGGTCGCGCAGATTCATTGGCGGGCCCCTCCTGCGGTCGTCACCCCCTCGCCACCCTACTGCGCCTCTCCACGGGCCGCCGAACCGGGTGCGAGGCTGTGGACCACCGTCGTGATAGGACCGCTTCTGTGGATATTCGTTCTCTCTACCGCGCCGCCGACGAGCGCTACGACGCGATGGCGTACCGCCGTACCGGCCGCAGCGGACTGAAGCTCCCCGAGATCTCCCTCGGGCTCTGGCACAACTTCGGCGACGACCGCACCCTCGACTCGCAACGCGCCATCCTGCGCCGCGCCTTCGACCTCGGCGTCACCCACTTCGACCTGGCCAACAACTACGGCCCGCCCTACGGTTCCGCCGAGAGCAACTTCGGGACCGTCCTCGCCCAGGACTTCCGTCCCTACCGCGACGAGCTGGTCATCTCGACCAAGGCGGGCTACGACATGTGGCCCGGCCCGTACGGCGAGTGGGGCAGCCGGAAGTACCTGCTCTCCTCCCTCGACCAGTCCCTGGGCCGCATGGGCCTGGACTACGTCGACATCTTCTACTCGCACCGCTTCGACCCCGACACCCCGCTGGAGGAGACGATGGGCGCCCTCGCGTCCGCCGTCCACCAGGGCAAGGCGCTCTACGTCGGCATCTCCTCGTACAGCGCGCAGCGCACCCGCGAGGCCGCCGGTCTGCTGCGCCAGATGGGCGTGCCGGCGCTGATCCACCAGCCCTCGTACTCGATGATCAACCGCTGGGTCGAGGACGACGGGCTGCTGGACGTCCTGGACGAGGAGGGCATGGGCTGCATCCCCTTCGTCCCCCTGGCCCAGGGCCTCCTGACGGACAAGTACCTGAACGGCATCCCGGAGGGCTCCCGGGCCGCCCAGGGCAAGTCCCTCGACCCCACCCTGATCACCGACGAGGTCGTGCGGAGGCTGCGCGGCCTCAACGACATCGCCGCCCGGCGCGGCCAGTCGCTGGCGCAGCTCGCGCTGAGCTGGGTGCTGCGCGACAGGCGGATCACCTCCGCGCTCATCGGGGCGTCGAGCGTCGCCCAGCTGGAGGCCAACGTCGCGGCGGTGGGCGCCGCCCCGCTGACGGCCGAGGAGCTCGCCGAGATCGACGAGTACGCCCTCGAGTCGGGCGTCAACCTCTGGTCCCGCAGCAGCGACGCGTGACATCGGCGGGCGCCCTGGTCAGGACGGCAGCAGCGGTCCGGCCAGGGCGCCGGCCAGGATGAACGGCCCGAAGGGCAGCGGCGTTCGGCGCCCGGCACGGCGGGCCGCCAGCAGCACCAGGCCCGTGACCGCGCCCAGCGCGAAGGCCGCGAAGGTCCCGGCGGCGAGCGTCCCCCACCCGTACCAGGCGAGGACCATGCCCGCGGTGGGAGCGAGTTTGACGTCGCCGAAGCCCATGCCGTCCGGGTTGACCAGGTGCAGGACGAGGTAGAACAGCCCCAGCGCGACCGCGCCCAGCAGCGCCCGGGGCCAGGAACCCCCGTGGCCCGGGAGCAGCGCGGCCGCCCCCAGCAGCACCGCCGTCCCCGCGGCGGCGGGCAGCGTCAGCACGTCCGGCAGCCGCAGCACCGTCAGGTCGACCCGGGCGAGCAGCACTCCGAGCGGGACGAGCAGCAGCCACACCGTCAGCTCGGGCCGCGGTCCGGTGCCCGCCGCCACCGCCGCGCAGATCCCGGCGGTGAGCAGCGCGGAGCGCCAACCGGACGCCGGCCTCCCGGCGTTGCGCACCGGCCCGGCCCAGCCCCGCCACCCGGCCGGGTAGGGCAGCTCCGCCGGACACCGGGTCCGCCGGGGCTGCTCCGGCGGGACGGAGAGCCGGTACGCCGGCCGCGGCAGGGCGAGGCCCACGACGGTTCCCCACACGACGGCAGCGGCGATCGGATAGACATGCATCGGGCCCGACCGTACACGGGCGCACCACGCGAAGGGACGTGAGCCGCATGGGTGACCTCCGCCGCGACGGGACCGGCCTGCTGCGCCTCGCCGGGGGCGGGACCGCCGACAGCGCGGGGATGCCGCTGGAGATCGCGGCCTCCTACCGGGCCCGCACCCGGGGGCTGCTGGGCCGCACCGGGATCACCGGGGCACTCTTGCTCACCCCCGCCGCGAGCGTGCACACCCTGGGCATGCGCTTCGCGATCGACGTCGCCTACCTCGACCGCCGGCTGCGGGTGCTCGCCATCCGCACCATGCCGCCCGGCCGGCTGGGCCGCCCGCGGCTGCGTGCGCGCCACGTCCTGGAGGCGGAGGCGGGTGCGATGGCGTCCTGGGGCCTGGTGCCGGGTACGACGCTGACCGTGCAGACGCGGGCGTGAGACACCCCATGTCCTGCCCGCGCGCCGTCCGGCGCGGCAGGCACCGAGGGCTTCGGCGGTGTCCGGGGCCTAGAAGCCCTCGCTGCCGAAGGCGTCGGCGAACTGCACGCCCCCGACGGCCAGCAGGATGCCCACGGCGACGAAGACCCCCAGGAAGGCGAACGTCAGGGCGAGTTGGCCGTACGGCACCCGGTAGCCGGCCGGAACGACCAGCGCGCGCTCCAGCGCTCCGGGGACGTAGGCGACCGTCAGCCGGTCGCCCTCGATCGTCGTGCCCGGCGCTCCCGGGTCCTCGAAGCGCACGTCGCGCCCGTCGGCGGTGCGGAACTCGAAGACGAAGTGCTGCCGCGAGCGGGTCGGGCCCTCGCCCGTCGACCCCACGGTCGTGTACACCCGTACGCAGCGTCCCTCGGCGCGCAGCCCGCCGTGCACGGCCCGTCGTATCCACAGCAGGCGGCGGCCGGCGCGCACCGCGACCGCCAGCGGTACGAGCGTGATCAGCACGGCCACCGAGGTGAAGACCACCGGTATCGCAGCGTCCATCGACATCCCCCGTCACTGCGAGGGGGCGCACGCCCCCGTTGTCGTACGGAGACACCCGGCGCGCCCGGGCGGTTCCCGCCGGGAAGGGTTGCCGAAGCCCGCCCGGCCGGCTTCCCCGGAGGGCGGGTCGGCGGGGCCGCGCCGGCACTACGCTCCCGCCATGGGCCACACCGTCCTCGCCACCGCGCTGGGCGACGTCGCCCTGCACCGCCTCGGCACCCCGGCCACCGGCACCCCGCGCACACCCGTGCTGCTGCTGCACGCCAATCCCGGCGACAGCCGGGACTACGGCGCCGTCGCGGCCGGGCTCGCCGCGGAACGCGAGGTCTTCGCCCTCGACTGGCCCGGCTACGGCCGCTCCACCGCCACCGCCCCGCACTCGGTCACCCCCGAGGGCCTGGTGGACGTGGCGGAGCGCGCCCTCGACGCCATCGCGCGGGGCGGCGCGCCGCGCGTCCACGTCGTCGGAAGCAGCGTGGGCGGCTGGGTCGCCGTACGGCTGGCGGAGCGCCGGCCTGCGCAGGTGGCCGGGATCGTCCTGGTCGACCCGGCCGGTTTCACCCGGCTCACCGCCGTGACCCGATGGTTCTGCCGTGCCGTGATGGGACGCCCTTCCCGCGCCGGGCGCCTGGTCGCCCCGCTGGCCCGCGGCTACCTGGGCCGGCTCCGCACGAACAGCGCCCGTGCCACGTACGAACGCGCGCGCGGGGTCCGTGCCGACGCGAGGCGGCTCGCGGTGCACTGCGCGCTGTGGCGCGCCTTCGCCGCGCCCGGGTTCGGGCTGACCGCCGTCCTGCCGGGGCTCGTCCCGCCCGTCCTGTTGCTCTGGGGCCGCCGCGATCCGCTGCTCCCCGTGCTCACCGACGGCCGCCGGGCCCGCCGTTCGCTGCCGCCCGGCGCGACGTACGCGGCCCTGCCCGCGGCGCACGAGGCGTACAACGAGCGGCCGGACCTGTTCCTGGCGTGCGTGCGGCCCTTCCTGGCGGAATGAGAGCCGGAGAAAGAAGACGGGCCGGTCCGCAGGGGGGGAGAGCGGACCGGCCCGAGGGGGGGGATTCCAAGGTACCGCGCCGGAACCGCTCTCCCGGTCCAAGGTCATGAGGGAGATGTGAAGGTTCCCCCGGAGAAGTTGCGCGAAAGGTGGGCGATTAGACCGAATGGCCGGGAATAGTGCCACTCGTCCGCCCGCGCCACATCCGCACCGCATACGCTCCGTCACGGAGCGCACCGGCCCCTCGGCGTGGAATTCGGGGGCCCTGCCGCCACGCCCTACCCGTGCAGGTGAGGTGTTCGGTTGACCGCGACCCGGCGTGTCATTGACGCGTCGGAATTTTCCGACGTATCGTGCCGGGCGTGGCCACCGACGTCTTCAGCGCACTCGCCAACCCCGTACGGCGCCGGCTGCTCGAATCCCTGCGGGACGGTCCGCGCGCGGTCAACGACCTCGCCGGCCGCTTCGAGCTGAGCCGGCCCGCGGTCTCCGAGCACCTCCAGGTGCTCCGCCAGGCCGGCCTCGTCCGCGAGGAACCCCGCGGTCGGCAGCGGTTCTACCACCTGGAACCGGAGCCGCTCTCCGAGGTCGGCGAGTGGCTGCACCCCTTCGAGCACTACTGGCGCGCACGGCTCCGCTCGCTGCGCGAGCTCCTCGACGAACGACCGACCAAGGAAGACCCGACATGACGACCCCCGGACCCGGCGTGATCCACCTCGACCAGTTCCTGCCGCACTCCCCCGCCACCGTCTGGCAGGCGCTCACCGACCCCGCACTGCACGCACGGTGGTGGGCGGCCGGCGACGTGCGCCCGGTGGTCGGCCACCGCTTCACCCTCGACATGGGCCACTGGGGCCTGCAGCCCTGCGAGGTCCTCGCCGTCGAACCCGAACGCCTGCTGCGCTACAGCTTCGCCGAGGGCACCCTCGACACCACCGTCACCTGGCGCCTGGAGCCGGAGGGCACCGGCACGCGCCTCCTCCTCACGCACGAGGGCTTCGACCTCGGCTCCCCGCTCGGCAGGACCGCCCTCGAGGGCATGGGCGAGGGCTGGCCCCACGTCGTCGGCGCCCTGGTGAAGCTGCTGGCCGGCGGCGCTACGACGGCCGGAACGTGATCTCCACGCGGCGGTTCTGCTTGCGGCCCGCCTCGGTGGAGTTGTCGGCGATCGGGTAGTCCTCGCTGTACCCCCGCACCTGGAACGAGTGCCCGGAGCCGCCGAGCGAACCGAGCTCCTCCGCGAGGATCTTGTAGACGGCGTCCGCCCGCTTCTTGGACAGCACCTTGCCGTGCTCGTACGAGCCCAGGTCGTCCGTGAAGCCGAAGACGCGGATGGGCTGCGTGACGCCCTTGGCATCGATGTCGGCCGCGATGGCCTTGAGCCGGGTGGTGGCCGCGGCGTTCAGCTTGGCACTGTCCTTGCCGAACAGGACGTCCGACTGGAGGGCGTAGGTGACCGAGGAGTTCGACTCCTCGTGCCGCTCCTCACCGTCGTCGGCGGAAGCGTTCTCGGAGGACGACGCGTCCGTCACGGAGACGACGTCCAGCACCTTGGGCGGCGCCAGCGTGGCCCCTTCGGGCAGCTGCAGGTCCGGGTCGTCCGCGTCCACCTTCACGGGCGCGGACGGGGTGGGCTGCGCCGTCGGGTCGTCGTCCGCCCGCGCGGTCGCGGCGGTCAGCGGCGTGAGCACGAGCGCGAGGCCGAGCACGGCCGCGACACCGGGGCGGGGGTGCGGGCGGGGACGCGGCACGGCTCACCCCTCCGCGATCGTGATCTTGGCCGGGGGCATCGTCGGCAGCTGGAACTCCACCTCGGTGGTGCCTTCCGGCGGTGCCGGGAATTGCGCGAAGAACGGCCTTGTCTCCTCGGGCCGGATACCGATCAGCTTGGTCGTGCAGAGGCAGATGCCGTCGGTGTCACGGAGCACGTAGTAGCGCTTCTTGCCGACCGAGTCGACCAGGACGGCACCGGCCACGGACGCTCCGGACTTGGCGACCGCGAGCTCGTCGCCGCGCCAAGTCGCGGCGTTGAACGTCTCGTCACCGTTGTTGGTGATGGCGCCCTTGACCGTGACGAAGCCGCCCGGGTCCCGGGTCGCCTCGTTGATCGTGACGGTTATGTCCTTCGCGCCCTTCATCTGGGCGAGTACCTGCGTCGGCGCGTCGGACGCCGCCGGACTCGATTTCCCAGGGCTCCCCGGCGTGCCCGTCCTCACGGACGGCGAGGCCCCGGCTTTCCCGTCGTCGCCTCCGCCACTGCAGCCCACCAGGACCGCGGCAAGAGCCACGGCGACCACGGCCGGGCCCTGCATCTGGATACGCATCGGTCCCCCGTTCCTCACTCGCTGAGATGGACGAAGTAGAACTCCGCCAGGTTCAGGTCGAAGTCGTCGGCCGTCGGGTCCACGGTCAGCGGGTCGCCGTCGCAGATGAACATGATCTTGTCGCCGTCCTTCCCATCGACACGGCAACGGCTGTCGACAACGGCCGTCGCAGTCGCGTGCGCCCGCATCGTCTCGGTTCCCCGGACGACGGACTTACCCACGGTGCCGGAGGTTCGGAGGGCGATCGTGGCGCCGGACGGGCCGTTCACATCGCACTCGTTGACCTCCGCGCCGTTCTGGACGGCGTAATCCTGCGCCGCCCCGCAGGCGTTGCCGCCCGTCATCCCGTTCAGGGCCAGGAGTTCCTCGATGCGGTCGAGATCTCCCGCCTCCAACGCGTCGCGGAACGGCTCACGGACGCTGTCACGAACCTCTCTCGCTGCCGCGAGGGCCGATGCATCGGCCGCCGTCTGCGCCGTGTTGCGCGCGGAGACGGCCTGACCGACGGCGAAGTAGGCGAAAGCGAGGAAGAACAGAGCGCCGACGGCCACGATGTAGATGCCGAGGGTCTGGCCGCCGTCACCTCGCCCCCGCCCGGTCAGCCGGCGTCGACGATGTCCGAGATCTTGTCGAGGATTCCCTCGAGCACGGCGTCGCCGATGTCCGTCGTCCCCGCCAGCACACCGATGATGACCGCGATCACCACCGCGATGCCCAGGTACTCGAACGACGTCTGCCCCGAGTCGCCGCGGACGCGCATGCGCGTGCGCAGCGCGGTCAGTCGCTTCACAACCCACCTGCTCATCTTCCGTGCCCCAAACCGTAGTCACGAGACGTGCGCCGGCCGCGCCCCTTGCGTCGGCCGGGATCTGGCTATCGCCGCGGGCGATCGCGGTGCCGGTGAGGTCCACGGCGCACCGCCTCCCATCGGGTCAACCCGCTGCGATCCGTGCCTGATTGCAGGTGCAAATGTGGTTGCGATTGCAAATGTACACCGCAACCCCGGGCTCCGCACCCAATATGGCGGCTCCCGTCACTACCCATCACCCGCACCGAACATGCGTTCACGGCCCCGTCACCCCCATCACCCCAACAGGTCGCCGAAGTTGATGCGCGACCCGAGGATCGTGCCCGTCATCAGCAGGATCATCGTGGCGGGGACGAGGAGCGTGGTGACCACACCGGTCGCGCGCGGCACCGTGCGGGCCGCGCGGCGGCGGGCGTTCTGGGCCTCGGTGCGCCGCATGTCCGTGGCGATCTGGAGCAGCGTGCGGGCGATGGGCGCGCCCAGTTCCTCGCCCTGCTGCAGGGCCGTGACGAACTGCCCCACCTGCTCGCTGCCGTTGCGCCTGCGCAGCTGGTCGAAGGCGTCACGGCGGCTGACGCCGACGTCCATCTGGCGCAGGGCGATGCGGATCTCGTCGCTCCAGGGGCCCTTGTAGACGGAGGCGACGCGTTCGAGGGCCTGGCGGAAGCCGAGGCCGGCGCTCACCACCACGGCGAGGACGTCGAGGAAGTCCGGGAGCGTGCGCTCGATCTCGTCGCGCCGCCTGCGGACGGCGAGCCGGATGCCGAGGTCCGTCCAGCCCAGGCCGTAGGCGACCATCAGGAGGGCGACGAACCAGTGGCCCGCCCGGAGGAGCACCAGCGCCGCCAGGGCGCCGAGGGCGCCGTAGACGGCGCGGCGGGCTGCGTAGCGGTCGACGGTGAGGCCGTAGGGGTGGCCCGCGTGGTCGATGCGGGTGCGGATCCGGTTGACCCGGGCGGGGCCCATGAGGCGCAGCACCAGGGGCGCCCAGCGCATCCCGAGGCGGTCGACGGCGTTGCCGACCTTGGTGGTGCGGGTCCGCCCGACCTCCAGGGCCAGTTGGAGGTCGCTGGGCAGCTTGACCTCGGAGCGGTAGATGCCGATGCCGTAGCAGACTCCCACCACTCCGAGGGCGCCGACGGCGGCCAGCGCGAAGGTGATCAACGCTCTCCCACCCCCCTCACACGTCGATCCGCGACATGCGGCGGATGAGCGCGAAGCCGACGGCGTAAAGGCCCAGGGCGACGAGGACGGCGATCCGTCCGGCCCCGGACCCGGTCATCGCGCCCAGTGAGCCCGGCATGATCCGGTCGAGCAGCAGCAGCGAGCCGACGCCGATGACCGGGACGGCGTACGCGGTGACCGTGACCTGGGACATCTGGGTGCGGATCTCGCGCCGGGTCTCCTTGCGCTCCTCCAGGGTCACCGTGAGGTTGCGCAGCGACTCCACCACCGAGCCGCCGGCCCTGGACGACAGGACGAGCGTGGTGACCAGCACCACCAGTTCCCGGCTGGGCAGCCGCTCCTGCAGTTCGGCCATGGCGTCCTCGATGGAGTGGCCGAGCGTCATGGCGTCGGCGACCTTCCGCAGTTCCTCGCCGGCCGGGGCCTCCAGTTCCTCCGCGGCCATGCCGATCGCGGTGCGCAGGGCGAGCCCGGCCTGGGTGGCGTTGGCCAGGACGCGGGCGAGTTCGGGCAGCTGGGCGATGAAGCGCTCGGTGCGCACTCGCCGCCGCCAGCCGAGGAAGGAGCTGACCGCCCAGGCCGCCAGGAGCGCGGCGATCGGTCCGAAGAACGGCGCCAGCACGACGTCGGCGACCAGCCAGGCGCCTGCGACCACCCCGAGGGCGGCCGCGGTGAACTGCCCCGGCGTCAGGTTGGTGCCGGTGGCGGCGAGCCGCGCGGCCAGCCGGCGGCCCCAAGCGGTGCCCCGGACCCGCCGGTCCAGGCCGGCGAAGGGAACGGCGCGCCGCTCCGCGGCCGGGACGTCGGCCAGCCGGTCGACGAGCGCGGCGCGGTCGGCGCGGCCGCCGCTCCAGGCGTGCAGGCCCCAGACGCCCAGTACCAGCGCGAGGCCGGTCACGCCGAGCACGACCAGGGCCATCGTTGGCGTGTTCACTTCGCCTCCCTGCTCGACAGCTCCAGCTCGGTCTCGCCGATCCCGAACGCCGCCGGCACGGACTCGCCGGCCAGGTGGAAGCGTTCGGCCAGTTCCCGCGGTACGGGCTGGTGGTGGAACCAGCCCCGCACGATCCGGTCGGGCCCCATCGGCTCGGCGCGGAAGCGGGTCGCGGTGGTCAGCCGGAAGGTGTCGCGGCCGCGTGAGGACAGCACGGCGATCTCGGAGATCCGGCGGGTGCCGTCGACGTCGCGGCGCAGCTGGACGATGACGTCGACGGCGCTGTTGATCTGGTCGCGCAGCGCCTCGAAGGGGATCTTCACCTCCGACATCGAGGCCAGCGTCTGCAGCCTGAGCACCGCGTCCTCGGCCGAGTTGGCGTGCACGGTGGCCAGCGAGCCGTCGTGGCCGGTCGACATGGCCTGCAGCATGTCGAGGGTCTCGCCGCCGCGGACCTCACCGACGATGATCCGGTCGGGGCGCATGCGCAGCGAGTTCCGTACGAGGTCGCGGATGGTGATCCGGCCCTGCCCCTCGACGTTGGGAGGCCGGCTCTCCAGGCGTACGACGTGCTCCTGCTGGAGCTGGAGTTCGGCCGCGTCCTCGACGGTGATGATGCGCTCGCCGTCCGGGATGAGCCCGGACAGCGCGTTGAGCAGCGTGGTCTTGCCCGAGCCGGTGCCGCCGCTGACGATGATGTTGAACTTGGCCCGCACGAGCGCGGAAAGCAGCATCAGCATGTGCTCGTCGAGGGTGCCGAGGCCGATCAGCTCGTGCAGGGCGTACGCGCGGGGGAAGCGGCGGATGGTGAGGACGGGGCCGGTCAGCGACAGCGGCGGGATGATGACGTTGACGCGCTCGCCGGAGGGCAGGCGGGCGTCCACCATCGGATTGGATTCGTCCACCCGGCGGTTGACGGTCGACACGATCCGCTCGATGGTCTGCAGCAGCTGCTCGGGGCTGCTGAACCGGGCGGCGACGGGCTCCACCCGGCCGGCGCGCTCGATGTAGATGCGGTCCGGGCCGTTGACCATGATCTCGGTGATGGAGGCGTCCTCCAGCAGCGGTTCGAGGATGCCGAGGCCCAGGGCCTCGTCCACGACCCGCCGGATGATGCCGGTGCGCTCCTTGGTGGAGAGCACCGGGCCCTCGCGGCTGATGATGTGGCCGAGGACGCGTTCCAGGCGCACCCGGCGCTCGGCGGCGGCGAGGGCGGACATCTCGGCGAGGTCGATCTCCTGGAGGAGCTTGGCCCGGTAGACGGCGACGAGGTGACCCTCCTGCGTCTGCGGGGCGGTGTCCTCGTTGGCGGCGATGCGGTCGCGCAGGCTCATTCGTCGGCCCCTTCGTCGTCCTCCCTGGGCATCGTGGCGGTCCGGGTGACGGAGCCGGGGCTGAGGCCCGGGAGCACCGACGGGATCTCCACGGTGGCGGTCGCCCGTACCGAGTCGCCCGTGCCGCCGGTGGTGCCGACCCGCGTACCGTCCCGCAGCCAGGAGCTCACCGCCTCCGTGCCCGCGGCGGAGCCGCTCACCGGGGGGTCGTGCAGCGCCGCCATGCGCGCCGCGGCGCGGGCGGCCGTACCGGCCTGGGCGGCGGTGTAGGCGGCGAGGCCCAGTTGCACCCCCGCAAGGGCGATCAGCAGCAGGATCGGCAGCATTCCCAGGAACTCCAGGGAGGCGCTGCCGCGGTCGCGGGAGCGCAGGCGGCGGTGGGTCCGGGCCGTCACGGTGCGACCGCCTCTTCGTCGACGGCCGAGGCGTGGCCGTGGACGGTCAGCGGGAAGTCGATGGCGCCGGGGAAGAGGACGGGGACCCTCAGCCCCACGGTGACCCCGACCATGCCGTCGCCGTCACTGGTGCCGAAGTCCGCGATCCGCCAGGCACCCGGCAGGTCGTCGGCGGCCGCCGCCCGGGCGTCCTCGCCGACCGCCGCGGCGCGGGCGGCCCGGTCGGCGGCGTGGCCGGCGAGGGTGAAGGTGTACCCGGTCAGCACCGCCTGCCACACCAGGACGAGCACCAGCAGGATCAGCGGCGTCATGCCGAGTGTCTCCAGGGTGACCTGGCCCTGTTCGCCGCGGCCGCGGCGGCCCCTGCGGGGTGTCACGGCGTGCCCGGGCCCCGTGAGACCGATCTCCGCGGCGAGCGTCCACACGCCCTGCTTGACGGTGGAACGGTTGTCGAGGTCCTGGAGCCGTCCGGCGTCGACCACCGCCTGGAGTTCCCGGAAGGCGGCGGGGACCACGGCGCCGGCGATCCGGGTGCCGGTGATGCGGGCGATCAGCGAGGGCTGGATCTCGCTGCCGCGGGTGTGCCGGTTGACGGCGACGACGACGTCCTCGGGCTTGCGGATCTGCAGCCGGTCCCACATGCGCACCATGCGCTTGGCCGCGCGCACGGCGACCACGTCGGGCGTGGTGACCAGCAGCGCGGTGTCCGCGGTCTCGACGGCGACCGCGTTGGCGCCGGTCATCTGGGTGCCGCAGTCGACGACCACGACCTCGTACCGCTGCCGGAGGGCGTGCAGCACGTGCCGGGCGGCGCGGTCGGTGACCTCCTCGCCGCGTTCGCCCTCGCCGGGCGCGAGCAGCAGCGCGGGCCCGGACTCGTGGACGTACATGGCGTCCTGCAGCACACGCGTGGTCACGTCGGCGATGTCCGCGAGGTCGGCGACGGAGCGGCGGAACTGGACGTCGAGGTAGGAGGCGACGTCGCCGCCCTGGAGGTCGAGGTCGACCAGGGCGGTGGACTTGCCGGCGGCCTGCGCGGCGAGGGCGAGCTGGACGGCGACGACGGTGGTGCCGACCCCGCCCTTCGCCCCGGCCACGGCGACCAGCCGGCCCCCGGGCACGGCGGGCAGGGCCGGCTGCCGGGGGCTGAGGTGGCGCCGTACGCCGGCCGCCCAGGCGGCGGCCGCCTCGACGCGGGCGCCGAGTTCGTCGTACGACAGCGGCACCCCGGCGACGCCGCGCGCGCCGGCGTCCATGGCTCCGGACAGGACGGCCGGGCTCGGATCGGCGGTGAGCAGGATGACGCCGACCGCGGGGAAGCGCAGCGCGATCTCGCGGATCACCTCGAGCGCGGGCATCGGGGTGATGCGGTCGTGGACGACGACGACCTCGGGCAGTTCGTCGACCCCGGTCTCGGCGGCCCGCGCGAGGACGTCCAGCAGCGTGGTGGAGTCCGGGAGCGCCGGCCCCGGTTCGGCGCCCGGCAGCTGGTGGAGGACCCCGGTCAGGGCCCGTGCGGTGTCGGGGTCGGGGGTGCCCGACAGGATGCGTACGCCGGTCACGAGGCGGCTCCGTCGCGGGCGAGGGTGTAGGTGCGGTCGCGTTCGGAGGGGGCGGTGGCGTCCCCCGGGGCGACGAGGGCGAGGCGTACGTGCCGGGCGAAGGACTCGGCGAAGGCGACCCGCTGGGCGTCGGCGGCGTCGAGGGCGAAGGTGATGGGGACGCCCTGGCTGCTGACGCGGCGGTTGTCGCTCCCGGTGTCGAAGGCCTTGAGCTCGCCGACGTCGATGACCCGGGCGCCGGCGACGATGATCTTCGAGACCTCGGGGTCGGTGTCCCTGCGGGGTGCGAAGGTGGCGAAGATGTTGACCCTCGCCCCCGGGGTGATCTTCCCGGCGACGCCGGTCTCCGCGTCGATCATGATCGCGATCTCCATCTGGCCGGCCCGCAGCGCGGGCCGCTCGGCGACCATGTCCGTCTGCAGCAGGGAGCCGCGGTGCAGCGGGACGGCGGCTATCTTGCCGTCGAGTTGGCCGACGTCACGGACCGCGGTGGCGGGCAGCCAGCGCTCGGGCATCCGGACCACCTGCAGCTGGGCGCGGCCGACGGCCTCGTACGCGGGCACGTCCGCGGCCAGCCGGTACGCGGTCACCTTCGGCCCTATCTGGGAGCGGGCGTCCCCGATGACGGTGACGACCCCGGCGAAGGCGGCGAGCGCGCAGAGCGCGGAGACCACGAGGAGGACGACGCCGCGACGCTGACGTGAGTTCATAGAGGTGGGGCCCTATCGCTCAAGTGCCGAGTGCTGGTGGGGGGGATACCTGCGGGGCGGGGGACGCCCTGGGTGCCAGCGAGGGCGCGCGGGGGCCCGAGTGCACGACCTGGCGCGGCCGTTCGGGGGGACGGACGCGCTGCTGCCCGTCCACCGTGGCCGAGCAGAACAGGCAGCGGTCGCCTATGACGGCCAGGCCGCACCAGCCGCAGGTGTCCCGGCGGACCGAGGTGACCAGTTGGTACAGCACGCCGACGTCGGCGATGTAGGCGGTGAACTCGACGAGCCTGCCGGTGCCCCACCAGCGCGCGGAGTCCGCCGGCAGCGGCACCTCCCGCACGTGCTGGCTCCGCCAGGTCCGCGCCAGCGGCCCGGTGACCCAGCCGGCGTCCACGCCGTGGCCCTGCGCCAGGGCGAGCTGGGTGAGGAACGCCGGGCCGGCCGGCACGGCGTCGGCCCGCGCCTCGGACAGATGCGGTTCGGGGTGCGCGAGGACGGCGAAGTGGCGCCCGGGCACGAGGGACTTCAGATGGGCGCCGACGGGCACGTCCACCCGGTCGAGCCGGGAGACCGAGCCGAGCAGGGCGCCGGAGTGCAGGTAGTGCGACAGCAGCCGGGCGGCGCCGGCGAGCACTCCGGGCCCGAGGTCGGTGGCGGCGAGCTGGCGCAGCTGCTCGGCCAGAAGCAGGGTGGCCAGCGGCGGCAGGTCGACCGGGACGATCGCCACCCGGTCCGCCTCCAGGGCCGCCCGCACGGTGTGGACGCGGCGGCGCAGCGGATCGGTGGGCTCCGGCGGGACGAGCACGACGAGGTGGCCGTGGGCCTCCAGGGCCGCGGCGGTGCGCATCACGTGCTGCTCCAGCGGGAGCGCGAGATCGTCCGCCGTGACCGCTATGACGCTCGACACCCGCGACCTCCCGGAACTCCCGCCCAGTCCCTGCCCGGAGAGCTTATCCCTGCGTAGCCGGAGCAGTGCGGAAAGTCGCCGAACAGTTGATGAAGTCGGTGGTACCCGCGGGACGCCGGACTACGCACGCCGACCGGGGTATTGACCCGGGGATTGGTCTGGACCAAACTGCGTCCACACAGAGTGGCCACTCGCGTAACCGCCCAACTCCTCGCCCCCAGGAGGCAGTAGTGGAACACGCACGCCCACGGCGCACCGCCCTCAGAGCCGCGGCGGCCGTCGGCGCCGCGGCCCTCGCGGTGGCGGGACTCGTCGCCACGTCCGGCAGCGCCAGTGCCGCGGACCCCGAGCTCGTGACCAACGGCGGCTTCGAGAGCGGCCTGACCGGCTGGACCTGCACCGCCTCCAGTGGCACCGCCGTGAACGGCCCGGTGCACGGCGGCGGCAAGGCCCTGCAGGCCACCCCGTCCTCCTCGGACAACGCGCGCTGCTCGCAGACGATCAGCGTCCGGCCCAACTCCACCTACCGGCTGAGCGCCTTCGTCCAGGGCAGTTACGTCTACCTCGGCGCGACCGGCAGCGGGATGACCGAGGTCTCCACCTGGACCCCGTCCGCGTCCTCGTACCAGCAGCTGTCCACCGGCTTCACCACCGGCGCGAGCACCACCTCGGTCACGGTCTACGTGCACGGCTGGTACGCCCAGCCCGCCTTCCTCGCCGACGACGTGAGCCTGCTGGGCGCGCCCGGAACCGCGACGCCCACCCCGACACCGACGCCGACGGACCCCACCCCGACTCCCACCCCGACGCCCACGCCCACGCCCACGCCAACGCCCACGCCCACGGGTGGTGGCTCGCTGCCCAAGCACGTGCTGACCGGCTACTGGCAGAACTTCAACAACGGCGCGACCGTCCAGACCATCGCGCAGGTCCCGGCCCAGTACGACATCATCGCCGTCAGCTTCGCCGACGCCACGACCACGCCGGGCGCGGTCTCCTTCACGCTCGACCCGGCCCTCAACTACCCGGTGAACCAGTTCAAGGCCGACGTCGCGGCCAAGAAGGCGGCCGGCAAGAAGGTCGTCGTCTCCGTCGGCGGGCAGAACGGCACGATCAGCGTCAGCGACTCCGCCTCGGCGAACAACTTCGCCAACAGCGTCTTCTCACTGATGCAGACCTACGGCTTCGACGGCGTCGACATCGACCTCGAGAACGGGATCAACGCGACCTACATGACGCAGGCGCTGCGCTCGCTGTCGGCCAAGGCCGGCTCCGGGCTGGTCATCACGATGGCCCCGCAGACCATCGACATGCAGTCGACGTCCTTCGGCTACTTCCAGACCGCGCTGAACATCAAGGACATCCTGACCGTCGTCAACACCCAGTACTACAACAGCGGCACCATGAACGGCTGCGACGGCAAGGTGTACGCGCAGGGCACGGTCGACTTCATCACCGCGCTGGCCTGCATCCAGTTGCAGAGCGGTCTCGCCCCCTCCCAGGTCGGCATCGGCCTGCCGGCCTCGACCCGGGCGGCCGGCGGCGGCTACGTGTCGCCGGCCGTGGTCAACAACGCGCTGGACTGCCTGACCAAGGGCACCAACTGCGGCTCCTTCAAGCCCCCGACGACCTGGCCGGGGCTGCGCGGCGCGATGACCTGGTCCACCAACTGGGACGCCACGAACGGCAACGCCTTCTCGAACACCGTCGGCCCCCACCTGCACGGGCTGCCGTAACCGGCGGGACCGGTCACCGACGCACCGCGCCCCCGGGAGAGGTCCCGTCCCCCGGGGGCGCGGTGTCCCGCCGGCCCTGGGCCGCGCCGGGCTAGACGACCACGCTCAGCGCGCCGGCCACCGCGAACCCCGCCACCGACAGGACGGACTCCAGCACCGTCCATGTGCGCAGGGTGTCGCGCTCGCTGATGCCGAAGTACTTGGCGACCATCCAGAAGCCGCCGTCGTTGACGTGCGAGGCGAAGATCGAGCCGGCCGAGATCGCGACGATGACCAGCGCCAGGTGCGCCTGGGAGGCGTGGCCCGAGGCCAGCACGGGCTGGACGATGCCCGCCGTGGTCACGATCGCGACCGTCGCCGAACCCTGCGCCACCCGCAGCGCCACGCTCAGCAGCCAGGCCAGCAGGATCACCGGCAGCCCCGCCTCGCCGAAGGCCCGTGCCAGCGCGTCGGCGATGCCGCTCGCCTTGAGCACCGCGCCGAAGACCCCGCCCGCCCCGACCACCAGCAGGATGTTGCCGATCGGCTTGAGCGAGGCGGTGGACACCGTCTCCAGGCTGCGCCGGCTCCAGCCGCGCCGGATGCCCAGCAGCCAGTACGCCAGGAACAGGGCGATGGTCAGCGCCACGAAGGGGTGGCCGAAGAAGGTGAGCAGCGAACGGGCCGTGCCCTCCCCCATCGTGACGGAGGAGAAGGTGGCCAGCAGGATCAGCACCAGGGGCGTACCGATGATGGTCAGCACGATCCGCACCGACACCGGCTCCTGCGACGGCGCGCCCTCGGCGCGCACCGCCTCGCGGGCCTCCTCCACCGCGTCGGCCATGTCCTGCGGCACGGGGACGAAGATGCGCCGCCCGATCCACGCCGAGTACGCCCACGCGGCCAGCACCGCCGGGACGCCGCAGACCACACCCATGAGCACCACCCAGCCGAGGTCCACCTCGAACACGGCGGCCGCGGCGACCGGCCCGGGGTGCGGGGGCAGGAAGGCGTGCGTCATGGAGAGCCCGGCCAGCAGCGGCAGGCAGTAGAGCAGGATCGACCGGCCGCCGCGCTTGGCGGCCGCGTAGACCAGTGGCGCCAGCACGAAGATGCCGACGTCGAAGAAGACCGGGATGCCGAAGACCAGACCGGTCAGGCCCATCGCGAGCGGCGCGCGCCGCTCGCCGAAGGCGCCCAGCAGCCGGGTGGCGAGGGCCTCGGCGCCTCCGGAGATCTCCAGGATCGCGCCGAGCATCGTGCCGAGACCGATGATGATCGCGACATGGCCGAGGATGCCGCCCATGCCCGTCTCGATGAGGCTGGTGGCGGTGGACCGCTGGACGGTGCCGAAGAGTTCGGTGACGCTCAGCCCCGCGGCGAGCGCCACCGCGATGGAGACGGCGAGCAGGGCGACGAACGGCTGCAGCCGCGCCTTGATGATGAGGAGGAGCAGAAGGACGATGCCGAGGACGGCCACGGTCAGCAACCCGGCGGTGCCGGGGATCAGGGCTATGAGGCCGCCGGTGTGGGGGACGGTTTCCGGATTCACTCAGGGCTCCCGGGGGGTTTCGGGCATGGGGGGACCACGGGACGGCGTGCGGGTGAAGCGGTGGGACGACGGACGCGGTGGGTCCGGGGGTCAGTCCAGGACGGCGAGCGCGTCGATCTCGACGAGCAGCCCGGCCGGCAGGCCCACGTAGACCGTCGTACGGGCGGCGGGGGCGCCCTCCAGACCGGCGAAGAACTCGTCGAAGAGGGCGTTGAACTCGGGGAAGTGCGCGGTGTCGGTGAGATAGACCCGGATCATGACGACGTCCTCCCAGGAGGAACCGCCGGCCTCCAGCACCGCCTGCACGTTGGCCAGGGTCTGCAGGGACTGCTCCCGCAGTCCCGGACCGACGGGCGCGGGTGCCTGTCCCGGCACGGCGGGGCCGAAGCCGACCTGACCGGCGACCTGCAGGATGCCGCCCTTGCGGACGCCGTGGGAGAACCTGGCCGGCGGGGCGGTGTGGCCGGCCGGGGTGATCGCGGTCTTCTCGCTCATCTGGTTCCTTCGCTCGGTCTTCCGGAGTACTCGCGGCTGATCGCCTCCGCGGTGCGCTGGACCTGCGGACGCAGCTTCAGCAACTCCTCCGCGCTGACGACCACATTGGGGGCGGAGAGGGAACAGGCGGCCGCCACGCGCCCGTCGGCGCCGCGGATCGGCGCGGCGACGCAGTTGATGGACTCCTCGTGGCCGCCGAGGTCGCTCGCCCAGCCCTGCTCGCGGACCCGGGCGAGCTCGGCGAGATGGGCGGCGGCGTCGGTGGTGGAACGGGGGGTGTAGCGCGGGTAGTCCAGGGTCTGCACGACCGCGCGCCGCTCCGCCTCGGGGAGGTCGGCCAGGAGCAGTTTCGCCACGGCCGCCACGGTGATGGCGACGGGCCTGCCGATCCGCGAGTACATGCGCACCGGGTAGCGGCTCTCCACCTTGTCGATGTAGACGACCTCGCCCTCCTCGTACACCGCGAGGTGGACGGTGTGCCCGGTCAGCTCGTTCAGGGCGGCCAGATGGGGGTGGGCGATACCGCGGACGTCCAGGTTCTCCATCGCCTCCTGGGCGAGGGCGAACAGCCGGGCGCCGAGGCGGTAGCGCTGGTCGTCCTGGCGGTAGACCATGCCGTGCTCGTGCAGGGTGCGCAGCAGGCGCAGCGCGGTGGACTTGTGCACGTCCAGGCGGGTGGCGACCTGTTCGAGGTTGGCGGGCCCCTCCGCGAGCAGGGGCAGGATGCGCAGCGCGCGGTCCACGGTCTGGCTCATGCGCGCAGTCTCCCCCATGCCTCGTCGCCGAGGGCGGCGAGCGAGTCGCCCCGCACCCCGATCACCGCGGCGGCCAGGGCGTGGCCCCGGGCGAGCCGGTCCCGCAGCGGGAGCGCGCGCAGCGTCGCCGACAGGAAGCCCGCGGCGAAGGCGTCACCGGCCCCGACGAGGTCGACGACGGGCACGTCCGGCGCGGGCGCGAACACCCCGTCGGCGCCGCCCTCGTACGCGGTGGCCCCGCGTCCGCCCTGCTTGACGACGAGGACGGCGGGACCCGGCAGGGCCTCGCGCACGGCGTCGGCGTCCGGCAGGCCCCAGGCGGCCCCGGCCTCGTCCTCGCCGACCAGGACGAGGTCGCAGCGGGCGGCGAGCCGGGCGATTCGCGCCGGGTCGGCCGAACGCCACAGAGCGGGGCGGTGGTTGACGTCGAAGGAGACCAGCGGGCGGGCCGGTCCGGGGGCGGTGAGCGCGTGGACGAGCTCCGCGCACCCCGCGGAGAGGGCGGGCGTGATGCCGGACAGGTGCAGGACCCGGCCGGCCCAGGCGTCGCGGCGGGCGACGTTCCCCGGGCCCATGGCCGTGGCGGCCGAACCGGCCCGGTAGTAGGCGATCTCGCCGTCGCCGGTGCGGAAGTAGACCCCGGTCGGGCGGTCAGGGTCGCGGCGCACCCCTGAGACGTCGACGCCGGCCGCCGCGATCGTCGTCACCAGGTGGTCCCCGAACGGGTCGGCCCCCACCCGGCTGATCCAGCGCACGGCATGGCCCAGCCGGGCCAGCGCGCAGGCCACGTTGGACTCCGCGCCGCCCGTCCCGCGGTCGAAGGCGGCCGCGTCGGCGAGGCGTTGCCCCGGCAGGGAGGGGACGAAGGTGACCATGGACTCGCCCACGCACACGACGTCCACGGCCACGGTCCCGGTCACGTCCGCTCCTCTCCGCGCACCGTTGACCCGGTGCTGGCCGGGATGTTAGACAGCGGGAAACACAGCACGCAACGGGCGTTGCACATATTGCAACGGCGCCGGACGGAGGCGGGATGGACCAGGTCACGGGCATCGACGAGCTGCACCGGGAGCGGGTGGACCACCGTTTCAAGGGACTCCCGCCGGACGCCGAGGGGCTGACGGTCGGCGAACTCGCCGCCCAGCGCCGCACCGTCTTCGACGGCGGCTTCACCACCCCGCTGCTGACGCTCTCCGAGCCCGCCCTGGAGCACAACCTCGCCCAGCTCGCCGACTGGACCGGCAGGCACGGCCTCGCCTTCGCACCGCACGGCAAGACCTCCATGGCCCCGCAGCTCTTCGCCCGCCAGCTCGCCCACGGCGCGTGGGGCATCACCGCCGCGACCCCGCACCAGGTGCGGGTCTACCGGGCGTTCGGCGTGCGGCGCGTCTTCCTCGCCAACGAGCTGGTCGACGCGGCCGCGCTGCGCTGGGTCGCCCGCGAGCTGGCCGGCGACCCGGAGTTCCGCTTCATCTGCTACGTGGACTCCGTGCGCGGGGTCGAGCTGATGGACGCGGCCCTCACGGAGGTCGTGGACGTCGTCGTGGAACTCGGCGCGGAGGCGGGCCGCACGGGCGTGCGGGGAGCCGCGGAGGCTGCGCGCGTCGCCGACGCGGTCGCCGCGGCCCGGCACCTGCGGCTGGTCGGCGTCGCGGGCTACGAGGCGGCGGCGCCGGACCCGCGCGGGTGGCTCGGCGAACTGGTCACGCTGGCCCGTGACTTCGACGCGGCCGGACGGTTCACCGGGGCCGGGGAGATCGTGGTGAGTGCGGGCGGCAGCGAGTGGTTCGACGCGGTGGCGGACGCGTTCGGCACGCTCGGGGAACTGTCCCTGCCGGTGCTCGGGCTCCTGCGGTCCGGGGCGTACGTCACCCACGACGACGTCCACTACCGCGATCTGACGCCGTTCCACGACCGCATCCCCGCGGAGGGTTCGCTCGAGCCCGCGTTCCGGCTGTGGACCCAGGTGCTCTCCCGGCCCGAGCCGGGGCTCGCCCTCCTCAACGCGGGCAAGCGCGACGCGCCGTACGACCTCGACCTCCCGGTGCCGCAGGTCGTGCGCCGCGCCGACGGGTCCACCGTCCCGGCGGCCGGGCTCACGGTCACGAAGCTCGCCGACCAGCACGCGTTCGTGGACGTCGCCCCCGGGGCGGGGGACCTGGCGGTCGGCGACTGGGTGGGGCTGGGGGTTTCGCATCCGTGCACGGCGTTCGACAAGTGGCAGCTTGTTCCTGTCGTGGACGCGGGTGGGGTCGTCACGGACTTCGTCCGCACGTTCTTCTGACGGCCGTTGTCTTGTGTGCGGGTCGTTTGTCGTTGGGGTTGGGTCTTTTCCCGCCCGCCCGCCCGTGGCCCCGGTTGGTTGGTGCGGGTCTCGCCGGGTTCGTTGGGTGGGCCGGGGGCGGGGCCTCCGGGGTGGGCATTCTGTACCGCATATTTATGTGCATGGCGGGCGGTCCGGATAGGTGCCGCTCTGCCGCACAACAAATACACGTCAGCGTCCAGAACGCCCACCCCTACGACCCCACCCCCTCCGTATGGCGAGCGACCAACGCCCGGTGGGGGGGATGAAGCAGTCAGGGGTTGCCGCAAGTGCCCTCCTCACCCGCACTGGCCGACCCGGCCCAAGGACGGGGGAGGGCAGGCGGGCGGGAGACGGCCGGAGGGCGGGCGAGGAGGCGGTCCGGGGGTGCCGCAGGTGCCTTACTCACCCCCCACCGGCGTCAGTCGCCCATACGACAGGAGGGGGTGTGCAGGGGTGCGCCCGGAAGCGACGAGCGGTGATGCCGGTGACGCAACAGCCCGGCAAATCCGCGAGCGCTGAGGACGTGCGCCGGCGCGCCACCGACCCACAGACGAACAGAGCGCAGACCCGCACTGACCGCACCGGGGCAACGGGAGGGCGGCGGGAAACCGCCCGCCGCAGGCGCAAACGACCCGCACACGAACAACCGGCCCGCACACAGGAGAGAGGCCCGCATGGACTTGGCGATTCGCGGCGCGCGCATCGTGGACGGGACCGGGGAAACCCCGGCGTACCAGGCGGACGTCCGCATCGAGGGCGGCCGGATCACGGAGATCGGAACGGTCCGCGGCGCACGCCACACCCTCGACGCCCGCGGGCTCGTGCTCGCCCCCGGGTTCATCGACATGCACGCGCACAGCGACCTGGCCCTGCTCACGGACCCCGCGCACGAGGCGAAGGCGGCGCAGGGCGTGACCCTGGAGGTGTTGGGCCAGGACGGGCTGTCGTACGCCCCCGTGGACGACGGCACCCTGGCCGGACTGCGACAGCAGCTCGCGGGGTGGAACGGCGACCCCGAGGGCCTGGAGTACGACTGGCGCAGCGTCGGCGAGTACCTGGACCGCCTGGACCGGGGCATCGCCGTGAACGCCGCCTACCTGGTCCCGCAGGGCACCGTGCGGATGCTGGCGGTCGGGTGGGAGGACCGCCCGGCGACCCCGGCGGAGCTGGACCGGATGAGGGAACTGGTCGCCGAGGGGCTGGCGCAGGGCGCCGTGGGGATGTCGTCCGGACTGACGTACACCCCGGGGATGTACGCCTCGGGTGCCGAACTGACCGAGCTGTGCCGGATCGTGGCCGCCCACGGCGGCTACTACTGCCCGCACCACCGCAGTTACGGGGCCGGTGCGCTGGACGCCTACGCGGAGATGGTCGCCGTGACCCGGGAGGCGGGCTGCGCCCTGCACCTGGCGCACGCCACGATGAACTTCGGGGTGAACGCGGGCCGCGCGCCCGAACTGCTCGCGCTGCTGGACGAGGCGCTCGCGGCCGGGTCGGACATCACCCTCGACACGTATCCCTACCTGCCGGGCTGCACGACGCTCGCGGCGACCCTGCCGAGCTGGGCGACGGAGGGCGGCCCGGAGGCGACCCTCGCCCGGCTCCGGGACGACGCGCAGGCGGAGCGCATCCGGCTCGCGATGGAGGTGGAGGGCTCGGACGGCTGCCACGGCGTGCCCGTGGAGTGGCGGACGCTGGAGGTCTCCGGGGTGCGCGAGCCCGCCCTGGCGGGCCATGTGGGGCAACGGCTCACGGACTTCGCGACGGCACGCCGGCTGCTGCTGGCGGACCGCCTGGGCACGACGGTCCTCCAGCACGTCGGCCACGAGGAGAACGTCCGGGCGATCATGCGCCACCGCGTGCACACCGGCGGCAGCGACGGTCTGCTCGTCGGCGACAAGCCGCATCCCCGGGCGTACGGCACGTTCCCGCACTACCTCGGCCACTACGTGCGCGAGCTCGGCGTGCTCGGCCTGGAGGAGTGCGTCGCGCACCTCACCGGCCGTCCGGCGGCGCGGCTGGGCCTGTCCGACCGCGGCCTGGTCCGCGAGGGGTACCGCGCGGACCTGGTGCTCTTCGACGCGGGGACGGTCGCCGCGGGCGCGACGTTCGAGGCGCCGCGCACGCTGCCCACCGGCATCCCGCACGTGCTCGTCGACGGGCGGTTCGTCGTCGAGAACGGCCGCCGGACGGACGTCCTGGCCGGGCGCTCGGTGCGCAACGAGAAAGGGCGGGGAAGGTAGCGCCACTTCACCATTCGGCGCATACGTGGCCAAGAACACGGGGCGGTCCCCGGTACGTGGCCGTAAGCTCACGGACATGCAGGTGATCCAGTCCACGAAGCTCTCCAACGTCTGCTACGACATCCGCGGCCCGGTGCTGGAGGAGGCCATGCGGCTGGAGGCGGCAGGTCACCGCATCCTGAAGCTGAACACCGGCAATCCCGCCGCCTTCGGTTTCGAGTGCCCCCCGGAGATCCTGGAGGACATGCTCCGCTCCCTCGGCGGCGCGCACGGCTACGGCGACTCCAAGGGCATCCTCCCGGCGCGGCGGGCGGTCATGCAGCACTACCAGACCAAGGGCATCGAGCTGGACGTCGAGGACGTCTACCTCGGCAACGGCGTCTCCGAGCTGATCCAGATGTCGATGCAGGCGCTGCTGGACGACGGCGACGAGGTGCTGATCCCGGCGCCCGACTACCCGCTGTGGACGGCCGCGGTCTCGCTGTCGGGCGGCACCCCGGTGCACTACCGCTGCGACGAGCAGGCGGACTGGTTCCCCGACCTCGCCGACATCGAGCGCAAGATCACCGACCGGACCAAGGCACTGGTGATCATCAACCCGAACAACCCGACGGGCGCGGTCTACGACGACGAGCTGCTGCGGCAGCTGACCGACATCGCCCGCCGGCACAACCTGATCGTCTGCTCGGACGAGATCTACGACAAGATCCTCTACGACGGCGTGACCCACACCCCGACCGCGGCGATCGCGCCCGACCTGCTGACGCTCACCTTCAACGGGCTGTCGAAGGCGTACCGGGTGGCCGGCTACCGCAGCGGCTGGCTCGCGGTGTGCGGCCCGAAGGAGCACGCGACCAGCTACCTCGAGGGCCTGACGATCCTGGCGAACATGCGCCTGTGCGCGAACGTCCCGGCACAGCACGCGGTGGCCACCGCCCTCGGCGGCCGGCAGTCGATCAAGGACCTGGTGCTGCCGGGCGGGCGGCTGGCCGAGCAGCGGGACGTGGCGTACGAGCTGCTGACGCAGATCCCCGGGGTCAGCTGCGTGCGGCCGAAGGGCGCGCTGTACGCGTTCCCGCGGCTGGACCCGAAGGTCTACAAGGTCAAGGACGACCAGCAGATGGTGCTGGACCTGCTGCGGGCCGAGCGGATCCTGGTGGTGCAGGGCACCGGCTTCAACTGGCCGGAGCCGGACCACTTCCGCCTGGTCACGCTGCCGGCGAAGGAGGACCTGGCGGACGCGGTGGGCCGGATCGCACGCTTCCTGGACGGCTACGGACAGCCGTAGCCGGGCGCGGGTCGGCAACGGATACCTCGAAACGCTCCCTCCTTAGACTGAGTCCAAGGTAGGATGTACTCCTGTTTGCAGGAGGAGTGCACCCATGTACGAGCCGATCCGCACCAAATCGGTCCATACGACGGCGGCGCCCACCCTTCCGCGTCGGAGTCGTGACGAGGAGCTGGACCTCCAGCTCGCCGGACACCTCGCCGCGCTGCTGACCGTCACCGACGAGCTGCGGGCGCTGGAGCCCTGCCCTGAGCTCGACCGTGCCGCGGAGCAGCTCGCCGAGGCCGTGGCGGGTCTGCACCACGGGCATCCCCCGCTGCGGCTCTCGCCGGCTCCGGCCGGACGGGGGCGGGCGGAGGCGGCCCTGGTGGCGGCCCTGCACCGGAGGGCGCGCGCGCTCGCCGGCCGGGCGCTGGTCGTCGCCGAGTCACGCCAGAACGCGGAGGCCGCGGCGCTCGCCGAGCGCCACCTCGCGGTCCACGCCGCAGCCGCCTAGGAACGCCCGAGGGCCGGGACCGGAGTTCGTGACCTCCGGTCCCGGCCCTCGGTGTGAGGGTCGGCTCGGTCCGCCCGCGGGGCGACGGTCAGGGTCGGGGACCCCCGCGGCCGGGCCGTGCGGACCACCGGGCCGCCCGCCCGCGCCGCACGCACGGGGAGGGCCGGGCCGCCCGGAATCCGGTGGGGCACAGGCCGGGGCCCAGCTAGCCCAGGCGCTCGACCAGGGCCCGGTACTCGTCCCACAGCTCCTTCGGCGTGTGGTCGCCGAAGGTCTCCAGGTGGGACGGGATGAGCGAGGCCTCGTGCCGCCAGGTCTCGACGTCGACGGAGAGCAGCAGGTCGAGGTCCTCCTGGGAGATGTCCAGACCGGCGGTGTCCAGGGAGCCCTCGGCCGGCAGCACGCCGATCGGGGTCTCGACGCCCTCGGCCTGGCCGTTGAGGCGCTCGACGATCCACTTCAGCACCCGGCTGTTCTCACCGAAGCCCGGCCACACGAACCGGCCGTCCGCGTCCTTGCGGAACCAGTTCACGTAGTAGATCTTCGGCAGCTTGGCCGGGTCGTGCCGCCGGCCGAGCTCGACCCAGTGGCCGAAGTAGTCGCCCATGTTGTACCCGCAGAACGGCAGCATCGCGAAGGGGTCGCGGCGCAGCTCGCCGACCTTGCCCTCGGCGGCGGCGGTCTTCTCGGAGGCGACGTTGGCGCCGAGGAAGACTCCGTGCTGCCAGTCGAAGGACTCGGTCACCAGCGGCACGGCCGAGGCGCGGCGGCCGCCGAAGAGGATGGCCGAGATCGGCACCCCCTTGGGGTCCTCCCACTCCGGCGCGATCGTCGGGCACTGCGCGGCGGGGACGGTGAAGCGGGCGTTGGGGTGGGCGGCCGGGGTCCCGGACTCCGGGGTCCAGGGGTTGCCCTTCCAGTCCGTGAGGTGGGCCGGAAGCTCCTCGGTCATGCCCTCCCACCAGACGTCGTTGTCGTCGGTGAGGGCGACGTTGGTGAAGACCGAGTTGCCCCACAGGGTCTTCATGGCGTTGGCGTTGGTGTGCTCGCCGGTGCCCGGGGCGACGCCGAAGAAGCCCGCCTCGGGGTTGATCGCGTAGAGGCGGCCGTCCTCGCCGAAGCGCATCCAGGCGATGTCGTCGCCGATGGTCTCCACGGTCCAGCCGGGGACGGTCGGCTCCAGCATGGCGAGGTTGGTCTTGCCGCAGGCGCTCGGGAAGGCCGCGGCGACGTACTTGGCCTCTCCGCGCGGCGGCGTGAGCTTGAGGACCAGCATGTGCTCGGCCAGCCAGCCCTCGTCGCGGGCCATGACCGAGGCTATGCGCAGGGCGTAGCACTTCTTGCCCAGCAGGGCGTTGCCGCCGTAGCCGGAGCCGTAGGACCAGATCTCACGGCTCTCGGGGAAGTGCGAGATGTACTTGGTGGAGTTGCACGGCCACGGGACGTCCTCCTGGCCGGGCTCCAGCGGGGCGCCGACGGAGTGCACGGCCTTGACGAAGAAGCCGTCCTCGCCGAGCTCGTCCAGCACGTCCCGGCCCATGCGCGTCATGGTCCGCATGGCGGTGGCGACGTACGCGGAGTCGGTGATCTCCACGCCGATCGCGGACAGCTCGGAGCCGAGCGGGCCCATGCAGAACGGGACGACGTACATGGTGCGGCCGCGCATGGCACCGCGGAAGAGTCCGTTCTCGCCGCTGAAGATCTCCCGCATCTCGGCGGGGGCCTTCCAGTGGTTGGTCGGGCCGGCGTCCTGCTCCTCCTCGGAGCAGATGAAGGTGCGGTCCTCGACACGAGCGACGTCGGTCGGGTCGGAGGCGGCGTAGTACGAGTTGGGGCGCTTGATCGGGTCGAGCTTCTTGAAGGTGCCCTTCGAGACGAGCTCGTCCGCGAGGCGCTGGTACTCCTCCTCGGAGCCGTCGCACCACACGATCTCGTCCGGCTGGGTCAGCTCGGCGACCTCGCCGACCCATGCGATCAGTTCCTGGTGATTGGTGGGAGCCGCTTTGACGCGCGCCACGATCGCTCCGTTCCGCCCGGTGTGCACTCACCTGGCGTCAGATTCCGAGGGTGTTGTTGTCGGCCCCTTGGGGGCTGCGACCCGGATGCTGCTGTCGTGGGATGCTCATCCGGTGCCGTCCGCACTCATATGAGTATCAGGACAGGAAACGCGATCTGTCCAGGGCGCGTGGGGTGAGCATCGCCACTCCCAACGCCGGGCGACACCGCCTACTACGGATCGGTAACCTACGCAACCGTAGGTAGCATTGATTTCATGAGCTCCGTGGACGAGACTCCCGTTGTGCCCGCCGCCCTTGAAGAACTCGCATCCGCCGCCGCCCCCTTGAAGCCCAAGCTGAGGGGGTGGCTCCATGCCGGGATGTTCCCCGCCGTCCTCGTCGCGGGGGTCGTCCTGACCGCCTTCGCCGAGAGCACCCGCGGGCGGATCGCCTGCGCGGTGTTCACGCTCACCGCCTGCGCGCTCTTCGGTGTGAGCGCGCTCTACCACCGCGGCGACTGGGGCCCCCGGGCCTCGTCGGTGCTGCGCAGACTGGACCACGCGAACATCTTCCTGATCATCGCGGGGACCTACACGCCCTTCACGCTCCTGCTGCTGCCGGACGGCAAGCAGGAGGTCCTGCTCTGGCTGGTCTGGGCCGGCGCCCTGGCAGGAATCGCCTTCCGGGTCTTCTGGGTGGGCGCGCCGCGCTGGCTCTACACCCCGTGCTACATCGCGCTCGGCTGGGCGGCGGTGTTCTTCCTGCCCGACTTCATGCGGAAGGGCGGCATCGCGGTGCTCGTCCTGATCGTCGTGGGCGGCCTGCTGTACAGCGTCGGAGCGGTGATCTACGGGACCAAGCGCCCCAACCCCTCACCGCGCTTCTTCGGCTTCCACGAGGTCTTCCACTCGTTCACGCTGGCCGCGTTCATCGTCCACTACGTGGGGATCTCGCTGGTGGCCTACAACCACGCGTAGCCCTCCGCGAAGGCCCGGGGCCCCGAGGACCGCGACGGCGGTCCGCGGGGCCCTTCGCGTGCCCGGGGTGAACGACCACTCCTCTTTGAGAGCCACTGCCATTTGACGGTGACTGCCGCATTCCGCTCCGGCACCGCGCGGATGGCCCCGCCCCAGCCGATGCACGACAATGACCGGCGTGACCGTACCGACCAGACCGGGCCTGCGCGAGCGCAAGAAGATCCGGACCCGGTGGGCCATCCGCCGGGCGGCCCACCGGCTCTTCGAGGCGCAGGGGTACGACGGCACCACCGTCGACCAGATCGCGGACGCGGCCGAGGTCTCGGCCAGCACGGTCTTCCGGTACTTCCCCACCAAGGAGGACATCGTCCTCGCCGACGGGTGCAACCCCGTCATCGTGGCCGCACTGCGCGCCCGCCCGGCCCACGAGCCCATCGTCGCCTCGCTGCGGCACGCCCTGCTCGGCCCGCTGCGCGCGATGCCCGCCGACGAGGACGAGTTCGAGGAGATGCGGCAACGGCTGCGCCTGGTGCGCTCGGTGCCCGCAGTCCGCGCCCGCATGGGCGAGAACATCCAGGAGTCCAGCCGGCTGCTGGCCTCCGTCACCGCCGAGCGCCTCGGGCGCCCGGCCGACGACCTCGAGATCCGGGTCGTCGTCGGGGCGCTGACCGGAGCCTGGTCCGAGGCCGTCTTCCACTGGCTCGACTCGGACGGCACCGCCGACCTCGCCGCCGTCCTCGACCGCTCACTGGAACTGCTCGCGGCCAACCTCTGCCGTTAGCCCGTGGCGCGAACGGTGTCCGCGACGGACCGCCCGCAGGGGGACGGCGCGCCGCGAGGCCTCAGCGGGTGCCCAGTTGCTCCGCCAGGGCCTCCGGGTCCGCGGTCGGCGCGGCGCACACGAAGTGGCGGCAGACGTAGGCCGCGGGGCGGCCGTCGAGCAGCGGGCGGCCGTCGAGCAGGGCGTACTCGTCGGTGCCGGGTTCCCCCACCGCGACCACCGCGCCCGGGGCGGTGCCCAGCAGCGCGGTGCGGTGCAGCGCGACCGTCGCCGCGTCGCCGGCCGGGCCCACCACGGCGACCTCGCGGGGCCCGTCGAGCGCCGCCTCGGCGACCGCCAGGCCCCAGCCGATGAACCGCGGCACCCGGCCGGCCAGGGCGCCCACGACGCCCAGCGCCTGCTCGGCGGCCTCGCGGTGGCGCGAGGAGCCGGTGTACGCGGCGTACGACAGCAGCGCGCCGGCCGCCGCCGTCCACCCCGAGGGGGCGGCGTTGTCGGTCGGGTCCTGCGGCCGGCGGATCAGCGTCTCGGCGTCGTCGGCGGTGTCGAAGAGCGTGCCCTCCTCTCCGGTGAAGTGCCGCAGCACGGAGTCGAGCAGGAGCCCCGAGAGGTCCAGCCACACGCCCTCGCCGGTCACCGCGGTCAGCGTGAGGAAGCCCTCCGCGACGTCGCCGTAGTCCTCCAGGACGCCCGCGTTGCCGCCCACCGTGCCGTCCCGCGAGGTCCGGGCGAGCCGGCCGTGCTCGTCCATGTGGACCCGTACCAGCAGGTCCGCGGCCTCGACGGCGGCCGCGACGAGGTCCGGGCGCTCGAAGTACGCGCCGGTCTCGGCCAGCGCGGCGATCGCCAGCCCGTTCCAGGCGGCGACGACCTTGTCGTCCCGGCCGGGGCGGGGCCGCCCCTCCCGGGCGGCGAACAGCCGCTCGCGCACCGAGGCGATCCGCTCCGCGTCCACCAGCCCTCCGTCGGCGGGGAGTTGGAGCACGGAGGCGCCCTCCTCGAAGGTGCCGTCCTCGGTCACCCCGAAGTACTCCGCGGCCAGGGCCGCGTCCGCCTTGCCGAGCACCTCCTCCAGCTCCGCCGGGGTCCAGACGTAGAAGGCTCCCTCGCCGTGGCCGCCGCCCGGCTTGTCGCTGTCGGCGTCGAGCGCGGAGGCGAAGCCGCCCTCGTGGGTGCGCAGCTCGCGGACGAGGAAGTCGGCGGTCTCCAGGGCGACCCTGCGGGCCAGGTCGGAGCCGGTGGCGCGCCACAGGTGGGCGTAGAGCCGGCAGAGCAGGGCGTTGTCGTAGAGCATCTTCTCGAAGTGCGGCACCACCCACTTCCGGTCCACGGAGTAACGCGCGAAGCCCCCGCCGAGCTGGTCGTAGATGCCGCCGCGGGCCATCGCCTCGCAGGTGTCGGCGGCCATCTGGAGCGCGCCCTCGGAGCCGGTGCGGGCGTGGTGCCGCAGCAGGAACTCCAGCGCCATGGACGGCGGGAACTTGGGCGCCCCGCCGAACCCCCCGTAGGTGGCGTCGTAGTCCCGGGTGAGCCCCAGCAGCGCCGCCGCGAGCTGCTCCTCCCCCGGGGCGGCCGTCCCGCCGAGGGCGAGCGAGCGTCCGCCCAGGTCCTTCACGATGCTCGCCGCGACGGCCCCGACCTCGTCGCGCCGTTCGCGCCAGGCCGCCTCGACGCCCTCCAGCACCTGCCGGAAGGAGGGCATGCCGTGGCGCGGGGCGGGCGGGAAGTAGGTGCCGAAGTAGAACGGCTCGCCCTGCGGCGTCAGGAAGACCGTCATCGGCCAGCCGCCCTGCCCGGTCGCTGCCTGCACGGCCTCCATGTAGACGGCGTCGACGTCGGGGCGTTCCTCGCGGTCCACCTTCACCGACACGAAGTGCTCGTTGAGGTAGGCCGCGGTCGCCTCGTCCTCGAAGGACTCGCCGGCCATGACGTGGCACCAGTGGCACGAGCTGTACCCGACGCTCAGCAGCACCGGGACCCCGCGCTCGCGTGCCTCCGCGAAGGCTTCCGGCGACCAGGGCCACCAGTCGACCGGGTTGTCGGCGTGCTGGAGGAGATACGGCGACGTCGCGTCGGCGAGGCGGTTCGGCATGACCCCATCCTTGCCCATCCCGGCGGCGCTGACCCACTGCGTCCTCGCCGCGCCCCGCCTGTCACCCGGGGGCCGCACCACTGGGCCTGCCGTGAGCGCGAACACCCGCCCCCCGTTCGACGGATTCCACAGCCACGGAGCCCTACGACATACGGGGTGTGACCCGGGTGGGGCCGCCGCCCGGAACTGTAATAGCCCTTGTCGTAGGTCGAGCCGGTCGGCCGAGCAGACTCGGTGACCGCCGTACGCCTGCTGCTGGACGCGGGCGGCCTCCACGGGCACAAGTACGCGATCGACGCTCTCGTCGCCGCGATGGCCCTGCGCGCCCCGGCCCCCGTTCCGGTCCTCACCTCGCACCGGGACGACCGGTCGAAACTCTGCGGCGACCGCGTAGGCACCATCGATGTCTGAGGGGCCCTGACTACTGCCTTTACGTAGTCACCGGCACCAGTGGCACGAGCTGCACCCGACGCTGAACAGCACCGGGACCCCCCGCTCCTCCCGATCCGCCGGCCCGTGCAACCCTTCGGCGACGACGCGAGTCTCCTCTGCGCAATCGCGCGTTCGCCCGTTCTTCATCCGTCCGCAGCATCCGCTTCACGCAGAGGATCAGATGCCTTCCACTTCTCCCCGCCGTCGCGCCCTCCGCCGGACCGCCGCCGCCGCCACCGCGGCCCTGCTGGCGCTGGGTGCCGCACCCGCCGGCGCCGCGGACCCGGAAAACACCTTGGTGCTGGACGAGATCGCCGCGATCGACGGGGTGAAGCCCGGCAGCGAGTTCGGCGTGCCGGTCTCCTTCACGAACGCAGGCACCGAGACGCTCGACAAGGTCTGGATGGGGTACTCCGTCACCCGGGGTCTCAGCCACACCGAACTGCCCTCCAACTGCGTGTCCTACGAGGCCCGCGGCGGCGACGAGGTGCCGGGCCGCTCGGTCGTCGACTGCGAGTTCGACCAGACCGTGAGACCCGGTGTCGTCTACGCGCCCGAGAAGATGCCGACCCTGAAGGCACTCGACCACGCCCTGTACGACCAGGTGATCGTGTCCGTCCGCAGCGACATGCCCTGGCCGGGCGACAACACCTCCCAGCCGGTACCGGGCACCGGGCCCGCGGTGAAGCTGGTCGAGCGGCCCGACGTGCCCGCCGGGCACGACGAGGCCTATGCGACCGTGCAGGTCACCACCGAGAACACGGCCGACTTCCAGGTGACGGGTGCCCATCTGGCGGGCAAGGTCGGCGACACGGTCCCGCTGGCGGTGAAGTTCACCAACGCCGGGCCCGGCTGGGCGTTCCGGGGCATCGGCGTCCCGGTGGTCCGCGTCCGCATCAAGATGCCGGCCGGTACGTCGGTCACCAAGGCCGACGGGTTCTGCAGGAGCCTGGGGTCGGGGACGTACGAATGCGGCTCGGGCAACGCCTGGGTCAACGAGGACGGCGGGGAGACCTACGACTTCACGTTGAGGATCGACAAGGCGGTGCCGGGGGCCAAGGGCTCGGTGGCATTCGCGGGGCAGCCCTCCCGGCCCTTCGACACCGTCACATCGAACGACACCGCGGAGATCCTGCTCGACGTCGCCGGGGCGCCCACCACGGGCGGCGGCGACTCGGCGGGCGGCAGCGACTCCACCGGCGGCAGCGGCTCGACGTCCTCCACCGGCGGCTCGGGTTCCGCCGGCGGTTCCGGCTCGGCGTCCGGCTCCGGGGGCACCGCCACGGGCGGCAGCGGCTCGACGGACACCTCGGGCTCCTCCTCCACCGGCGGTGACCTGGCGAACACCGGCTCCGGTCCGGCCCTGCCCCTCGGCGCCGCCGCTGCCGCGGCCGTGGTCCTCGGCGCGGGCGCCGTCCTGGCGGTGCGCCGCCGCGCCGACCGGCGGCCTTGACGGCTCCCGCCCGTCCGCTCCCCACCCGGCGTGCCCGGTTGCCCGCGGCAACGGACGTTGTCCGCGGCCGGTCGTGCTGATGGAATCGAGCGCCGGACGGTGAGCGGAGAGGGGCAACATGCTGGAGACGATGGGTCTCACGGCCGCCGAGGCCGAGGTGTACCGGCTGCTGCTCGTCGCCGAGTCGGCGTCCGCCGAGGCGATCTCCGGACGTACCGACCTCGGCCCCCCGGCGGTCGGACGACTGCTGCTCGCGCTGGAGGCCAAGGGGCTGGTGTACGCGGTGGAGGAGAGTCCCGGCGCGTACGCGGTGATCCCGCCGGAGGTCGCCCTCGTACCCCGGCTCCAGCGCCGCGCGGAAGCCCTGGAGCAGGACCGGGCCGTGGTGCTCGGGCTGGTGGAGACCTACCGTCGCAGCGCGCGGTCCTGGGGTGCGGGGGAGGCGATCGAGGTCATCAGCGGCGCGGCCGCGCTGCGGCAGCGCCTGCGGCAGCTCCAGGACGGCGCCCGCCACGAGATGCTGTGGTTCTGCAAGGCCCGGTACGTGGCCATGCCCGCGGGCAGCAACCGCGAGGAGTACGACGCGCTGGGCCGGGGCGTGCTCTACCGCGTCCTGTACGAGCAGGCCTACTTCGACGATCCCGGCGCGGTCGACAACGTCGTCAAGGGGGTGCGGGCCGGCGAGGCCGCCCGCGCGGTGCCCCGGCTGCCGCTGCGGATGGCGGTTGCCGACCGGTCGCTGGCCGTGCTTCCGCTCTCCTCCGCCGGCACGCCCGCCGGACCCCGGGAGCTCAAGACGGCGGTGGTGCGGGAGAGCAGCCTGCTGGAGGCGCTCATCGACCTGTTCCAGCACTACTGGGAGGTCGGCGCTCCGCTGCGGGTGACCGAGGAGGGGCAGATCGGCGGTGCGGGCCCGGAGGATCCCGCGGCGCCGGTCGCGGACGACCGGCACCTGCTCTCCCTGATGGTGGCCGGCATGACCGACGAGGCGATCGCCGGGCAGCTGCGGGTGAGCAAGCGCACGGTCCAGCGGCGCATCCAGGGGCTGATGAACCTCGCGGGCGTCGCCACCCGCATGCAGCTGGGCTGGCACGCGGCCCGCCGCAACTGGCTCTGAGAGGAGGGCGGTGCCGGGCCCGCCGGACGGATCCGGGGGGCCCGGCACGCAGGCCCCGGTCACTTCAGCAGGTAGGCCTTGATCACGGTCTGCTTGAAGGAGTTGCCCGCCGCGTCCTTGACGTGGGTGCGGAGGCTGACCGAACCGGCCGAGGAGCGGCGCGGGTGATCCACGGTCACGGTGCGCTTCGTCCCGGAGCCCTTGACCTTGGCCGGGTGCCAGGTCCGGCCCTCGTCGTACGAGACCTCGGCGGTGAAGGTGCTGACGGGCGACTCGGCCGCGCCGACCGGACGCTGGATCAGCGTCGGGATGTCGAAGCGGCGTCCGGCCTCGGCCCGGTTCCACTCGTCCAGGCGGGGCGACATGAGCACGGCCAGCAGCGGCAGTGCCTGCCGGGTCGCCGTCGTCTGCGACCGGAACCGCCACTCGGACCGCAGCCTCGTGGAGATGGTGCTGGGCACGAGGTCGCGCTCCTGCTCGAACGTCGCGACGTACTCGGCCGGGGTGGCGTCGGCCGGCACCGTGGCGAAGCCCCGGTTCGTCGACACGACCTCACCGTTGCGCCGCAGCTCCCACTTCGGCCGGCTGCTGGACGTCGTTCCGGCCACCACGTCGAGGTTCCCGTTGGCGGCGTCCTGGATCGCGAACGTCATGGCGTCGCCCTCGCGGGAGGTGATCATCGCCTCGGGCGAGAAGCCCGAGCCCTGGACACCCTGGTTCCAGCGCTCCTCGAAGGTGCCGGCCTTGTAGCTGTGCAGGCGGCTGAGGAAGCTCTGCCCGTGGGCGTCCGGATCGGTGAAGAAGTTCTGCTCGAAGACGCTCTGCCAGCGCAGGTCCCCGGACGGCGAGAACCAGTCGACCCGCCGGTTCGGGAGCGGGAGTCCGTCCATCCCGTGGACCCAGCGGGCCTTGCCGAGGCTCAGCCACACACTGCGGTACGCGGTGGTGTCCGGCGCGGTGGCGGCCAGGGTCGAGTTCACCTTGGCCAGCTGCGAGGTGCGGGGGCGGTAGCCGGGGTCCGCCGGGATCGCCCCGCGCACCGGGCGGGTGAGGTAGTAGACCGAGGAGGGGTTGCCGTCGGTGCCCGCGGGATCGACCCAGATGGTGCTGACCAGGTAGGTGAACGCCGAGTCCTTGGACGTCGCCGTCGGGACGGCGTACACGTTCTCGATGCGGTCGCCGCCGACCGCGTCGTTCACGGGGGCGGAGAACAGGTTCCCGTCCAGGCCGACGGTGCCGATCTCGGCGTACCTGATGCGGGCCGAGCGGCTGGGGGCCGAGACCTCGACGGGCCTCGCCCTCCGGGCGTCCATGACGACGTCCCGGTCGGCGCTCATCACGACCTCCGGCGCGCCCACCACGGTGGCCTCGGTGTACTCGGCGTCGAAGAGGAAGCCGTTCACGGAGTAGGTCCTGCCGTCGCGCGGCACCCTCAGCTCGGTGCCGGACGTGCCGTGCAGCTCCACCTCGCGGGAGTCGCCGCCGGCCGAGCTGACGATCAGGTAGGCGTGGGCGGGGGCCTTGCCCGAGCGGTCCTTCACGGTGATGCGGAGGCTGCGCGAGGGCTGCTCGACGTCCATGCCGACCGGGACGCGCACCGAGACGGCCCGGTCGGCGGTGGCCGCGACGACCACGCCGCTGTACGCCGCGTAGGTCGTGGCGGTCTCCGGGGTCGCGGTGACGGTCACGTCCGCGGTGCCGTGGGCGGGCACGGTGACCTCGTCGGCGCCGAGCCGGAACAGGCCCTCCGGAGCGGGCTCGCCCGCGTCGCGTGAGACGTTGAGGGACAGGCCGAGGGTGACCGGCGCGCTGCCCGGGTTGCGGTAGGTGATCGTCTTCCGCACCGGCGGCCGCGGGCCGTCGGACCAGCGGATCTGCCCGAAGTCCGCCGCGGTGGTCCCGGCGGTGACCTCCTGCTCGACGGCGCGGGCGATGTCGACCCGGCCGGCGCCCTGGAAGTAGGCGCCGCGCTCCTTGCCCGCCGCCGCCGACTGCATCAGCTGGCGCTTGACCTGCTCCGGCGTCCAGTCGGGGTGCTGCTGGAAGAGGATGGCCGCGGCACCGGCGACGTGCGGGGTCGCCATCGAGGTGCCGTCCATCGCGGTGTAGCCGTCGTCGATGGTGGTGCCGCCGGCCCGCGCGGCGACGACGCCGACACCCGGGGCGACGAGGTCGGGCTTGAGGCCGAAGTCGCCCACCCGCGGGCCGACCGAGCTGAAGTGGGCGAGCTCGTCGTCGATGTCGGTGGCGCCGACGGCCAGCGCGCGGTCGGCGGAGGCGGGGGAACCGACCTTGCCGGGACCGCTGTTGCCGGCCGCGGCCACGACCAGGACGCCGTGGTCGCGGGTGACGGTCTCGACCATGGCCTCGAGGGCGTCGGTCTCCGGGGTGTCGGTGTCGCCCAGGCTGAGGCTGATCACCTTGGCGCCGCGCTCCGCGGCCCAGGCCATTCCTTCGAGGACGTCGGAGTCGTCGCAGGAGCCGCCCGCGTTGCAGACCTTGCCCGACAGGATCCGCGCACCGGGCGCGACACCCTTGAACCGGCCGTCGGAGGCCGCGCCGGAACCGGCGACGGTCGAGGTGACGTGGGTGCCGTGGCCGTGCAGGTCGTCGGTGTCCGCCTCGGTGGTGAAGTTCGCGGACTCCTCGATGAGGCCCTTGAGGTCCGGGTGGTCCGGGTCGTAGCCGGTGTCGAGCACCGCGACCTTGACGCCGTCGCCCTTGTAGCCCTTCGCCCAGGCCTGCGGCGCCCCGATGTGCGGCACCGTCCGGTCGAGCCGGACCTCGGACCGGCCGTCGAGCCAGACCCGGCGGACGCCCGCGTCGAAGGACGTGGCGCCCGCCCCGGCGGGGGCGATGCCCTTCCAGAACTCCGCGGCGTCCTCGCGGTCCTGGCCGAGGGTCGCGAAGGGGGTCCCGGGGATGGCACGCACCCCGTCGGCGCCCGCGGCGGTGAGCCGGCGTTCGGCGGTGGCCGCGTCTCCCGCGTACTGGACGATGAGCGGCAGCCCCGACCGCTCGGCGTACTTCCCCCTGGCCAGGGCCGAGACGTCGAACAGCGCCTTGTCGAGGCGGTCCGCCGCGATCAGGGGCAGCGCGTCGACGGGTATGACCGTCCAGTCGCGGCCGTGCTGACGCTTGACGAAGGTGATGTGCTCGCGGCCCGCGGCCGGTTGGACCGAGACGCTCTGCCCGCCCGACGGGGCCGTCTCCAGCGTGACGCGGTCACCGGTGATCAGGGTGACCTGCTGCCGTGCGGAGCCGGTGGCGCCGGCCGCCTCGCCCCGCACGGCCCGATCGGTCCGCTCGGTGCCCTGGGCCGCGCCGGGGGTGGCGGTCAGACCCGCCAGCACCGCGGCGAGGGCGGCGGCCGCCACGTACTGCGGCCGGGGGTGTCCGGCCCCCGGCCGCCACCTGTAGTTCATCTGTCTCATGCGGCGAGCGTGGCGCCGTCACCGGCCGCGGTCAGCACTTTCGCCTGTCGGTCAGAGGACAAGTCACCTTTGCGCCAGGTCACATGAGCCGCAAAGGCACCCAAAAGGCGATCGAGCCGCACCCCGCGCCGGGCCGTCCGGGCACGTCCGGGCGTGTCCACCTGGGCACGCGGTGTCGCGATGTGGCGCGTTCGGCAGGACACTTGGGGGCGGGCGGCTACCGAGGGGGCCAGTGGTGACGAAGCAGACGTCGCAACGGCGTACGCAACTGAGCACGTCCGACCGGGCCGAGGTGTTACGGCTGCTGGAACGCGCCGTCGCCGGTGAGCCGCAGGGCGGCCGCTCGGGCGGGACGGAGGACGCGCTGCGGCAGGCACGGGCGGCGGTCGACGAGATCGCGGCCGAGGCGGCCGCCGAGTACGCCGCGTACACCTCCGCGCTGGCGGCGGAACGCGCGGGACGCCGGTCGTCGCTGGTCACCCCGGCACTGGTGACCGCGGTCGCCGCCGTAGCCGCGTGCGTGGCGGACCTCGGCTGGGGCACCCCGACGTCCACGGCGCTCGGCGTCGGCGGCGTGGTGGCGCTCGCCGGGGCGGCCGTGACGGCCGCGCTGACGACGGGCGGCGGCGGAACCCGGCCGCAGGACCTGCGGCGGGCCTGGCTGGAGGCCGTGGAGCAGCGCGGTGTACGGCCGTTCCTGGAACGCCGGCGCGGCGCACCGGCCCCCGCCAAGGTGCCGGCGCAGCGCCGCACCGACCGCAGCGCCGCCGCGCGGGGGCGCAGCGTCCTGGAGCAGTCCTTCGGCCAGTTGCCCGCCACCGAGGGGCCGTTCGCGGGGCGCCGGGACCCGCTGCGGCAGATCGCCCAGTGGGTGCACCAGGCGCGGGTCTCCCCCGCCTCGGAGCCCGTCGTGGTCGTCCTGCACGGCGAGGCGGGTTCGGGGCGCACCACGCTCGCGGTGCGCGCCGCGCAGCAGCTCAAGGACCAGTTCCGCGGCGCTTGCGTCGTCGACCTGCGCGGCGCCGCGCCCGGGGAGCGCCCGCTGCCCGTACGGGACGCGCTGCTGCACCTGCTCAACCGGCTCGGCGCGCCCCGCGAACAGCTCCTGTTCCGCGAGCGCACCTCCCAGGAGCAGCATCTGCGGCGCCTGGCCGACCAGTACCAGAAGCACCTCACCGACGTGCCCGTCGTGATCGTCCTCGACGACGCCGCCGGGCCCGAGCAGATCCGCGCCCTGGTCCCGGAGCGCTCCGACAGCCTTGTCCTCGTCACGTCGGCCCAACCGATCGACCTCGACGTACCGGCGGCCCGCGTGTACGCGCTGCCGGTCGACCCGCTCGGGGCGGAGGCGTCGCGGGAGCTGCTGGCCGGGCTCGCGCCCGGAGCCGTCGCGGCGGCGGGCGGGGACGCCGCGACCGACGCCGTACGGCGGCTGTGCGGCGGGCTGCCGCTCGCGCTGCGCATCGCGGGCAGTTCGCTGCCCGACCGGGGCACGGAGCGGCTGGCGGCCGATCTGGCGGCGTACGGCCCGGTGGGCCCCGTCGACCGGGCGCTGGCCCTGCGCTACCACGACCAGCCCGAGCCGGCCCGCCGGCTGCTGCGCCGGCTGGCGCTCGCCGGGCGGACCAGCCTCGGTGCGGCGGCCGCCGCGGCGCTGCTGGGGGCGGAGGAGCAGGAGGCGGCCCGGCGGCTGGGCGAGCTGGCCGCGGCCGGCCTCATCGAGCACGTACGGGGCAGCCGCTACCGGCTGCACGACCTCGTACGGCGCTTCGCGCACGCGCGCCTGCTGGACGAGGAGGACCCGGCCGAGCGGGCGTCCGCCCAGGAGCGGTTGATCCGCAGCTACGCGGAGCTGGCGGACGCGGTCATCCGGCTCGTCGACGGCCGCACCTCGACCCGGGCCGACCGCTTCGGGCCGCAGGGCTTCCCCTCGCTGGACCAGGCACTGCGCTGGCTGGACGAGGAGTCCAGCTTCATCACCGCGGCTCTGCGGCACTCCGACGGAGTCGACCAGCGGGTGGTGCAGCACCTGCTGGGCGCGCTGTGCGACTACTGCCTGCTGCGCGGCGACCTGTACCGGCTCGGCGAGATCAGCGAGCTGGCCCAGGGGCACCAGCGGGAGGCCGACCAGTCGGTGCTGGTCCGCTCGGTGCAGTGGCGCACCGGCATCGCCGCCCGGCAGCTCGGCGAGCTGGACAAGGCCCGCTCCACGCTGTCGTCGGTGGTCGACCTCTACTTCGAGGCGCAGCACCCGGCGGGCGCCGCCCGTGCCCTGTGCAGCCTGGGCATCACGCTGCACCAGCAGGGCAGCCTGCGGGAGGCGGAGGGCAAACTGCGGGAGGCCCTGGAGCTGCAGGCCGGCGACGAGCTGCGGGCCGACCGGGCCTGGACGCAGCACGCGCTGGCGGCGGTGCTGCGCGACGCCGGCCGGCTGGCGGAGGCGCACGGGCTGCTGACCGAGTCGCTGGCCCTGCACCGGGAGAGCGAGAGCGTGCACGGCGAGGCCTGGGCCCACCTGCAGCTGGGCCAGCTGCTGCTGCGGCTCGGCGACGCCGAGCGCGGCGAGAGCGAGCTGCGTACCGCGGGCGAGTGCTACGCCGCGACCCGCGACCCCCGCGGCGAGGCCTGGACCGCCACCCAGCTCGGCCGTGCCCGCCTGCTGCGCGGGGACGCCGGCGCCGCCCAGCACCTGCTGCGCGACGCCCTGTCCCGCCACCGGGCGAACGAGGACGCCCGCGGCGAGGCGTGGTCGCTGTACTACCTCGGCCAGGCGCTGGAGGAGGGCGGCGAGCTGGAAGCGGCCCTGCGGGCCCTGGAGCGCTCGCGCACCATGTTCAGCCGGATGCGGGACGTCTACGGGCTGGCCTGCGCCCGCCACCACTCCGCGCGGGTCACCCGTGACCAGCGGGCGGCGCTCACCGGCAACCTGCGCAACAGCGGCTTCGCCCGCCAGCTCCTGCAGGACGCCCGCGCCGACTTCCACCGCGTCGGGGTGCCGCACGGCGAGGGCTGGTCCTGTGTGGAGCTCGCCGTCATCGACGCAGGCAACGGCCGGGTCCCGGCCGCCCTGGAACTGGCCCGGGAGGCGGAGCGGCTCTTCGCCGGGATGGACGACCGGCGCGGCCTGGCGTGGGCGCGGTTCCTGCAGTGCACGCTGCTGCCGCTGCTCTCGCGGGAGGGCGCCGAGGAGGCACGGCAGGGGCTCGCCCGGCTGACGGACGACGCGTACGAGGGCCGCGACCTGGACCTGCAGGAGTACGCGGAGGCCTACGCCCTGCTGCTGGAGCGCGGTGTGCAGCCGGGCACGCCGTGGGAGGCGTGGCGGCTGGGCATGGTGCCGTCGCGGGGTGCCCGCATGGTGATGGCCGTGCCGGTGGACCGGGCGGTGGAGGGCTGAGGGCCCGGCCCGGCATGTCGCCCGCCGGGCGCCGCGGCGCCCGCCGGGCGACAATCACGACGGGGACCGACCGCGAGAG
This sequence comes from Streptomyces sp. NPDC058864, assembly GCF_042742985.1. Lineage (NCBI taxonomy): Bacteria > Bacillati > Actinomycetota > Actinomycetes > Kitasatosporales > Streptomycetaceae > Streptomyces > Streptomyces sp. NPDC058864. Next base: position 226,325 of record NZ_JBHYMQ010000001.1, on the reverse strand, counting down.
GACGAACCATGGACCGGCTGCCCGCTGCGCTCCAGCCCATCCGCGACCGGGAGCAGGCGCTGCCGCGTGAGGCCAGCATCTACAACGAGAGCCTGGTGCGCCACACGATCACCTTCGTGTGGGAAGCGGCGGAGGACGCCGGCGACCCCCTGGCCGTGATCGTCTCCAGCGGCGCGCTCCCCGTCCCGGCCGTCGGCGGGCACGTCGCCGTGCACGACCACGACGTGCGGGTGGTCGCGGTGCGGACCTCGTACACCCGCTCCGACGACGAGGGTGTCCCGCTGCTCTTCACACGGGTCACGGTCGCCGCGCCGGAGTGAGCGCGCCGCCGGCACCCCCTCCCGGGCGGGAGGGGGTGCCGGTGTGCCTCAGCCCGTGCGGCCGGGGCCCGGGGAGCCGGCGGTGGAGGCCTTGGCCTGCTCCGACGGCTGCTCCTCGAAGTCGATCTTCCTGAACTGCTTGTTCATGTTCTTCATCAGCCACCACAGGGAGAGGCCGATGAGGGCGAAGATGACGAAGCCGAGGAGGCCGGGCGTCACCTTGTTCTCGTCCAGGTCCTTGACGGCCAGGGGGACGAGCTGGGCTGCGGCCGTGCCGAGTGTCGCGTTCACGCGCTCAATTCTCCCGGATGCCCGCGAAGAGGTCGTCCTCGGGGAGGGAGGTGTCCACCCGGGACTTCGCGAGCTCGTAGTCCTCGGTGGGCCAGACCTCCTTCTGGAGCTCCATCGGCACGTGGAACCAGGCGCCGTCGGGGTCGATCTGGGTGGCGTGGGCGAGCAGCGCCTTGTCCCGGATCTCGAAGAAGTCCGCGCACGGCACGTGCGTGGTGATGTTGCGCTCCGGCCGGTCGGCGGTCTGCCAGCGCTCCAGCCACTCGCCGTACGGGGACTCCAGCCCGCGGGCGAGCAGCGCCTCGTGCAGGGCGACGGTGCGCTGCCGGTTGAAGCCCTGGTTGTAGTAGAGCTTCAGCGGCGTCCACGGCTCGCCGGCCTCGGGGTAGCGCTCGGGGTCGCCCGCGGCGTCGAAGGCGACCATCGAGATCTTGTGGGTCATGATGTGGTCGGGGTGCGGGTAGCCGCCGTTCTCGTCGTACGTGGTGATCACGTGCGGGCGGAACTCGCGGATGAGCTTCACCAGGGTGCCCGCGGCCTCGTCCACGTCCTGGAGGGCGAAGCAGCCCCCGGGCAGCGGGGGCAGCGGGTCGCCCTCGGGGAGCCCGGAGTCGACGTAACCGAGCCAGGACTGCTGGACGCCGAGGATCTCGCGCGCCTCGTCCATCTCCTTGGCGCGGACCTCGTGGATGTGCTCCTCGATGTACGTGTCGCCCTGCAGTTTGGGATTGAGCACGGAACCGCGCTCGCCACCGGTGCAGGTGGCGACCAGGACGTCGACGCCCTCGGAGACGTACCGGGCCATGGTGGCCGCGCCCTTGCTGGACTCGTCGTCGGGGTGTGCGTGCACGGCCATCAGTCGCAGCTGCTCGGTCAAGGTCGGATCCTCAGTCATGGGTCGTAAGTAGCGGCTTCTATAGTGACCGAAGCGAGGGGCTGTTTGATTCCAAGGCGGGATTCCCCGGGCCCCGGGAGGACTGGATGATGAGCGCGGTGCGCGACGGACTGCCCGAGGGACGGTACGGGCGGGGTGCCGACGCCGACGCGCGCGCGGACCGCAGGCTGCGGCTGGTCGGCTCGGTGCTCGGCGTCGTCCTGCTGCTGTTCGTCGGCTGGATCGGCTGGGACAAGCTCACCGGGACCGAGGTCAGCGCCGAGGTGATCAAGTTCCAGGTCGTCTCCGACCAGGAGGTCCAGGTCCACATCGAGGTGCGCAAGGACGACGGGGTCACGGCGGTGTGCACCCTGCGCTCGCTCGCCGAGGACCACGGCGAGGTGGGCCGCAAGGACGTTCGCCTCAATCAGCACACCAGTCGCATCGACACCGTCGTCACCATTCGCACCACGAGTCGCGGGACTTCCGCGGAACTGGTCGGCTGCCAACCCGCCGCCTGATCCGACCTGCCCGGCCATTCACCTCTTGACCTGGGCCGATGACTTCCTGATGATTTTCCTCTCGCCGATTGTCGGGGGGAATTGTTACGCTCGTGGTTTCGCCCTCCCGCGAAGACGCATCTTTTTGGGTAGGGCGTTCATTTGTAAGCAAGCGAGTTCGAGTTCGACGAGGAGCACCTGTGACCCAGACCAGCGAGAACGTCACCTGGCTGACCCAGGAGGCGTACGACCAGCTCAAGGCCGAGCTGGAGCACCTGTCTGGTCCTGCACGCGCCGAGATCGTCGCCAAGATCGAGGAAGCCCGCCAGGAAGGCGATCTCAAGGAGAACGCCGGCTACCACGCGGCGCGCGAGGACCAGGGCAAGCTGGAACTCCGGATCCGCCAGCTGACGCAGCTCCTGCAGCACGCCAAGGTGGGCGAGGCCCCGGCGGACAACGGTGTGGTCGCGCCCGGCATGGTCGTGACGATCGCCTTCGACGGCGACCCGGACGACACCCTGACGTTCCTGCTCGGCTCCCGTGAATACGTCTCCTCCGAGCTGGAGACCTACTCGCCGCAGTCCCCGCTCGGCTCGGGCGTGAACGGCAAGAAGGTCGGCGAGGACGCCACGTACGAGCTCCCGAACGGCAGGAAGGCCTCGGTGAAGATCCTCGACGCCAAGCCGCACAGCGGCTGACGCGCCCCGAGAACACGGACGAGCCCCCGGCCGGAAGGCCGGGGGCTCGTCGCGTGCCGCGGGCGGGCGCCCGCGGGCCGCCGTCAGGCCGTCGCCGAACGGTACTTGCGCACCGCGAGGGTGCGGAAGACCAGGATGATGACGACCGACCACAGCACCGAGGCGAGCGCCGGGTGCTGCATCGGCCAGACGTCCGGGGTCTGGTAGCCGGGCGGGAGGTTGCCGAACAGCTCCCGGCAGGCCAGCACGGTGGCGCTGAACGGGTTCCATTCGGCGATGTGCCGCAGCCAGGGGGTCATCTGGTTGGAGTCCACGAAGGCGTTCGAGATGAACGTCAGCGGGAACAGCCAGATCAGGCCGCCGGAGGTGGCCGCCTCCGGGGTACGGACGGACAGGCCGATCAGGGCGCCGATCCAGGAGAAGGCGTAGCCGAGCAGGAGCAGCAGGCCGAAGGCGGCCAGCGCCTTGGGCAGACCCTCGTGGATGCGCCAGCCGACGAGCACCGCGACGATCGCGAGCACGACGACGGTGAGGGCCGTCTGCACCAGGTCCGCCAGGGTGCGGCCGGTGAGCACCGCGCCGCGGGCCATGGGCAGCGACCGGAAGCGGTCGATGAGGCCCTTGTGCATGTCGTCCGCGATGCCCGCGCCGGCGCCCGCGGTGGCGAAGGTCACGGTCTGGGCGAAGATGCCCGCCATCAGGAACTCGCGGTAGAGCGCGGGGCTGGTGGAGCCGCCGACGTTCATGGAACCGCCGAAGACGTAGCTGAACAGCACCACAAACATGATCGGCTGCACGAGGCCGAAGATCACGACCTCGGGGATGCGCAGCATGCGGATCAGGTTGCGCCGGGCGACCACCAGCGAGTCGCGGACGGACTGCACGAGCGGGTTGGAGGTGCGCGGCGCGCTGGTGGGGACCGCGTCGGTCACCGTGGTCACTGGGACTCCTCTTCCTTCTCCTCGGCGGCGTGGCCGGTGAGGGACATGAACACGTCGTCGAGCGTGGGCCGGCGCAGACCGATGTCGTCGATCTCGATGCCGCGGGTGTCGAGCTCGCGGATGACCTCGGCGAGCAGCTTGGCGCCGCCCGCGACCGGAACGGTGATCCGCCGGGTGTGGTTGTCCACGGCGGCCTCGCCCTTGCCGAAGCCGCCCAGCACCTCGGTGGCGGTCACCAGGTGGTCGCGGTCGTGGACGACGACCTCGACCCGCTCGCCGCCGGTCCGGGCCTTGAGCTCGTCCGAGGTGCCGCGGGCGATGACCTTGCCGTGGTCGATCACACAGATGTCGTGGGCGAGGTGGTCGGCCTCCTCCAGGTACTGCGTGGTGAGCAGCAGCGTCGTGCCGCCGGCGACCAGGTCCTGGATGACCTCCCACAGCGCGAGGCGGTTGCGGGGGTCGAGGCCGGTGGTCGGCTCGTCCATGAACATCACCGGCGGCCTGACGACCAGCGCGGCCGCCAGGTCGAGCCGGCGCCGCATGCCTCCGGAGTACGTCTTGGCCGTGCGGTCGGCGGCCTCGGCGAGGTTGAAGCGCTCGAGCAGCTCCGTCGCGCGGGCCTTCGCGTCCCGGGCGCTCATCTGGTAGAGCTGGCCGACCATCTGCAGGTTCTCGCGGCCGGTGAGGTACTCGTCGACCGCGGCGAACTGGCCGGACAGGCCGATCTGCCGGCGCACCTCGTTGGGGTGCTTCAGCACGTCTATGCCGGCCACGACCGCCTTGCCGCTGTCGGGCTGCAGCAGGGTGGTCAGGACGCGCACGGCGGTCGTCTTCCCGGCCCCGTTGGGGCCGAGGAGGCCCAGGACGGTCCCCTCAGGGACGTCCAGGTCCACTCCGTCCAGTGCCCGTACGTCGCCGAAGGTCTTCACCAGACCTTCGGCATGGATGGCGCCTGGCATGCGATGTCTCCGATTCGGGGCTTGGGTGCATGGGGACTGTTGGGCGCACGGCAGCGCACCACGATGTGTCGCGAGCATCCCAGACGCGATATATCGCGTCAAGCGGATTATCCGCTCTCCGCCCTCACGCGCCGTCCCGCGTCCACGACACCCGACTCCACCATGCCGCACGCCACTGACAATCCGGCCCGAACGGCCTCAGAGCAGCACGTACCCCGCCGTCCGCAGCGCCTCCGCCACGGCGGACCGGTGCTCGGGGCCGCGGGTCTCCAGGTGCAGCTCGACCTCGGCCTCCGTCAGCCCCAACCGAGGATCCGTGCGGACGTGCGCGATGTCCAGCACGTTTGCGTCACTCGCGGAAAGGATCTCCAGCAGCGCCGCCAGCGCCCCCGGCCGGTCCGTGAGCCGCAGCCGGAAGGACATGTAGCGCCCGGCGGCCGCCATGCCGTGCCGCAGGGTGCGCTCCATCAGCAGCGGGTCGACGTTGCCGCCGGACAGCACGGCGACCACCGGCCCGTCGAAGGACTCCGGCCGCGACAGCAGCGCCGCCACCGGGCTCGCCCCGGCCGGCTCGACCACCAGCTTCGCCCGCTCCAGGCACAGCAGCAGCGCGCTCGACAGCTCGTCCTCGGTGACGGTGCGCACCTCGTCCACCAGGTCACGGACGATCGCGAACGGCACTTCCCCCGGGCAGCCCACCTTGATCCCGTCCGCCATGGTCGCCACCGAGTCCAGCGCCACCGGCCGCCCCGCCGCCAGCGACGGGGGGTACGCGGCCGCGCCCGCCGCCTGCACCCCGACGACCCGCACCTCCGGACGCACCGACTTCACCGCCACCGCCACACCGGCCGCGAGCCCGCCGCCGCCCATCCCCACGACGACCGTGCGCACCTCCGGGCACTGGTCCAGGATCTCCAAACCCACCGTGCCCTGCCCGGCGACGATGTCCGGGTGGTCGAAGGGGTGGATGAAGACCGCACCCGTCTCCTGCGCGTACTCCTGGGCGGCGCGCAGCGTCTCGTCGAAGACGTGCCCGTGCAACCTCACCTCGGCCCCGTACTCACGGGTCGCCGCGACCTTCGGCAGCGGGGCGCCGGACGGCATGAACACGGTGGAGCGCACCCCGAGCAGCGACGCGGCAAGCGCCACGCCCTGCGCGTGGTTGCCGGCGCTCGCCGCGACCACGCCCGCCGCACGCTCCTCCTGCCGCAGACCGGCGATCCGCACATAGGCGCCGCGCACCTTGAACGAGCCCGTGCGCTGCAGGTTCTCGCACTTCAGATGCACCGGCGAGGCCACCAGACGGGACAGGTACCGGCTGCCCTCCATGGGCGTCACGCGCGCCACACCCGACAGCATCTTGTGCGCGCCGCGCACATCGTCGATGGTGACCGGACACGGCCGTGCGACCACCGTCGCGCGGGCCGTACGACGTGCCTGACTTGCGGGGCTTTCCATGGTCCCCAGTCTTGCAGCAGCGGCCGGCGCCCGGACGGACCGAGGAGTTTTCCGCGGCGGGGTCCCGGGGTGACGCTCTCCGCGTACTCTTCTCCCAACCTTCGCAGGACCGACAGAACGCGAGCTTCCGGCCATGCCCATTCCCCCCTCGGAGATCACGACCGACCTCCTGGAGCGCCTGCAGCACGAGGTGGCACTCTTCGCCCGCCGCGCGGAACAGACGCGCCTCGGTGGCGTCGGCAAGGCCCGCAACTCCATGGACCGGGCCGCGTACCTGCTGCTCCACCGCCTGGACAACGAGGGCCCGATGGGAGTGAAGGCGCTCGCGGAGGGCATGGGCATCGACTCCTCCACCGTGACGCGGCAGGTCGCCCCGCTCGTCGACAGCGGACTGGTCAAGCGCACCTCCCACCCCGAGGACGGGCGGGCGGTCGTGCTCGCGCTCTCCCCGCGCGGACGTTCGCGCCTGGAGGAGGTCCGCAGCTCGCGGCAGCGGCTCATGGAGGTCGTCACCGAGGACTGGACGCCCGAGGAGCGCGAGTCCTTCACCGACCTCCTCGGCCGGTTCAACTCCGCGCTGGCGCAGTACCACTCGTCCGTCACGCAGGGAGACGAGCAGAACTCTTGACCTGAGGTCGCCGTCTGCCGTCCCATGTCGCTGTGGGAGAGCGCCGGGAGGCAGCGGAGCGCGTGCGCGAGGCCGAGTTCGAGGCCTTCGCGGCGGGCGCGGCAGGGCGGTTGCTGCATGTCGCCGTCCTGCTCACGGGGGACCGGACGGAGGGGGCCGAACTGCTGTGCGCCGCACTGTCGCGCACCCACGCGGACTGGTTCCGGATGCGCGGCGAGGACCCGTACGCCTACACCCGTGCCGAGATGGTCCGCCGCTTCGCCCACCGGCCCCGCTGGCGGCGCCCCCGCGGCGGGGTGCTCGGGCCGCTCAACGTGCGGGAGCGCCTGGTGATCGTGCTGCGGCTGTACGAGGGCGTCGCCGAGGAGCAGGCCGCCGCGCAGCTCGGCATGCCGTCGGAACGCGTACGGACGATCACCCTGCGGGCCACCGCGGTCCTGCGCAGCCGGCCCGCCCGCGGCGGTGCGGCCCCCCGGGTGCGGGAGGCCGCCTCGTGAGCCCGTACGACCGCAAGGAGGACGAGGTCCGCCGGCTGCTCGACGGGCCGCACCCCGGCGTCCCCGTGGACCTCGCCCCGCGCGCGGCGGAGCGCGGCCGCCGCGTCCTGGCCCGGCGCCGCGTGGTGCACGCCGTGCTCTGGGCGCTGCTCGTCGTGGGGGTCGTCGTCGCGATCGTCCTCGCGGTGCGGTGGTGGCCGGCGGCGCAGCCGCTCGACACGACCCCGGGTGACTGGTGACCCGGCCCGGGGTCGTTTCTGCGGGCCGGTTGTCGTGTGCGGGTCGTTTGCGCCTGCGGCGGGCGGTTTCCCGCCGCCCGCCCGTGGCCCCGGTCGGTCAGTGCGGGTCTCGCATCGTGTGCCTGGGTCGGGGCCGCGCCGGCGCACGTCCTCAGCGCTCGCGGATTCGCCGGGCCATTGCATCACGGCATCACCGCTCGTCGCTTCCGGGCGCACCCCGCCACACCCCCTCCCGTTGAGTGGGCGCATGACGGCCGGAGGAGGGTGAGGAGGGCACCTGCGGCAACCCGGTTCGTCTTCCCACCCCCACCGGGCGTTGGTCGCCCACACAGCGGGAGGGGGTGTGCAGGGGTGCGCCCGGAAGCGACGAGCGGCGGACCCGGGACGGATCATTCCGGCGGATCCGCGAGCGCTGAGGACGTGCGCCGGCGCGGCCCCGACCCCATAGACGAACAGAGCGCAGACCCGCACCAACCGTCCCGGGGCCACGGGCGGGCGGCGGGGAAAAACCCCAACCGCAACCACAAACGACCCGCACCCCGGGGACGCGGCGCTACGCGCCGAGCGCTTGGCGGAGGTCCTCCAGGAGGTCGTCGACGGACTCGATGCCCACGGACAGCCGCACCAGATCCGCCGGCACCTCCAGCGCGGAGCCCGCGACCGACGCGTGCGTCATGCGGCCCGGGTGCTCGATGAGGGACTCCACGCCGCCGAGGGACTCGCCCAGCGTGAAGAGCCGTGCCCGGTTGCAGACCTCGACCGCCGCCTCCTCGCCGCCCGCGACGCGGAAGGAGACCATGCCGCCGAACCGCTTCATCTGCTTGGCCGCGACGTCGTGCCCCGCGTGCTCGGGCAGCCCGGGGTAGAAGACCTGGGTGACCTTCGGGTGCAGCGACAGCAGCTCCGCGACGCGGGCCGCGTTCTCGCTGTGCCGGTCCATGCGGACCGCGAGCGTCTTGATGCCCCGCATCACCAGCCACGCGTCGAAGGGGCCGGCGACCGCGCCCATCGCGTTCTGGTGGTAGGCCAGTTCCTCGCCGAGCGCCGCGTCGGCGGCGACCAGCGCGCCGCCGACCACGTCCGAGTGCCCGCCCATGTACTTGGTGGTGGAGTGCACGACGACGTCGGCGCCGAGCGCCAGCGGCTGCTGCAGGTAGGGGCTGGCGAAGGTGTTGTCGACGACGAGCCGGGCGTCCGCGCCGCGCGCGATGTCCGCGAGGGCGGCGATGTCGGTGATCCCGAGCAGCGGGTTGCTGGGCGTCTCGACCCAGATCAGCCTGGTCTCCGGCCGCAGCGCGGCCCGGACCGACGCCGGGTCGGAGGTGTCGGCGACCGACCACTGCACGCCCCAGCGCTCGACGACCTTCGCGAAGAGCCGGAAGGTGCCGCCGTACGCGTCGTTGGGGATGACGACGTGGTCGCCGGGCTTCAGGACCGTGCGCAGCAGGCAGTCCTCGGCGGCAAGGCCGGACGCGAACGCCAGGCCGCGGCGGCCGCCCTCGAGCGCCGCGAGGTTCTCCTCCAGCGCGGTGCGGGTGGGGTTGGCGGAGCGGCTGTACTCGTAGCCGCCGCGCAGGCCGCCGACCCCGTCCTGCTTGTACGTGGAGACCTGGTAGATCGGCGTGACCACGGCCCCGGTCTGGGCGTCGGCCGGCTGACCCGCGTGGATCGCGAGGGTCTCGAAGTTCTGGTGCTGCTGCTCGCTCATACCGCCGAGCGTAGTGCGCGCCGCGGGGCGGGACGTGCCGGCCGGGCCCGCGTAGGCTTGCTCATCATGGAATTCCTGTGGGTGCTGTACGGCGTTCTGCTGATCTCCGCGATCGTGCTGGTGCCCCGCATGCTGCGCAACCGCGGCGTGCGGGCGGTCGCCGCGGTCGATCCCGCCCGGTACGGCTTCGTGCCGCGGGAGGACATCGACATCCGGCTGCCGGGGCCGGACGACGAGCTGACGCAGGCGCTGGGCGTGACCCAGCGCACCCAGGACTGGCGTGCGGTCGCCGCCCTCCTCAAGGGCACCCCGGCGGAGGGCGAGCTCCGCTGGCAGCGGGTGCAGACCCTGGCGGGCGCCGCGGCGGTCGAGCTGGCGCAGTCCCCCGGCACGGGCGCGGCCTGGCTGCGCACCTGGCGGGTCGAGGAGCCGAAGGACGCCGGCGGGGCGGCCGTCCACGCGGCGTTCCTGGTGCAGCGGGCCCGGCGCGAGCCGGCCGGCTCCCCGGACGTGCCGATGATCCTGGAGGAGGCCCGCACGGTCGCCGACGAGGCCGCGCTGCTCGCGCCGGGCGACCCCGTGCCGTACGTCGTCGCGCTCGCCGCGGACGGGGACTTCGCCACCGCCTGGGAGAAGATCGCCGCCCGCGCCCCCCACCACATGGGCGCGCACCTGGCCGCCCTCGCCCGCCTCCCGGAGGACGCCGCGCGCGACTTCGCCGAGCGGGCCGCCTCCTCCGCGCCCGAGGGCAGCCTGCTGCCGGCGCTGCCGCTCTTCGAGGTCTTCGCGCATCTGCCGGACGTCATCCTCGTGAGCAGCTTCTACGAGAGCGAGGTCGTCTCGCGCGCCATCGGCGGCGCCCTCTACGCCACCGAGCACGCCTCCCCCTCCGACCCGGTGCTGCCCGTGGTGCGGCACCTGCTGGCCGCCTTCCTGCTGCGCGCGGAGCGCTTCCCGGAGGCGGTCGAGCAGTTCCGCGCCGTCGACGGCTACGCGGGCGCGGTTCCCTGGGCCCACGACGCGGACCCGGCCGCCGCGTACGCCGCCCACCGGGCGCAGGCGCTCGCGGGCCTGGAGTGGAGCTCCGTACGCGGGCGGACCCGTTGACGCCGCGGCTGCCCACCCGCGAGGAGGCGATACCGGGCCGTGCCGCACCCCTGTACACGGTGCCCGTCCGGCACACGGTGCTCGGCCGGCCCCTCACCGGCCCCTACCCGGCCGACCTGGAGGTCGCCGACTTCGCACTGGGCTGCTTCTGGGGCGCCGAGCGGGTGTTCTGGCGGACGCCCGGCGTGTGGACGACGCTCGTCGGCTACGCGGGCGGGTACACGGAGAACCCGACGTACGAGGAGGTCTGCAGCGGCCTCACCGGCCACGCCGAGGTCGTGCGCGTCGTCTTCGACCCGGCGCTGATCACGTACGCGGAACTGCTGAAGGTGTTCTGGGAGGCCCACGACCCCACCCAGGGCCACCGCCAGGGCAACGACATCGGCACCCAGTACCGCTCCGCGGTCTACACCCACTCCCCCGAGCAGTCCGCCACCGCCCTCGCCTCCCGCGACGCCTACCAGTCCGCCCTGCGCGCCACCGGCCACGGCACCATCACCACGGCGGTCGTCCCCGCGGGCCCCTTCCACCCTGCCGAGGCGTACCACCAGCAGTACCTGGACAAGAACCCCGGCGGCTACTGCGGCATCGAGGGCACGGGCGTCTCCTGCCCGGTCGGCATCGCGAAGGCCGATGGCTGAGCCCCTTCCGCCGGTCCCGGTCCGCGCCGGGAAATTCAATTGCCCCGCAGGGGCGGATACGCGCTAATACGGCCCATGGCCGATATCCGGGGCACGTACGACGACCTGTTCACCGCGGTGCCGAACGCGCTGGCGGGACTGCTGGACGAGGGGGACGCGGGCGGCTCGGTCGCGGTCTTCGTGGACGGCGAGCCGGTGGTGGACGTGTGGGGCGGGTTCGCCGACGCGGGCCGGACGGTCCCGTGGCAGCGCGACACCATCACCGGCGTCTGGTCCGTCACCAAGACGATGACGGCACTGTGCGCGCTGGTCCTGGCGGACCGGGGCGACCTCGATCCGGACGCGCCGGTCGCCCGCTACTGGCCGGAGTTCGCCGCGTCGGGCAAGGAGAAGGTGCTGGTGCGGCACGTGCTCGCGCACACCGCGGGACTGCCCGACTGGGACGGGCCGGTCGACGAGCTCTACGACTGGCCGGCCGCCACGGCGCGTCTGGCCGCGCTGGCCCCGCAATGGGAGCCGGGGAGCGCGGCGGGGTACCACTCGGTCACCCAGGGGTATCTCGTGGGCGAGGTCGTGCGGCGCATCACCGGCCGGAGCGTGGGCGAGTTCTTCGCGCAGGAGGTGGCCGGGCCGCTGGGCGCCGACTTCCGCATCGGACTGCCCGCCGAGCACGACCACCGGGTGGCGCTCGCCGTCCCGCCGCCGTCCCGGGACGAGGACTACACCGCGAGCGCGCGCGGCGGCGCGTCCCCCGCCGGCGCCACCGCCCTGCGGCTGCGTGACGGCAACAGCGTGGCCTGGCGTCGTGCGCAGATCCCCGCGGCGAGCGGCTTCGGCAACGCCCGGTCGGTCGCCCTCGTGCAGTCGGTGCTTGCCTGCGGCGGTGCGGTGCGCGGGGTGCGGCTGCTCTCGCCGGCGGGCTGCGACCGTGCGCGGGAGGAGCAGTTCAGCGGCGAGGACCGCGTCCTGGGCATGCCGGTCCGCTGGGGGCTGGGCTACGGGCTGTTCGGCGACTCCTTCGGGTGGGGCGGTTGGGGCGGCTCGATCGTCATGATCGACCCCGACGCCCGCATGACGGTGGCGTACGTGACCCACCAGATGCGCGAGCCCGCGGAGGACAACCGCGGCCTGGAACTCGTGATGGCCGCCTACGACGGACTCACGGGGCTGCGGACCGGCAAGGGCTGACGTGGGGTTCGCAACCCACGCACGCCGAGTGCCTGACGAACGGTCTCCGCTCGTCCGACGGCACACGGAGCCGAGGTCCGCCGTCGGGACGTACTGCCCGCTCGGCTTCAACGCCACTGGGCCTGCATCTCCGCGACCGCGCACCCCCTTGCCGACGTGCGCGGCGACCCGGCGGCGCTGCTGCGCGCGCTGGAGACACCGGAGGAGAGCGGATCGGTCCACCTCACCGCGGTGCGGGCCTTCGCCGCCCGCCGGCGCGTGGAGAAGGCGGCCGGCCGGCGGCAGCCCCGGGCATCCGACGTGGCGGGCCTCCGCGGACCTCACTGGCCGAGCGCGGCGCCGCCCTCCCGGCCGGGACTGATCGCCGCCGTCGCCGACCGCCACTCGGCGTTCCGGCAGTTGGCCTTTCCCGACCCGGCGCTCGCTTCCGGGACCCGGCTGCGGGCGCTCGCCGGCCTGCCCACCCGGCTCGGCTCCTGGGCCTCGTCCTACCTCGCGGCCCTCGGCCGCGCCGACGGGCGGGCGGCGGAGGAACTGGCGGGCATCGTCCGGGACATCCGCGGCTTCGCCCTTCCCGGCCGCACGCCGCTGAACGCGTACCTGTCCGCGTGGCTGCGCTTCGGGCACCTTCTCGCTTACGCAGCGCGGGCTCCCACGGCGGCCGATCGCCAGGTGTGACGGGGCCGCCCGGGCCCGGTGCACCGGGGCCCGCCGTCGTCAGGCGATCGGCGCCGGGCCGCTGCTCGCACGGACCGTGAGTTCGGGGCCGAGGAGGCGGACCTCCTCCGTCGGGCTGCCGGCCAGCTTGGCGATGACGAGCTCGACCGCGTGCCGGCCCATCTGCTGCGCGGGTATGGCGACCGAGGTGAGCTGGGGGGCGGCCTGGGTGGCCACCTGCTCGGGGCAGACGGCGACGACGGAGACGTCCTCGGGCACGGCGCGGCCCTGCTGGCGCAGGAGCGCGAGGAGGGGGGCGATGGCGGACTCGTTCTGGACGACGAGCGCGGTGGTGTCCGGCCGTTCCTCGAAGATGCGGGAGAGGGTGCCCGCGGTGGACTCGTAACTGCCCTCGCAGGGGCGGTGGATGAGTCGCAGCCCGCGCGCGGCGGCGCGGGAGCGCAGGCCCTGGAGGGTGCGCTCGGCGAAACCGGTGTGGCGCCGGTAGACCGCGGCGGCCTCGCCGACGACGGCTACCGAGCGGTGGCCCAGGTCGGCGAGGTGGTCGGCGCAGAGCGCGCCGGTGGCGGCGAAGTCGAGGTCGACGCAGGTGAGTCCGGCGGTGTCGGCGGGCAGTCCGACGAGCACGGCGGGCCTGTCCCCGGCACGCAGCAGCGGGATGCGCTCGTCCTCCAGCTCGACGTCCATGAGGATCATCGCGTCGGCGAGTCCGCTGGCCGCGACCCGGCGGACGGCCGTGGGGCCCTCCTCGCCGGTGAGCAGGAGCACGTCGTGGCCGTGCTGACGGGCCGTCGTGGCGACGGCCATCGCGATCTCCATCATGACGGGGACGTACATGTCTGTACGGAGCGGCACCATGAGGGCGATGATGTTCGAGCGGCTGCTGGCCAGCGCCCGCGCACCGGCGTGCGGGTGGTAGCCGAGTTCCTGGATGCTCTGCTCGACCCGTCGGCGCGTGCCCTCGGAGATCGACCGCTTGCCGCTCAGGACGTACGAGACGGTGCTGGCGGAGACCCCGGCGTGGCGGGCCACCTCGGCGAGTGTGACCATCCCGATCTCCGTCCCCCCACGACTGTCGAAGCGCTTCGACACAGAAGCTACCGGGGATCCGATATCCCTGTCCAGACATGTGTCGAAGCGCTTCGACAATCATCTCGCAGAACCCCTGCGCGCTCCGCGCTCGGGACCAGCGGTCCCTTGCGCCGCACCCCCGGGCGGGATAGGAAGCGGACCATGAATGCCACGCTCGGCGCGATGATCACCGCCGTCGTCGGTGTGCTCGGCACCCTGTTCGCGCCCGTGCTCGCCCAGCGCGGCGACCACCGGCGCCGCCTGACGGAGGCCGCCGAGGCGGAGCAGCTGCGCCGCTTCCAGGAACGGCGGACGGCGTACACGGCGATGAACCGGGCCTCGCGGCAGTTCCACACGCTGCTCAAGGACGCCCTGCACCGGATCAGGGACGGGGTCTACACCACCGAGGAGCGGGACCAGGTCGAGGAGTCCCGCCGCGACTACCGGGACCGGTACGCCGAGGCGCAGATGATCGTCCCGGAACGCGTGCTGGCGGCCTCGCGGGACGTCAACCGCGTCCTGGCGGCGGCGGACGCCGCGGCCAAGCGCCTCGACCGCGGCCTCGCCGCGAACGGCGAGAGCGCGCGGACCGCGCTGGAGGCCCTGAGGGACGCCGAACCGCTGCTGCGGACGATGCAGCGCCTGATGCGCGAGGACCTGGGCGTCACGGACTGAACGCGGCGCGGGCCCCGGCGACGCGCGCCGGGGGCCGCGCCGGGGGCCGTGCCGGGGCGCGGCGGTCTCAGGCCGCGGGCGTCCGCTCGGTGACGGTGACCCGGCCCTTCTTGATGGTGGCGACCCGGGTCGCACGCCGGGCGATGGCGGAGTCGTGGGTGACCATGACGAAGGTCAGTCCGTACTCCTTCCACAGCCCCTCCAGCAGGGCGAGGATCTCGTCGCGGGTGCCCTCGTCGAGGGCTCCGGTGGGCTCGTCCGCGAGCAGCACCTTGGGGCGCTTGACCAGTGCCCGGGCGATCGCCACGCGCTGCTGCTGACCGCCCGACAACTCGCCGGGCAGGTGGTGCAGCCGGTCGCCGAGGCCGACGGACGCGAGGGCCTCGGCGGCGCGGGTACGGCGTTCGGACGCCTTGACGCCCAGCGGGACGAGGGCGGTCTCGACGTTCTCCTGCGCGGTCAGGGTCGGGATCAGGTTGAAGCTCTGGAAGATGATGCCGATGTTCTGCGACCTGACCTTGGTGAGCCGGGCCTCGCTCAGCCGGGCCAGGTCGGTGCCGTCCAGCTCCACCGATCCCTCGGTCGGGCGGTCGAGGCCCCCGAGCATCTGCAGCAGCGTCGACTTGCCGCCGCCGGTCGGGCCCTGGATGACGAGCTGGTCGCCGTCCTCGATCACGAGGTCGACGCCGCGCAGCGCGTGCACGGTGTCCTTGCCGCGCGAGTAGCGCTTGGTCACGCCGCTCAGCTTGTACATGAGGTGACTCCTGAAGTCCTGAGGGGGAAGGGCGGGGGCCGCGCCACGCCAGGGGGAAGGTACGGAACGCGGCCCCCGGTCTCGAGGGGCGGTTGGCGGCTACTCGACGCGGCGCAGGGCGTCCGCGGGGCGCAGCCGCGAGGCCCGCCAGCCGCCGAAGGTCCCGGCGACCAGACCGCCCGCGACCGCCAGGACCACCGCGAGGACGATGGTGTTGACGCTGACCGGTGCCTGCAGGGCGATCTCGACGGCGTCGGAGGCCGCGCGCCGGGCGGGGCCGCCGAAGCCGCCGGGCCCGCCGAAGCCGCCACCGCCGGCACCGCCGCCACCGCCACCACCGCCACCACCGCCACCACCGCCGACGGTGGCGTCCAGGGTGGGGCTGATCGTGGTGATGAGGTAGGCGCAGCCCAGGCCCAGGGCGATGCCGAGGGCGCCGCCGATGAGGCCGTTGACGATCGCCTCGCCCATGACCTGGCGGGTCACCCGGCCGCTCTTCCAGCCCAGGGCCTTGAGCGTGCCGAACTCGCGCACCCGGCGGGAGACCGCGGAGGAGGTCAGCAGCCCCGCGACGAGGAAGGCGGCGATCAGGACGGCGATGGAGAGCCACTTGCCGACGTTGGTCGCCAGGTTCGAGGCGGTGGACAGCGAACCGGAGACGGTCGAGGCCAGGTCGGAGGAGGTGGTGACCGTCGTGCCGGAGATGTTCTTCTGGATCGCGGACTTGACGGAGCCGATCTTCTGGGAGTCGCTGGCCTGGACGTAGATCGTGGTGACCTTGTCCTTGGCGTCCGCCAGCGTCTGCGCCTGCTGGAGCGGGATGTAGACGTTGGCGGAGGAGGAGCCGCTGTCGGCGGTCGCGATGCCGATGATCTCGAACTTGGTGCCGGAGATCGTGAGCGTCTTGCCGACGCTCAGCTTCTTCTGCTTCGCGTAAGCGCTGTCGAGCACGGCCACCTTGGCGTTGCCCTGCGCGCTGGTGAAGGTCTTCCCCGAGGTGATCTTCGACGAGGTCAGCGGGCCGAGGGCGGGGTGCGCGACGTCCGTGCCGAATACCGTGAAGTTGTTGATGTCGAAGTTGGCGCCGCCGCCCCGCACGGAGCCCTGCGGCTGACCGCCGCCGCCTCGCTGCCGGTTGCCGCCGCCGGGGGCCTGCTGGAACTCACCGCGCTGGAACTGGCCGTTGACCTTGATCACGACCAGGCTGAGCCCGCCGACCGCGTCCTTGACCCCGCTCTGCTCGGAGACCTGGTCGACGACCGAGGACTTCAGCGACTGGAAGCCCTGCACCATGACCCGGTCACTGCTCTGCTCCTTGTCGTCGCCGCGTGCGTCGAACTGGAAGCGCGGCCGTTCCGCGGAGGACGAGTCGGGGTCGGCGGCCTTGGTGACGGTCATGTCGGTGCCCAGTCCGTACAGCGACTCCAGCACCTTGCCCTGGGCCTGCGTCATGCCGGCCGACACCGAGTTGACGGTGATCACCAGGGCGATGCCCAGTGCGAGGCCCATCGCGATGACGAGCGCCGCCTTTCTGCGGCGTCGGAGTTCGCGCCGGAGATACGTGAAGAACATGCGATTCCTCGCCGAGTCAGGAAAACGGGAAACGGGGGGAGGGCAGTGCCTCACGCTCCGCTGCCGCGACCGTAGGAACCAGCCGTGATGGGAGCCTGAGCGGCGGATGAGAGCCGCATGAGAAACCCCTCCGCCGGGGCCGCGCGGCCACTGCAGTACCTTGCCCTGGACCCGCCGCACACCCGCCGGGCCGGGCCCGCGGCGGATTCACGGAAGGCCGGGGCGGGGACGCGGCCCGGATGAGAAGGTCGGCGCCCGGCGAGGAACGTCCCGACGGGGACATCGGCGGAAGCACGAGCGGCCGCACGAGGTGGGGAGACGCGCAGATGACGGACGGAACGCCGTGGGGCGGTGGCGGTTGGGGCCCCGGTCACGGGACCGGCGGCGGCACGGGAGGCGGCGCCTTCGGACCGCCGCCCCCGCCGGCGCCGCCGTACCCGCCGCGGGCCCACCAGGGCGCGCCCTGGTACCCGCCGCACCCCGGCCATTCGGCGCCGCCGCCCCGCCGGCGCGGTCCGCTGCTGGCCGTGGCCGGGCTCGCCACCGCGGCCCTGGTGGCCGGCCTCCTCATATGGGCGCCCTGGAGCGGTGACGGCTCCGGCGACGGCAACGCCCCTTCGGCGGGCACGCGCAAGGACCCGGCCGCGGAGGCCGGACGGATGCTGCAGGAGGCCGCGGAGACACTGGGCAACGCCCAAGTCGTGTCCTACCGGGGCGACTTCGCCCTCGACAGCGGGGCGAGCACCCCGTTCGACCTGCAGACCACCCCCGGCGGCTGGGGTCGTGGCTCACTGCAGGACGAGGGCGCCACCGTACGGTTGCTCACCACCGACGACCACCGGCTGACCAAGGCCGACAAGTCGTACTGGAAGGACCGCGGCTACGGGGGCCAGATCCTCGACCGGATCGACGACCGCTGGCTGGACTCCTCCGCCGACCTGCCCGAGATCGACGACCTCACGTCCCCCCTGGACCCGGCCAACGTCGCCGAACTGCTCCGTGACGCCGCCGACCGCGGCCGACCGGACGACATCACCTCCTCCGCGCTCGCCGGACGGCCCGTCAAAGTGCTGACCACGGCGAACGGCCGCTTCTGGATCAGCGAGTCCGCCCCCCGCACCCTCCTGCGGCTCGCCGCCGGAGACTCCCCCGCCGCTTCGGGGCCGCTGCCCCTGCCCGACGGCCTGGACACCACGGTGAGCGCGCTCACCGGCGCCGACCGCGAGACCTTCACGACCGCCTACGACCGCGACCTCGCCGCCCTGAAGTCCGCCGTCGACCCGGCGGTCAGCTTCAGCACCACGGGGAAGGCCCGCTTCACCCCCTGCGGCAACAGCAGTTGCACGGCCCGCTTCACCCTGCAGAACTCCGTGTACGACGACCTGGGCGACGAGGAGGCCTCCGACGACCCCGTCTACGCGGAGATCACCATCGCCATCACCCTCGACGGCCGCAAGGTGAAGACCTGCACCTTCCACAAGAAGATGAAGCCCTCTGGCACCGTGTCGCTCACCTGCACGGCCACCTACAGCGCGGCGACGACCAAGGACCACACCGTCCGAGGGCTCCCCGACGCCTGGGCGCGTGCGGTGCCGGACGACGAACTCGCCCGGCTCCGCAAGGACTTCGCCAAGGGCGTCGTGGACGGTCAGGCGGCCTGAGCCACCCGGCGGGGCAGCGTCGCGCGGCCGCCGTCGAGGGTGACGCGCAGGCCCTCGGCCGTGACATCGACCGAGGTCGCCCGCAGGGCGAGGGGGTAGCGCGCCCCCGGGGCCCGGCCGGCCAGCCGCCGCTCGATCCGGTCGACGACCGCCGGCGCGGCGGCCCGGCCCAGGATCTCCGCGCCGGTCACGCCGACCGCCACCCGGCCGTCACGCAGGACCGGACGTACCGTCACCCGGCCGATCCCGCCGCCGAGTTCCAGCGTCAGCGTGCCGGCGGCCGGGTCCGGCAGGACGGCCGTGACGGGCGGGCCGCCGTCGGTGCCGCCGCTCCCGGGGCCCGCGCGCAGCGACCCGGCGGGAACGCGGACCTGGGCATGGGTCGCAGCGACGGTCGGCGTCCCGCCGAAACGCACGTCGTCCATGCGCACCCGCACGGAGGCGCCCGGCAGCCGCCCCACGGTGACGTCGTCGCCGACGGCCTCGACGCGGTCCAGGCGGCGGTGCGCCAGCGCGGACAGTGCGGGCCCGCCGGTGTCCACCGTCACCCGGTCCGGGGCGACGCCGAGGGCACGGCCCGCCGCGGCGGCGACACGGTGGTGAACGACGCCCCGGGCGATCAGCTCACCCGCCCCGCCGATCAGCGCCGTCAGGGCGACGGCCGCCACCGGCACGGTCCCGGCCCGGCGCCACCGGCGGGCCGTCACCGGGTCTCCCCTGTTGCCCCGGCACGGGGCCGGGCGGCCGCGGGCGCGGCCTCCGCCGCGCCGCCGCGACCCTCCGGGTCCAGGCGCGGCAGCAACCGGTCCAGCCGGCGCGGAATCCACCAATTGGCCCGGCCGAACAGGTACATCGTCGCGGGGACGAGGAGCAGCCGGACGATCGTGGCGTCGATGACGACGCTCACCCCCAGCCCCAGCGCCAGCATCTTGACGACCACGTTCGGCGACAGGAGGAAGGCGAGGAAGACGCTGGTCATGACGATCGCGGCGCAGGAGATGACCCGGGCGGTGGCGGCCAGGCCGTGGGCGACGCTCCCGCGGTCGTCGCCGGTGGCCAGCCAGGACTCGCGGATCCGGGAGAGCAGGAAGACCTCGTAGTCCATGGACAGGCCGAAGACGATGGCGAACATCATCATCGGGACGTAGGACTCCACCGGGACGCTCTCGCCGACGCCGAGCCACGGACCGCCCCAGCCCCACTGGAAGACGGCCACGACCACGCCGTAAGCGGCGCCGATCGACAGCAGGTTGAGGACCGCGGCCTTGACGGCGACCAGCGGGCTGCGGAAGACGGCGAGCAGCAGCAGGAAGGCCGCACCGACGACCACCGCGACGATCACCGGCAGCCGGTCCACCACGACGTCCCGGAAGGCGAGTTGGGCCGCCGTGGCCCCGGTGACGTGACCCTGGGCGCCGGTGCCCCGCAGGACGGCGGGGAGCACGTCGTCCTCCAGGCGGTGCACGAGGCCGGCCGTGGAGCCTTCCTGGGGGCCGCCGCGGGGGGTGACGGTCGCGACGAGCAGGGCGCCGTCGGGGGTGGCGGAGGGGGTGGTGACGGCGGCGACGTCCCCGTCGCCGGTGAGGGCGTCGTGCAGCGAGTCCGCGAGCCTTTCCCGGTCGGCCGCGGTCGGGTTGCGGTCCGGGGCGAGGGCGACGACCACGGTGAGCGGGCCGTTGGTGCCCGGGCCGAAGCCCTCGGACAACAGGTCGTACGCGCGGCGGTCGGTGTTGCCCGCCGGGCCCGCCCCGGGATCGACGTGCCCCAGCCGCAGGGAGGCCAGCGGCACGGTGAGCACCCCGAGCAGCAGCACGCCCGCGGTCAGGAAGAGCCAGGGGCGCCGCCCGACGGCACCGGCCCAGCGGTGCCAGACGTCGGCGTCGCCCGGGGCGGGCTCGTCGACCGGTGTGCGGACGTGCCAGCGGTCG
Organism: Streptomyces sp. NPDC058864; assembly: GCF_042742985.1. Taxonomy (NCBI): domain Bacteria; kingdom Bacillati; phylum Actinomycetota; class Actinomycetes; order Kitasatosporales; family Streptomycetaceae; genus Streptomyces; species Streptomyces sp. NPDC058864. Next base: position 205,937 of record NZ_JBHYMQ010000001.1, on the reverse strand, counting down.
ATCCGGCGGCCGAGCAGCCCCAGCAGCGCGGGGGTGAGGGTCAGCGAGGCCGCCGCGGCGACCACGACGGTGACGCCCGCGGCGGCGCCGAGCGTGCCGATGAAGAGGACCCCCGAGGCGTAGAGGCCCGCCAGTGCCATCGTGACCGTCACGGCCGCCACGATCACGGCCCGGCCGCTGGTGGCGAGGGTGCGCCCGGCGGCCTCCGCGGGGTCGTCGACGGTGCGCAGCAGCGCGCGGTGGCGCGTGGTCAGGAAGAGCGCGTAGTCCAGGCCCACCCCGAGGCCCATCATCGTGGCCAGCGTGGGGGCGGCGGCGCCGAAGGACCAGACCGCCGCGAGCAGCCCGAGCACGGCCGTCCCGGCGCCCAGTCCGAGGACCGCGGTCAGCAGCGGCAGCCCCGCCGCCGCGAGGCTGCCGAAACCCAGCAGCAGCACGGCCACGGCGGTGCCGAGGCCGATCGCCTCCGAGGCGCGGTCCGCCCCCTTGGGGCGCGCCAACTGGCCCAGCGAACCGCCGTACTCCACGGTGACGTCGTCGGCGCGCAGCGCCGAGACCGCCGCGTCGACCCCGGCGACGTACGAGCCGCCCAGGCTCACGGGGTTCTTGTCGAAGCGGACGGTGACGTACCCGGTGGTGCCGTCCGCGGACACCGCGCCCGGGATGGTCAGCGGATCCGCCGCGGACAGGACGTGCGGCAGGTCCGCCACCCGGGAGACCGCCGCGGACACGGAGTCCCGGTGGTCCGCCAGCCCGCCCCGCCCTGCCCGGAGCACGATCTGCGAGGCGGTGCCCCGGCCGCCGGGCCCGCCGTGGGCGTCGAGGAGGTCCGCGCCGGTCTGCGCGGAGGTGCCGGGCAGCGCGAAGTCGTCCTCGTACGTGCCGCCCCAGGCCCGGTCGGCGGCGACCGCGGCCAGCAGCACCAGCAGCCAGGCGGCGATCACCCGCCACGGGTGCCGGGCGCAGCCGCGCCCGGCACGGTGCAGCAGGCCGGGCCCGGCGGGACGGGGCGGACGGGTCCGCCGCAGCAGCAGGGCGACGGCGACCAGCGCGACCACGCCCGCCGCCAGGGTGGCGTACGGGAATGCCATGAGCGGTTCCTCCCTCCGCCCGGCCGGTCGCCGGGCACCTCCCGCATCGTGGCGGACGGACGCAAGGGCGGCGTTGGCGGAATGTTCGGGGAGTGTCAGGATCCCCGCCGCCGGCGGGGCCGCGGCAAGGGGGGTGGTTAGCATCGGGGCCATGGCGGAAGAACGAGGCCTCGTCCTGGTCGTCGAGGACGAACCCCACATCGCCGACCTGCAGCGGCTGTACCTGACCCGGGAGGGCTTCGGCGTCCACGTGGAGGCCGACGGAACCGCCGGACTCGCCGCGGCGCGCCGGCTGCGGCCCGTCGCGATCGTGCTCGACATCGGTCTGCCCGGGCTCGACGGCACGGCGTTCTGCCGCGCGCTGCGGGACGAGGGCGACTGGACGCCGGTCCTCCTGGTCACGGCACGCGACGAGGAGGCCGACCGGATCCTGGGCCTGGAACTCGGCGCGGACGACTACGTCACCAAGCCCTTCTCGCCCCGCGAACTGGCCGCCCGCGTCAAGACCGTCCTGCGCCGGGTGGACGGCCCGCCCCGCGGCGGACGACCGCACACCCTGGGGCCGGTGTCCCTGGACCCGCTGCGCCGGACCGTCCACAAGGACGGCGAGCCGCTCACCCTGACCACGACGGAGTTCAACCTCCTGGCGTGCCTGATGAGCCGCCCCGGCCAGGTCTTCACCCGCGACCAGCTGCTCGCCCACGTCTGGGGCGCCCCGGACTACCGCGAGGGCCGGGTCGTGGACGTCTACGTCTCCCAACTGCGCTCCAAGCTCGGCGATCCCGCCCTGATCCGCACGATCCGCGGCGTCGGCTACAGCGCCGCCCCGGCATGACCGGTCGCGGCTCGCTCGCCGGGAACCTCGTCCTGCTCACCACCGCCGTGGCGGCCGTCGCCGTGCTGCTGGCGGGACTGGCGTCGTGGCACACCGTCCGCACGACCGCCGAGGCGCAGGAGCGCGACCGGCTCGCCCGGCAGGCCGACGTGCTCAGCCGCACCCCGGCGCTGTCGTCGCTGCTGCTGGAACGCGAGCAGCGGCTGGCCGGTTCGAACGGCGTCGAGCTCGCGGTGGTCGCGCCGGACGGCACGACGGCCGGGCCGGCGGCTCCCGCCGTCACCCCGGCCGTCCTCACGGCGCTGCGCGCCGGAGACGCGGCCTCGGCCACGACCACCCTCTCCGGGCACGCCGTGCTGGTGGAGGGTCACCCGTCCCACGGCGGCGGCGCGGTGGTGCTCACCAAGCCCTTCACCGCCGTCGACGACGCCGCCGCCCGCATCCGCGGCGGTCTCGCGCTGCCCCTGGTCGCCGGCCTCGCCGGCGCGGCGCTGGCCGGCGCCCTGCTGGCCCGGCGCCTGGCCCGTCCCCTGACCACCGCGGCCCGCACCGCCCACCGCCTCGCCGCCGGCGAACGCGGCCTCCCCCTGCCGGACGACGGACCGGCCGAGGTCGCCGAACTGTCCGCCGCGCTGACCGCCCTCGACGCGGCCCTCGCCCGCAGCGAGGACCGGCAGCGCGAGTTCCTGCTCTCCGTCTCCCACGAGATCCGCACCCCCTTGACCACCGTTCGCGGTTACGCCGAGGCGCTGGCCGACGGTGTGATCGGCCCCGACGGACTCCCGGCCACCGCCCGCACCCTGCTCGCCGAGACGACCCGTCTCGACGGCTTCGTCCGCGACCTGCTGGCCCTCGCCCGCCTGGAGGCCGACGACTTCCGGCTCGACTCCGCCCCGACCGACCTCGACGCCCTCGTCGGGGACGCCGGGGCCGTCTGGGCCGCCCGCTGCGCCCGCCACGACGTGCCCTTCCGCCTGGAACGCCCGGGCCGCCCGCTGCTCGCCGACACCGACCCCTTCCGGGTCCGCCAGCTCCTCGACGGGCTGGCCGAGAACGCGCTGCGGGTCACCCCGGCGGGCCGGCCACTCGTGCTGGCGCTGCGCGCCGAGGGCGCCGAGGCCGTCCTCGAGGTCCGCGACGGCGGCCCCGGCCTCACCGAGGACGACCTCACCGTCGTCTTCCGGCGCGCCGCCCTCGCCACGCGCTATCGCGGTGTCCGCCCCGTCGGCACGGGCCTCGGCCTCGCCATCGCCCACCGCCTCACGACGGTGCTCGGCGGCACGATCACCGCCGCCTCCTCCTCGCCCGAGGGCGGCGCCTGCTTCACGCTTCGCCTCCCGAAGGGTCCGGGGTCCTCCGCGTGACCCTGTGCGGCGCGGTTCGTGGTTGCGGTCGGGGTCTTTTTCCCGCCCGCCCACCCGATTGCCCCGGTCGGTCAGTGACCGCCTCGCTGTGTGCGCTGGGGGTCGGTGGCGCGCCGGCGCACGTCCTCAGCGCTCGCGGATTCGCCGGAACATTCCATCCCGGGTCCGCCGCTCGTCGCTTCCGGGCGCACCCCGCCACACCCCCTCCCGTCGTATGGGCGACTGACGCCGGTGGGGGGTGAGTAAGGCACCTGCGGCAACCCCGGACCGCCTCCTCGCCCGCCCTCCGGCCGTCTACCGCCCGCCCGCCCGATTGCCCCGGTGCGGTCAGTGCGGGTCTGCGCTCTGTCCGGCTGTGGGTCGGTGCCGCGCCGGCGCACTCCCCCAGCCTTCGGCCGGGGGGACCCCCATGGGCGCACCCCGCCACACCCCCTCCTGTTGAGTAGGCGCATGACGGCCCGAGGGGGGTGAGGAGGCAATCCGCGGTCACCCCGGTTCGCCTTCTCACCCCCCACCGGGCGTTGGTCGCCGGTGATACGGAGGGGGTGGGGGAGTTGGGGGCACCCCCGGCCGAAGGCTGGGGGAGGGTGGGCGTTCTGGACGCTGACGTGTATTTGTTGTGCGGCAGAGCGGTGCCGAACCCGGACCGCCCGCCATGCACATAAATATGCGGTACAGAATGCCCACCCCGGAGGCCCCGCCCCCGGCCCACCCATGAAACCGGGCGCGACCCGCACCAACCGCACCGGGATGGGGGTCCCCCCGGCCGAAGGCTGGGGGAGGGCGGGCGGCGGGGAAAAAACCCAACCGCAACCACAAACACACCCGCACACGAACAACCGGCCCCGGACAACTCCCTTGCCGTGAGTTCACTCGAAGGCGTTCGCTGGTACCCCATGAGGTACACACAACTCGGCCGCACCGGCCTCAAGGTCAGCCGCATCGTCCTGGGCACAATGAACTTCGGCGGGCAGACGGACGAGGCCACCAGCCGCACGATCATGGACGCCGCACTGGACGCGGGGGTCAACTTCTTCGACACGGCGGACATCTACGGCGTCGCCGAGGAGAAGGGCCTGACGGAGAAGGTCATCGGGCGGTGGTTCGCGCAGGGCGGGGGCCGCCGGGACAAGGTGGTCCTGGCCACGAAGGTGTACGGGAACATGTCGGCGGACGGAAAGCCGTGGAACGAGGAGTCGTGGCCGAACCACGACCGCCTCAGCGCCGTCAACATCCGCCGGGCGGTCGAGGCGAGCCTGCGGCGGCTCGGCACCGACCACATCGACGTCTACCAGTTCCACCACGTCGACCGGCGCACCCCGTTCGAGGAGATCTGGCAGGCGGTCGACGTGCTGGTCCGCCAGGGCAAGATCCTCCACGCCGCGTCGTCGAACTTCCCCGGCTACAAGATCGCACAGGCCAACGAGGCGGCCGCGAACCGCGGTTCGATGGGTCTGGTCAGCGAGCAGTGCCTGTACAACCTGGCGGAGCGCAGCGCCGAGATGGACGTGATCCCGGCGGCCCGCGAGTACGGGCTCGGCGTGATCCCGTGGTCTCCGCTGCACCAGGGGCTGCTGGGCGGCGCCCTGCGCAAGGAGCGTGGGGCCGACGGGGCCCGCACGAAGGTGGGGCGGTCGGCGGCGGGGCTGGCCGACCCGGTCGTCCGGGCGCGGGTGCAGGCGTACGAGGACCTGCTCGACAAGCACGGGCTGGAGCCCGGGGAGGTCGCGCTGGCCTGGCTGCTGACCCGGCCCGGGGTCACCGGGCCGATCGTGGGGCCGCGCACGGTGGAGCAGTTCGCCTCGGCGCTGCGGGCTGTGGAACTGGAGCTGGACGAGGAGCTGCTGGCGGGCCTCGACGAGATCTTCCCCGGACCGGGCCCCGCCCCCGAGGCCTTCGCCTGGTGACCCCCGTGCGACGTGGGCCTACGCCGCCGCGACCCGCTTCGTCATCACGCGCTCCGGCCGCCCGTCCGGCATGATCCCGCCGGGCCCCCCGTCGTCGGCGAAACCGTGCCGCGCGTAGAGGGCGGTCGCGGGCGCGTTGCCCTCCGCGACGGCGAGGTGGAGCAGGGCGGCGCCCGCCGTGCCCGCGGCCCACTCCTCGACGGCCCGGATCAGCCGGTCGGCGACGCCGCGGCCGCGGGCCTCGCCGGCCACCCACATGGAGATCAGCTCGGCGCTGTCCGGGAGTTCGCCGGGGACGCCGCTCGCCATGCCGCAGGGCCTGCCGTCGACGAGGGCGACCAGGTTGTACGAGCCGGGCAGGGCGAGCCGGTCGCGCCAGCGTTCCTCGCGGTCGCCGTCGCCCTGCCAGTCGGCGAGCCGGGCGCCGAAGGCGTGCGGCGCGTCGGCGAGGGCGGCGAGCCGCAGCTCCCGCCAGAGCGGCCAGTCGTCGGGGGTGAGCACACGCAGTTCGATCACCCCCGCAGGGTGCCGCCGGGCCGGGCCCGGCGGCAACCCCGTTTCCGGCGGTGTCAGCGGGTGCCGAGCAGGTGGTCCATGGCGAGCTGGTCCAGCTGCTCGAAGGCCGACCCGCGGGTCGCGACGGCGTCGGCGTCGAACTCCTCGTAGGCGCCGCGGTCGGCGAGGAGGTCGGCCAGGCTCTCGCCCTCGCCGAGGGTCGGCTGGGCCAGCTGGTCCAGGCGGGAGGCCTTGAGGGCCTCCTGCACGGCCGGGTCGGCACGGAACGCGGCGGCGCGCTCCTTGAGGATGAGGTAGTTGCGCATGCCGCCGGCGGCGGAGGCCCACACGCCGTCCATGTCCTCGGTGCGCGGGGGCTTGAAGTCGAAGTGGCGCGGGCCCTCGTAGCCGGCCGACTCCAGCAGGTCCACCAGCCAGAAGGCGGAGCGCAGGTCGCCGGCGCCGAAGCGCAGGTCCTGGTCGTACTTGATGCCGGTCTGGCCGTTGAGGTCGATGTGGAAGAGCTTGCCGTGCCACAGCGCCTGGGCGATGCCGTGCGGGAAGTTCAGCCCGGCCATCTGCTCGTGGCCGACCTCGGGGTTGAGGCCGACGAGCTCGGGGTGGGCCAGCTCGTTGATGAACGCCAGCGCGTGGCCGATGGTCGGCAGCAGGATGTCGCCGCGCGGCTCGTTCGGCTTGGGCTCGATGGCGAAGCGGATGTCGTAGCCCTGCTCGATGACGTACTCGCCGAGGAGGTCGAAGGCCTCCTTGAAGCGGTCGAGGGCGACCCGCACGTCCTTGGCGGCACCGGACTCGGCACCCTCGCGGCCGCCCCAGGCGACGTAGACCTTGGCGCCCAGCTCGGCGGCGAGGTCGATGTTGCGGATGGTCTTGCGGAGCGCGAAGCGCCGCACCTCACGGTCGTTGGCGGTGAAGCCGCCGTCCTTGAAGACCGGGTGCGTGAAGAGGTTGGTGGTGGCCATCGGCACCTTCAGGCCGGTGGCGTCCAGGGCCTGGCGGAACCGCTTGATGTGGCCCTCGCGCGCGGTGTCGTCCGAGCCGAACGGGATCAGGTCGTCGTCGTGGAAGGTGACGCCGTACGCACCGAGCTCGGCCAGCCGGTTGACGCTCTCGACGGGGTCGAGGGCGGGGCGGGTCGCGTCACCGAAGGGGTCGCGGCCCTGCCAGCCGACGGTCCAGAGACCGAAGGTGAACTTGTCCTCGGGGGTGGGGGTGAAACTCATCGCGGCGGCTCCTATTCGTAAGACCACTGAACAAATTAATATGCCATCGCCGCTTTGTGAAGGGAGCCGCAGGATGGGTAACGGACCGATCGCGCTGGGTGTGGACAGCTCCACCCAGTCGACCAAGGTGCTCGCCGTCGACGTGGAGACGGGCGAGGTGCTGGCCAGGGGACAGGCCCGGCACACGGTGAGCGAGGGAGCGGGCCGCGAGACCGACCCCGAGGTGTGGTGGCGTGCGCTCGGCGCCGCCCTCGCCCAGATCGGGCCGTACGCGGAGCGCGCCGATGCCATCTCGGTCGGCGGCCAGCAGCACGGCCTGGTCGTCCTCGACCCGGTCGGCCGGCCCCTGCGGCCCGCCATGCTGTGGAACGACGTGCGGTCCGCCCCGCAGGCCGCCGCCCTGGTGGAGCGGCACGGCGCCGCGCACTGGGCGCAGCGCTTCGGCAGCGTGCCCGGCACGAGTTTCACGGTGACCAAGTGGGCCTGGCTCACCGAGCACGAGCCCGAGACGGCCAAGGCCGCCGCGGCCGTCCGCCTCCCGCACGACTTCCTCACCGAGCGGCTCGGCGGCGCCGGCGTCACCGACCGGGGCGACGCCTCCGGCACCGGCTGGTGGGCCACGGACACCGAGACGTACGACGAGGCGCTGCTCGCCGAGATCGGCCTGGACCCGGCGCTGCTGCCCCGGGTCCTGGGCCCCGGCGAGGCCGCCGGCGTCACCCTGCCCGGGCTGCCGCTGCGCGAGGGCGTCCTGGTCGGCGCGGGCACCGGCGACAACGCCGCCGCGGCCCTGGGCCTCGGGCTCGTGCCCGGTCAGCCCGCGCTCAGCCTCGGCACCTCCGGCACCGTCTACACCCCGGCCACCACCCGGCCCACCGACCCCACCGGCATCGTCGCCGGCTTCGCGGGCGGGCACGGCGACTGGCTGCCGCTGGCCTGCACCCTCAACTGCACCCTCGCCGTCGACAAGATCGCGGGGTTGCTCTCCCTGGACCGCGAGGCGGTCGAGGCGGGCGGCAGCACGGTCCTGCTCCCGTTCCTCGACGGCGAGCGCACCCCGAACCTGCCGTACGCCTCCGGGCTGCTCACCGGGCTGCGGCACGACACCACTCCCGGCCAGATCCTCCAGGCCGCCTACGACGGCGCCGCGTACGCCCTGCTCACCGCGCTCGACCAGGTGCTCGCGGTCGACGGCACCGGCTCGGACGAGCCGCTGCTGCTGATCGGCGGCGGCGCCCGCGGCACGGCGTGGCGGGAGACCGTGCGGCGCCTGTCCGGGCGGGCCGTCCGGATCCCCGTCGCGGAGGAGCTGGTCGCCCTCGGCGCGGCCGCGCAGGCCGCCGGGCTGCTCACCGGGGAGAGCCCGCAGGCCGTCGCCCGCCGCTGGGACACCACGGCCGGTCCCTCGTACGACCCGGTCCCGCGCGACGAGGCCGCGCTCGAGCGCCTCGCGACGGCCCTGGCCGACGCGTTCGACGTGCGGTGAGCCGCCCGCCCCGCCCGGGGCCCGTGGCCCGTCCTGCGGGCGGGGCGTGCGAGGGTGGGGGCAGGACGTTGACCAGGACGGATGACGGACGAGAACGGAAGGGGACCGGGGCGTGGCGGAACGGCCGGGGTCGCAGGCGGGGTTGCGACGGCGGAATCTGGCGCTGGTGATGCGAGCCGTGGCGGACCACGGCGAGGTCTCCCGCGCGGCCGTCGCCGCCGAGGTCGGCCTGACCCGGGCCACCGTGTCGACACTCGTCGACGAGCTGCTGGCGACCGGCCTGCTCGTGGAGCTGGGCACCCAGCGCCCCGGCACGGTCGGCCGCCCCGGCACCGCCCTGGCGCTGAACGACACCGGTCCGGCAGGCCTCGGCGCGGAGGTCGGGGTGGACCACCTCGCCGCCGTCGCGGTCGACCTGCGCGGCACCGTGCGTGCCCGGGCCCGCGTCGAGGCGGACAACCGCGGCCGCCCGGCGCCGGAGGTGCTGCGCGAACTCGCGGCGCTCGTCGCCGAGGTGCGGCGGGAGGCCCGGGCCGCCGGTCTCGGCCCGGCCGGGCTGACCCTCGCCGTGCCGGGACTGGTCGGCCGGGACCGGCAGGTCGTGATGCGGGCGCCGAACCTCGGCTGGGAGGACGTCGACGCCGCGGGCTGGTTCGAGCGGTCCGGAGGAGGCGGCCTCGCCGCCTCCCCCGTCCCGGTCACCGTCGAGAACGAGGCCAACCTCGGTGCCCTGGCCGAACTCTGGCTCGGCGGCCACGAGGGCGTCACGGACTTCGTGCACGTCTCGGCGGAGATCGGCATCGGCGCGGCGCTGGTCGTCGACGGCCGGCTCTTCCGCGGGGCGCGCGGCTTCGCCGGGGAGCTCGGCCACGTACCCGTGCACCCGACGGGCCCGCGCTGCTCCTGCGGGGCGCGCGGCTGCCTGGAGCAGTACGCGGGCGAGGAGGCCGTGCTGCGTGCCGCGGGCATCGCCCCGGAGCGACCGGACGCTCTGAAGGCCCTTCAGGCCGCCGCCACGGACCAGGACCCCGCGGCGCTGAAGGCGCTCGCGGCCGCCGGACAGGCCTTCGGCATCGCGCTGAGCGGCGCGGTGAACCTGCTGGACCCGCAGGCCGTCGTGCTGGGCGGCACACTGGCCTCGCTGGCGCCGTGGCTGCGCTCGGCCGTCGAGCGCGAGCTGGGCCGCCGCGTGACGGACCGTCAATGGCGGGCGGACGCCGTGCGGGTGTCCCGGCTGGGCCGCGAGGGCGTGCTGCTCGGGGCGGCGTACAGCGTGGTGCGCGCCGTCCTGGACGATCCCCAGGCGCTGCGTTCGCGGTAGCGCCCCGGGGCTCCCCGCCACGGCCCTGTACGGGCCGCGCAACAGCCTCGCCACAGCTCCTCACGGCCCGTCACACGGAGCACGGAATCGTCACCTCGGGCCGTTAGCATGCGCTGCGCGGCGCGGCCGGGGGGCGGCGCCGGTCCGTGTGTTCCGGAGGGGGATCCCTGTGTTCGTGCTGTCCATCCTGCTGCTCGTGGCGGCGGTCGTGCTGTTCTTCGTCGCCCGGGGCCAGAGTTCCGGCGGCTGGAGGCTGGGGGCCGCGCTCAGCGCCCTGGCGGGCGTGCTGGCCGGTGTCTTCGCCTGCGTCCACGTCGTGAGCGCCTACGAGGTCGGCGTCCCGGTCACCTTCGGCAAGGTCGGCTCGCCGCTGACCTCCGGTGTCCACTTCAGGTCGCCGTTCACCGACGTCACGTCGTTCTCCACCCGTCCGGTCGACCTCGACCTGCACGACAAGGACGTGGTCGAGGTCCGCTCCTCGCAGGGCGGGGTGCTCTACGCCGACGTCACCATCAAGTGGGCCGTGGTGCCCGCCAAGGCCGTCGAGCTCTACCGGCTGGCGGGCAACGAGGAGGCCATCCAGTCACGGCTGGTGATGCCGGACAGCCGCGAGATCATCCGCAACGTCTTCGCCAAGCACACCAGCGAGGAGGGGTACGCCTCCGCCCGGGAGCGGATCGGCTCGGAGATCGACGCCCTGATCAAGCAGCGCCTCGCCCCGCGCGGCATCGACGTCGCGGCCGTGAACCTGCGCAACGTGCGGCCCTCCGAGCAGCTGCAGGAGCAGATCGACAAGAAGATCCAGCAGCAGCAGGCCACCGAGCGGGCCGTCGAGGCGGCCAGGACGGCCAAGGCGGAGGCGGAGCGCAAGCGGATCGAGGCGGAGGGCATCGCGAACGCCAACCGGATCATCGCCCGGTCGCTGAACGACAAGGTGCTCTACAACCAGTGCCTGGACGCCTTCCGCGAGGCCGCGAAGTCCCACCCGGTGTACGCCGTGCCCTGCGGTACGAACGCGAACGGCTCCCCGGTCATCGTGGACGGCACGAAGGACTGAGGCCGCCGGCCACGGCCGGGAAGGGCGCCGAGGACGCCACAGGGGCCCGGAACCTCACGGTTCCGGGCCCCTGTCGCCGTCCGGGGCGGGAGCGGTCTCAGACCGCGCTGCCCGCCTTCCAGGCGCTCCAGCTCATGTTCCAGCCGTTGAGGCCGTTCGCCGGGTCGACGGTCTTGTCCTTGGAGTTCTTCACGGTCACGACATCGCCGACGATCGAGTTCGTGTAGAACCAGTAGGCGTCGGTGGAGGTGTCCTTGGCGCCCTTGGTGTCGTTCAGGCCCACGCAGCCGTGGCTGGTGTTGACGTTGCCGAACACCGAGTCGGCACCCCAGTAGTTGCCGTGGATGAAGGTGCCGGACGTGGTCAGGCGCATGGCGTGCGGCACGTCCTTGATGTCGTACTCGCCCTTGCCGTCGTCGTCGGTGAAGCCGACGGTGGCGCCGTTCATCCGGGTCTCGGTGAACTTCTCGGAGATCACCATCTGGCCGTTGTAGGTGGTGTTCTCGTCCGAGCCGGCGGAGATCGGGATGTTGCGGACGACCTTGCCGTCGCGGACGACCTTCATCCGGTGGGTGGAGGCGTCGACCGTGGAGACCTGGCTGCGGCCGATCTTGAAGGTGACGGTCTTCTTCTGGACGCCGTAGACGCCGCTGGCGCCCTCGACGCCGTCGAGGTCCAGCTTGAGGGTGACGGTGGAACCGGCCTGCCAGTAGGCCTCGGGGCGGAAGTCGAGCCGGGTGGAGTTGAACCAGTGGCCGACGACCTCCTGACCGCTGCTGGAGGCCACCGATATCGCCGACTGGACGGCCTTCTTGTCCTCGATCGCCTTGGTGAAGTTGATCGAGACCGGCATGCCCACGCCGACGGTCTGGCCGTTCTCGGGCGTGTAGTAGCCGATGAAGCTGTGCTGGGGGCTGACCGTGGTGAAGGTGGAGTTCTCGGCGGCCTTGCGGCCCTTGCCGTCCTCCGCCTTGGCGGCGATCTTGTACTGGGTGGCCCGCTCCAGCGGGGCGTTGGGGGCCCAGCTCGTACCGTCCGCGGAGATCGTGCCCTCGACGTCGGAACCGTCGGCGACCGAGGTCATCACGACGCTGGTCAGCTCGCCGTCGGCCACCTGCACCTTGGCGCCGGTGTTGATGCTGACGTTGTCGGCGCCGGTCTTCGGGGTGATCGATATTCGGGCGTCGGACGCGTCCTTGGCCGCCTGCTCGTCGACCGAGGCCTGCGACTTGACGTTGTTGTCGGAACCGGCCGTGCCCGCCTTGTCGCCCCCGCAGGCGGTCAGGGTGATCGCACCGACGGCGAGCAGCGCCAGGGCTGCCAGCCCGGCTCGCCGCTTGCGAGAGGGACTCGTGTCGGTGACTGTGCCGGTCTCGGCGCGCTTCACACAGATCTCCAATGTCTTCCGGTACGCGTTTCCCCCGGCCCGCTTGCGTCGCGGGCCACGGCCCTCGATCGAGCCTCACTCGTACGTCCAGGAACTGCCAGGGTCTTTGGTCCGTTCCCCAACGCCGGGAAGTGTGGGGAAGAACACGTGCGTGACGCACGTGACATGGGCGCGGTCATGCGGCCCGTGCGAAACCCCGGACCCGTGAGGGGCCCGGGGCAGGTGGGTCACGCACTGGCGAAGACGCGATCAGCGTCCGCGCGGTTCCTCCTCGTCGATGTCGGCTCCGTCGTCCGCCTCGTCGTCGGCCTCGTCGTCGGCCTCGTCGTCGTAGAGGTCCCACTCGTCGGAGTCGGGGTCGTACTCGGTGTGGGCGCAGGACCAGGACGCCTGCACGAGTTCGATCCCCGGCACGCTGGTGACCAGGTCGAAGGGATCGACGAGGTAGGCCAGCGCCTCCGACTCGTCCTGCCGCACCGACGCCTCGGCGTGCTGCCGCTCGTCGTCCGGCATGTACTCGTCGCCGCCGATCTGGTCCAGCGCGGCGTCGGTCAGCTCGCCGGACCCGGTGATCTCCAGGACCAGCTCCACCTGGAGCCGCACGTAGCGCGGCCCGCTCTCCCCGGTGGGGATGTCAGTAGTGCTCATGTGACGGAGGGTATGCGGGGGAACGGCCCGTGTTGCGCAGGCAGTCCGCTTCCGGCGCCGAAGGATACCCGCGGCGGCCCCCCGGGAACCCTCGGAAGCTCCGGTTCCGGGGTCGAACTTCCCTCCACGGCGGTTGTCTCACTACCATCGGGCTCCACGGTCAAGTCGCCGCAACCGCTGGGGGATCCGTTGACCTCGCACCGTCCGCCCGCCTTCGTCGCCATCACGGCGGCCGCCGTCCTCGGCGCCCTGTACTTCGTGCCCAACGCGTCCGCCAGTGCCGAGCACACGGCGAACACGAGCGCGCAGTCGTCCGCTTCCACCGCCACCACGACCGGGTCGGGCACCGGTCAGGGGCAGCACCTGGCGGACACCGGAAGCGTGGACACCACGCCGTACCTGGTCGGCGGTACCGCCTTCCTCGGCCTCGGAGCGGCACTGGTGATCAACGCGAGCCGTCGCGCCCGCGAGATGTACTAGGCCCCGCCCGTTCCGCCCCGGTCTTCGGACCGGGGCGGAACGGGGCCGGGATCAGGCGAGCGGGCCGGTCACCGATTCGGCCGCCGCCACCAGACCGCCGCCGCGCACGAAGTCGTAGGCCGCCGCCAGGTCCGGGGACAGGAAGCGGTCCGGACCGGGGCCGCCCACTCCCGCCTCGCGCGCGGCCTTCAGCACCGCCCGGGTCGCCGGGGCGGCCACCAGCACCTCGCTGCCCTGCACGCGCAGCTCGACGGCGCGGGAGGCGGCCATCAGCTCGACCGCGATGATCCGGGCCAGGTTGTCCACCGCCTGCCGCAGCTTGCGCGCGGCCGACCAGCCCATCGAGACGTGGTCCTCCTGCATCGCCGAGGACGGGATGGAGTCCACCGACGCGGGCACCGCGAGCCGCTTGTTCTCGCTGACCAGCGCGGCCTGCGTGTACTGGGCGATCATCAGGCCCGAGTCCACGCCCGGGTCGTCGGCCAGGAAGGCCGGCAGGCCGTGCGAACGGCTCTTGTCCAGCAGCCGGTCGGTGCGCCGCTCCGCTATCGAGCCGAGGTCGGCCGCGGCGATGGCCAGGAAGTCCAGCACGTAGGCGACGGGCGCGCCGTGGAAGTTGCCGTTGGACTCCACGCGGCCATCGGGAAAGACGACCGGGTTGTCGACGGCGGAGACCAGCTCGCGGTCGGCCACCGTCATCGCGTGCGTAACGGTGTCCCGGCCGGCGCCGGCCACCTGCGGGGCGCAGCGGATCGAGTACGCGTCCTGCACCCGCGGGGCGTCGTCCTGGTGGTGCCCGGTGAGCCCGGAGCCGGCGAGCACTCGGCGCATGTTCTCCGCGCTGGCCGCCTGGCCGGGGTGCGGGCGGATCGCGTGCAGCTCGGGGGCGAGCACCTTGTCGGTGCCCAGCAGCGCCTCCAGCGACAGCGCGGCGGCGACGTCGGCGGCGGTGAACAGCCGGCGCAGGTCGTCGATTGCCATGACGAGCATGCCGAGCATGCCGTCGGTGCCGTTGATGAGGGCCAGGCCCTCCTTCTCGCGCAGCTCGACGGGCTCGATGCCGTGCTCGGCCAGCAGTTCCGGCACGGGGCGCACGACGCCGTCGGGGCCCTCCGCCTCGCCCTCGCCCATCAGGACCAGGGCGCAGTGCGAGAGCGGTGCCAGGTCGCCGGAGCAGCCCAGGGAGCCGTACTCGTGGACGACGGGGGTGATGCCCGCGTTGAGCAGCGCGGCCATCGTCTCGGCGACGACGGGACGGACACCGGTACGGCCCGAGGCCAGGGTCTTCAGCCGCAGGAACATCAGCGCGCGCACCACCTCGCGCTCCACCCGCGGGCCCATGCCGGCGGCGTGCGAGCGCACCAGGCTGCGCTGCAGCTGCGCGCGCAGCTCGGGGCTGATGTGCCGCACCGCGAGCGCGCCGAAGCCCGTCGACACGCCGTACACCGGCTCCGGCTTCGCCGCCAGGGCCTCCACGACCTCGCGCGCCGCGGCGATCCCGGCCAGCGCCTCCGCAGACAGCTCGACCCGCGCACCGCCGCGGGCGACCGCCAGCACGTCCTCCGCCGCGACCCCGTGGGCCCCGATCACCACGTTATGCATACTCATATTCACGAACCCTACGGACTGAATCGCTACCTGTCACGTGCCCGGTGGAGCTCTTCCGCGCGGTCCCGCCGCGCCCGCCGGGCCCGGTGCCGCGGCCCGCTCCCCGGCCGCCGCTCAGTCCCTCCCCCGGAAGCGGCGCCGCTCCACGTCGTGGCCCGCGGGCTGGTCGGCGAGCCGGACCACCGGGTCCTCGGGCGCCCCGCGCCCGGCGACCACCGGCTCCACCGAGTGCAGGGCCTTCGCCCGGTACTGGGCCGCGTCCGCCAGCCGGAACAGCCTGCGCCCCGAGGTCACCACCCCGATCTCGGCGTCCGTGGACGCCACCCCGACCGCCACCCCGTCGCCCAGCCCCAGCCACTTGGTGCGCACGCACAATTCCTCGGCGACCGCCACGACGTCCTCCGCCCGGTGCCCGACGGAGAGCAGGCAGAACTCGTCGCCGCCCAGCCGCGCCACCAGGCTGCCCTCCAGGGCGGCCCCGCACAGCGACAGCACGGAGCCGAAGCCGACCAGCAGCCGGTCGCCGACCGCGTGTCCGAGCTGGTCGTTGACCCGCTTGAGCCCGTTGAGGTCGCAGACCACCAGGCTCACCGGGGTCCCGTCGGCCCGGTGCCGTTCCACCGCCTCCTCCAGCCGCTGGTCGACGGCCCGCCGGTTGGCCAGCCCGGTCAGCGGGTCGCTGAACGCCAGCCGGCGCACCTCGGCCAGCCGCTCGGTCTGGGCGATCCCGGCCGCGGTGAGCGTGGCGAGCACGGTCGCGAACTCGGCGTCGTCCCGGTCGAAGACCGGCCGGCCGGTTCCCCGGGCCACGTACAGCTCGCCCCAGGCGAGCCCGTGCAGCATGATCGGCGCGACGACGCAGGAGGTGCGGCCGCGCCGCCGCAGGGTGGCCACCCGCTGGTGGCAGTAGGCGCCGCCGCGGCCCTCCGCGGGGCCCTCGGCGGTCTCGATCCAGGCGTGCGGCTCGCCGCCCTCGGTCCACTTGGCGTGCAGGAACTCCACGATCTCCGGGAAGTCCGCGACCGAGTACACCTCCTCGGCGGGCTGCGGCTCCTCGCCGGGTGCCAGGTCCCCGTCGTTGACCAGGACCCGCAGCCGTCCCCGGTCGCGCTCCCAGCGGGAGATCGCCGACATGGAACCGCCGAGCGCGGCCCGTGCCGAGGACGCGGCGGCGACGGCCGCCTCCATGGGCGACTTCGCCGCCGCCACCGCCCTCGCGAGTTCGGCGACGGCACGCAGCCGAGCGTCCCCGCCGGTGCCGTTCATGCGCCCGTCTCCTGTCGCAGCAGAACTTTTTACCAGTCTGCGACGTTCGCACGGCCCCGCACGTTACGCGTCGGCGGCACGGTCGTTTTCCCCCTCAATCACTCACCCGGCCACACCGGGTCGCGCTTGTCGTTGAACGCCGCGACGCCCTCGGCGCGGTCCCCGGAGAAGGCGACCGTGCGCCAGGCGGCGTCCTCGACGTCCAGCCCGGTCCGCAGGTCCGTGCCCTGGCCCAGCCGAAGCGCCCGCTTGGCGGCCCGCAGGCCCACCGGCGAGTTCGCGGCGATCCGCGCGGCCAGCGCGAGCGCCTCCATGCGGTCCTGGCCCTCCTCCGCGAGCACGTCCACCAGCCCCAGCGCCAGCGCCTCCGCGGCGGGCACCCGGCGCCCGGTGAAGATCAGCTGCGCCGCCCGTGCCGCGCCCACCCGGCGCGGCAGCAGCTGCGTGCCGCCACCGCCGGGGATCACGCCCACCGTGACCTCCGGCAGCCCCACGACCGCCGTCGGGTCCGCGACGATCACGTCGCACGCCAGCGCCAGTTCGTAGCCGCCGCCGAGGGCGAAGCCGTGCACCGAGGCCACCGACGGCATCGCCAGCTCCAGCACGGCCGTGTAGGCGGCCCGCGTGTACGGGCGCTGCCGCCCGAGGTCGGCGTCGGTGAAGGAGTTGCGCTCCTTGAGGTCGGCGCCCACGCAGAACGCCCGCTCGTGGGTCGAGGTGAGCACGACGCAGCTCACCGACCGGTCGCCGGACAGCGCCTCGCACGCCTCGGTGACCGCCCGGGCCATGTCCGTCGAGATGGCGTTCATCGCCTTGGGCCGGTCCAGCACCAGTTCCGCCACCCGCCCGGCGTCACCGTGCCTGCGTACCGCCACCCACTCGCCAAACCGCTGCTCGGCCATCGCGCCGCCACCTCCGGGTCGCCGTTAACGATCGTGAACCGTCGACGGCCAGCGTAGTGGGCGCGCCCGCTCAGCCGCCCCGGCGGCTCAGCAGCCAGGGCTCGACCACGCCGAGACCGCGCACCGGCCGCCGCCACATGGGCTGCAGCCCGAAGCGGTACTTCTCCTCCGACCCGGGCGCGATCTCCGCCTCCGACTCGGGTGCCTCGCCCGCCGCGACGAGCGCCTGCGCCAGCTCGCCGTCGACGAGCACCGCGTCCCGGGGCGCTATCGAGGTCAGCCGGCTCGCCAGGTTCACCGTGGTGCCGAAGACGTCGCCCATGCGGGTCGTGACGGTGCCGAAGGCCATGCCGACGCGCAGCGCCGGCATCGTCTCGTCGCCGTTCATCGTCTCGATGAGCCGCATGCCGATCTCGGCGGCCGTCCCCGCGTCGTCCGCGATGAACAGCACTTCGTCGCCGAGGGTCTTGACGAGCCGTCCGCCGTGCGCGGCCACCTGGTCGGCGGCCGTGGTCTCGAACGCCTCGACCAGCTCGCCGAGTTCCTCCTCCTCCAGCCGGCGGGTGAGCCGGGTGAAGCCGACGAGGTCCGCGAAGCCGACCGCGAGCCGGCGGTCCACGGCCTCCTCGTCGTCGGAGCGGACGACCCGGCTCGTGGCCGCGGCGAGCTGCCGGCGCCACACGTACGTCAGGAACTCCTCCAGCTCCGGCAGCAGCAGCTCGACCAGCGGATAGGCCACCTCGCCCCGGGTCATGCCGGGTTCGGGCGGTTCGGTGAGCTCCTCCAGGAAGGAGTCGGTCTGCCACTCGGCCAGCCGGGCCGTGGTCTGGCCGGTGGACCGGGCGACCTGGATCGCCGTGCTCTCGCTGATCAGCCCGGCCTCGACCATGCCGGCCAGCCGCCGCAGCGCCAGGACGTCGGCCTCGGTCAGCGCCCGGGCCTGGCCGATGTCGGCGAAGCCCATCGCGCGCCAGAACCGGGCGGCGAGGTCCATGGAGACGCCGGCGCTGCGGGCCGCCTGGAAGGGTGTGTAGTGCCGGCCCGAGCCGAGGATCAGCTGCTCCAGGCGGAGCGCGATCGGGTCCTCCTCGAGGGCCTGCGCACGGGCCGATCCGCCCCGTTCCTCGGGCTCTTCACGCTCCTCGCGTTCCGGCTGCCCGCCTTCCGGCCCGCCCGGCTCCTCGTGCGGCGGGAGGTCGCTCGCGTCGTCCACGGTCACCGCCCGCCCCCTCCTGGGTCCCTGCGCACCGGCCTTCCGATCACCGTGCCGGAGGCTGCCGCCTCAACAATACGGCAGGTGTGGTCTGGCTCACTCTCCCGCCGGGCGCACATGGACGACGTCGCCCGCGCCGACCGCCCGCTCGCCCTCGTCGGTCGCGACGACCAGCCGCCCGTCGTCGTCGACGGCCACCGCGCGCCCGCTGACCTCGGCCCCGCCCGGGAGTTCGGCGCGCACGGTGCGGCCGAGCGTCACGCAGCCGGCGGCGTACGCCTGCTGCAGCCGCGAGGCCGCCGGGTCGCCGTCGGCGCGCAGCCACTCGCCGTACCAGTCGGCGAGGGAACGCAGCACCGCCCGCAGCAGCGGATCGCGGTCGGTGCCCTTGGCCCCGGCGAGCGCGAGCGAGCCCGCGGCGGGCACCGGCAGCTCCTCCTCGCGGAGCGTGACGTTGAGGCCGATGCCGATCACCACGGCGTCGTCGCCGACCCGCTCGGCGAGGATGCCGCCAGCCTTGCGCTCCTCGCCGCCGACGGTGACGAGCACGTCGTTGGGCCACTTCAGCCCGGTGTCCACGCCCGCCGTCCGCGCCACGGCGGTGGCCGTCGCGACGCCCGCCAGCAGCGGCAGCCAGCCCCAGCGCGCGGGCGGAACGGCGGTCGGCCGCAGCAGCACGGAGAAGAAGAGCCCGGAGCGGGCGGGGGCCCGCCACTGGCGGTCCAGGCGGCCGCGCCCCGCGGACTGCTCCTCGGCGACCAGGACCGCGCCCTCGGCGGCGCCCTCCCGGGCCCGGGCGCCCAGGTCGCTGTTGGTGGAGCCGGTGGACTCGACCACGTCCAGGTCGGTCCAGAGGCTGTCGGGGGTGACGATCGCGCGGCGCAGGGCGGCCGCGTTGAGCGGCGGCCGCTCGAGGTCGGACCAGCGGTTCGAGGTCATGGTTCCAGCCTAGGGTCTGCCCTGCTGATCGCCGTGGACGCGGCCCGACGAGGTCCGGGACGACGCGGCGGCCGGGAAGGCGGACCCTGGGAGTGGAGTGTGGCCAACGCCGCACTGACCGGGCAGCATCCGCGCGGTTACGCTACGAAAACAGCATTACTCGCCAGTCACGTCACACCCTCAGAACGACCCGACGAGAGCAGGAGAGCCGCCTCCCATGGCCGAGCCGGAGATCGACATCCACACCACTGCGGGCAAGCTGGCGGACCTGCGCCACCGCATCGACGAGGCGACGCATGCCGGCTCGTCGCGCGCGGTGGAGAAGCAGCACGCCAAGGGCAAACTGACCGCGCGTGAGCGCATCGAACTGCTGCTGGACGAGGGCTCCTTCGTCGAGCTGGACGAGCTGGCCCGGCACCGCTCGACCAACTTCGGGCTGGAGAAGAACCGTCCCTACGGCGACGGCGTCGTCACCGGCTACGGCACCGTGGACGGCCGTCCGGTGGCGGTCTTCTCGCAGGACTTCACCGTGTTCGGCGGCGCGCTCGGCGAGGTCTTCGGCGAGAAGATCGTCAAGGTCATGGACTGGGCGCTGAAGACCGGCTGCCCGGTCATCGGCATCAACGACTCCGGGGGCGCGCGGATCCAGGAGGGCGTCACCTCGCTCGGCCTGTACGGCGAGATCTTCCGCCGCAACACCCACGCCTCCGGCGTCATCCCGCAGATCTCGCTCATCCTGGGCCCCTGCGCGGGCGGCGCGGTCTACTCCCCCGCCATCACCGACTTCGTGGTGATGGTCGACCAGACCTCGCACATGTTCATCACCGGCCCGGACGTCATCAAGACCGTCACCGGTGAGGACGTCGGCTTCGAGGAGCTGGGCGGCGCCCGTTCGCACAACACCGTCTCCGGCAACGCGCACCACATGGCCGGCGACGAGAAGGACGCCATCGAGTACGTCAAGGCGCTGCTGTCCTACCTGCCGTCCAACAACCTCCAGGAGGCCCCGGCCTTCCCACAGGAGGCGGAGCCGGAGGTGTCGGCGGAGGACCTCGAGCTCGACACCCTGATCCCGGACTCGGCGAACCAGCCGTACGACATGCACCAGGTCATCGAGCACGTCCTGGACGACGGCGAGTTCCTGGAGACCCAGGCGCTGTTCGCGCCCAACATCGTCACCGGCTTCGGCCGGATCGAGGGCCACCCGGTCGGCGTCGTCGCCAACCAGCCGATGCAGTTCGCCGGCTGCCTGGACATCAACGCCAGCGAGAAGGCGGCACGCTTCGTCCGCACCTGCGACAGCTTCAACGTCCCGGTCGTCACCTTCGTCGACGTCCCCGGCTTCCTGCCCGGCACCGACCAGGAGTGGAACGGCATCATCCGGCGCGGCGCCAAGCTGATCTACGCGTACGCCGAGGCCACGGTCCCGCTGATCACCGTCATCACGCGCAAGGCCTTCGGCGGCGCCTACGACGTCATGGGCTCCAAGCACCTGGGCGCCGACCTCAACCTGGCCTGGCCGACCGCCCAGATCGCCGTCATGGGCGCCCAGGGCGCCGTCAATATCCTGCACCGCCGCACCCTGGCCGAGGCCGGCTCCCCGGAGGAGGCGGAGGCGCTGCGCGCCCAGCTGATGCAGGAGTACGAGGACACCCTGCTCAACCCCTACGTCGCCGCGGAACGCGGTTACGTCGACGGGGTCATCCTGCCGTCGGAGACCCGCATGCACCTGGTGAAGGCGCTGCGGACGCTGCGCAACAAGCGCGAGAGCCTGCCCCCCAAGAAGCACGGCAACATCCCCCTGTAAGGAGCGCGCCCAGCCATGGTGATCAAGGTCGAACGGGGCAACCCGACCCCCGAGGAGCTCGCGGCCGTCGTGGCCCTCGTCCAGGCCCGGGCCGCGGCGGCCGCGGGGCCCGCCGACGGCCCGCGCGCGGCCGACGAGTGGGCCTCCCCCGCGCGCAACGTCCCCGGCCGGATGCTGCGCCCGGCGCCGGTGTCCTGGCGCTCCAGCTACTGGCCGCACTGACCCGGCCGGATGCAAATGGTCCGCTTGCCCGCCCGCGCCTGAGTACCCGTACTCAGGCGCGGTCGTCCTCCACGGCGCAACCTGGACGGCATGCTGTGGTCAGACCCGTCCGACGAACCCCCCGAGGAGATGCGGCAGGCGCAGGCGATGCTGCGCCGCGCGATGATCGTGATCGCCGTCGCCGTCCCCCTGATCACCGCCCTGGTGGCCTGGCGCTGCTGACTACGATGACCGGCATGACCGACAGCAGCCGCAGCCCCCGCCCGCTCGTCCTCGCCTCCGCCTCCCCCGCGCGCCTGGGGCTGCTGAAGCAGGCCGGACTCGACCCGCGGGTCATCGTCAGCGGCGTCGACGAGGACGCGATCAGCGCCGACAGCCCCGCCGAACTGGCCCGGGTACTGGCCGAGGCCAAGGCCTCCGCGGTCGCCGCGGGGCTCTCCGACGGCGAGGTCGTCGTCGGCTGCGACTCCGTCCTCGACCTGGACGGGCAGGCGCTGGGCAAGCCGGCCGACACCGAGGACGCCACGGCCCGCTGGAAGTCCATGCGCGGCCGCTCCGGTGTGCTGCGGACCGGGCACTGCGTCATCGACCTCGCCACGGGCCGCCGGGTCTCGGCGACCGCCTCCACCACGGTGCGGTTCGGCACCCCGGACGACGCCGAGATCGCGGCCTACGTCGCCTCGGGCGAGCCGCTGCACGTGGCCGGCGCCTTCACCCTCGACGGCCGCTCGGCGCCGTTCGTCGAGGGCATCGAGGGCGACCACGGCAACGTCATCGGCATCTCCCTGCCGCTGCTGCGCCGCCTCCTCGCCGAGCTGGACCTGCGCATCACCGACTTCTGGGTCTGAGCCGGCCGCCCGGGGCGGCCGGTCAGACGCCCGCCCCGGCCGCCCCGGTCAGACGGCAGCGGGGGCGACGGGCGGCGGGGGCGTGCTCCCACCGGGCTCGCCGCCCTGACCCGAGGCCGGGGTCTCCCCCGTGTAGAGCACGAGGGCGAGCACCACGAACCCCAGGATCACCATCATCCCCACGAACGCGGCCCAGCCCACCGGCGCGGCCAGCCCGGCGCCCAGGACCCCGTGGGTCACCGCGCACACGATGAGCACGATCCGGCCGAAACGGCCCGGGGCCCGGTCGTGCTGCGCCATGCGGACGAGGACGACCGCGCAGCCGATGAGGAAGAGCGCCATCACCACACCGGCCCCCCACGCGCCCGCCGCCATCGCGCCCGGATCGAGCCCGGCCAGGGACATCTGCTGGTGGCGCACGACGAGACCCATGATCCAGTTGACGAAGGCGAAGCCGAACGCCTCCAGGATCAGCAATACGGCCGCCGCCACGGCGACACTTCTGCGCACTGCGCGCCCCCTGTCCCAGACCCCTATTACCGGCGGTATTTCGTGGGCCGAACGCTACTAACGGGTAGGAGTTGCGGCAAGAGTCCGCGCGGCACCACCCGTATGGGGCGCCGGTCCGGCAAAGATTTACCCGGGCCTTCGTGGAGTTCCCACAAAAAAAGCGCCACGTCGGTCACGGTGGAAGGCGGTGACCCGGCCCACACCCCAGGGCCACAAGCACCGGGATAAATGGGGCTTTACCGTAGGAAGCCAAGGCATCCGGGTCTCGATCGGGGGCCCGTATCACCCTCCGTGTGGGCAAGCTCACCCCCAGGGGTGCCTCGGCACGAAGTGTCGCCAGTACCTAAACTCTGCTTGTTTCAAGGAGGGAGCCATCGTGCGCAAGGTGCTCATCGCCAACCGCGGTGAAATCGCAGTCCGCGTCGCCCGTGCCTGCCGGGATGCCGGGATCGCCAGCGTGGCCGTCTACGCGGAGCCGGACCGGGACGCGCTGCATGTGCGCGTGGCCGACGAGGCGTACGCGCTGGGCGGTGACACCCCGGCCACCAGTTACCTGGACATCTCCAAGGTGCTGGCGGCCGCGGCCGAGTCCGGGGCCGACGCCGTCCACCCCGGCTACGGCTTCCTGTCGGAGAACGCCGACTTCGCCCAGGCCGTCCTGGACGCCGGGCTCACCTGGATCGGCCCTCCGCCGCAGGCCATCCGCGACCTCGGCGACAAGGTCGCCGCGCGGCACATCGCCCAGCGCGCCGGGGCCCCCCTCGTCGCGGGCACCCCGGACCCCGTCTCGGGCGCCGACGAGGTCGTCGCCTTCGCGCGCGAGAACGGCCTGCCGATCGCGATCAAGGCCGCCTTCGGCGGCGGCGGCCGCGGTCTGAAGGTCGCCCGCACCCTGGACGAGGTCCCCGAGCTCTACGAGTCGGCCGTCCGCGAGGCCGTCGCCGCCTTCGGCCGCGGCGAGTGCTTCGTCGAGCGCTACCTCGACAAGCCGCGGCACGTGGAGACCCAGTGCCTGGCGGACACCCACGGCAACGTCGTGGTCGTCTCCACCCGTGACTGCTCCCTGCAGCGCCGCCACCAGAAGCTGGTGGAGGAGGCCCCCGCGCCCTTCCTCACCCCGGAGCAGAACGCCCAGCTCTACGCGGCGTCCAAGGCCATCCTCAAGGAGGCCGGCTACGTCGGCGCCGGCACCTGCGAGTTCCTGGTCGGCACGGACGGCACCATCTCCTTCCTGGAGGTGAACACCCGTCTGCAGGTCGAACACCCGGTCACCGAGGAGGTCACCGGCATCGACCTGGTCCGCGAGATGTTCCGCATCGCCGACGGCGAGGAACTGGGCTACGACGACCCGCCGCTGCGCGGCCACTCCTTCGAGTTCCGCATCAACGGCGAGGACCCGGGCCGCAACTTCCTGCCCGCCCCGGGCACCGTCACCCGCTTTGAGCCGCCGACCGGCCCCGGCGTCCGCCTGGACGCGGGCGTCGAGTCCGGCAGCGTCATCGGCCCGGCCTGGGACTCGCTGCTCGCCAAGCTCGTCGTCACCGGCGCCACCCGGCAGCAGGCCCTGCAGCGCGCCGCGCGCGCCCTGGCCGAGTTCCAGGTCGAGGGCATGGCCACCGCCATCCCGTTCCACCGCGCGGTGGTCACCGACCCGGCGTTCGCCCCCGAGGTCAACGGCGGGACCGGTCCGTTCACCGTCCACACCCGGTGGATCGAGACCGGGTTCGTCAACGACATCAAGCCCTTCGCCGCCCCGGCCGACGCCGAGGAGGACGCCGAGCCCGGCCGCGAGACCGTGGTGGTCGAGGTCGGCGGCAAGCGCCTGGAGGTCTCCCTGCCCGCCTCGCTGGGCATGACCCTGGCCCGCACCGCCGCCGCCGGCGGTGCGCGTCCCAAGCGCCGCGCCACCAAGAAGGCGGGTTCCGCGGCCTCCGGCGACTCCCTGACGTCCCCGATGCAGGGCACCATCGTCAAGATCGCCGTCGAGGAGGGCCAGCACGTCAACGAGGGCGACCTCGTGGTGGTGCTGGAGGCGATGAAGATGGAGCAGCCGATCAACGCCCACCGCGCCGGCACCATCAAGGGCCTGACCGCGGACGTCGGCTCCTCCGTCTCCTCGGGCGCCCTGCTCTGCGAGATCAAGGACTGACGTCCCGTCCGCGAACCGCAGCACCGATGCGGCGGGCCCCGGCCGATCACTCGGCCGGGGCCCGCCGCATGTCACCGGCAGGGCTAGCGTCTGCGCGGCGCCAGGTCGGCGATCCGGGCGGCCTGCTGATCCCCGGCCAGTTGGGCGGTGCGCAGCGGTGACATCCCCGACACGCCGCCGACCGACTGGCCGGCGGCCCTGGCGCGCGGCTCGCCGGGAGCCGCACCTCCCGGGTAGTTGCCGGAGGGGTGCTGGTGGCGCCGGGGTCCCGGCACGGGCGGCATCTCCCGTCGCTGCCGCCCGTGGGTCATCCCGCTGTCCGCTCCGTCCGTCGAGGCGACGGCCACCTGGACACCTCGGTCGGCCAGCGCCTGGAGCTCCGTGGCGGCGCGGTCGTCGCCCGCCGGGGGCTCGTCCGTGACCAGATGGGTGATCAGGTCCGTGGGCACGGTCTGGAACATGGTGTCCGTGCCCAGCTTGGTGTGGTCGGCCAGGACCACGACCTCCGCCGCCGCCTGGACCAGGGCCCGGTCGACGCTGGCGGAGAGCATGTTGGACGTGGACAGTCCGCGTTCCGCGGACAGTCCCGCCCCGGACAGGAAGGCCCGCGACACCCGCAGCCCCTGCAGGGACTGTTCGGCGCCGCTGCCGACCAGCGCGTAGTTGGAGCCGCGGAGCGTGCCACCGGTCATGACGACCTCGACCCGGTTCGCATGCGCCAGTGCCTGCGCCACCAGCAGGGAGTTGGTGACGACGGTCAGCCCCGGCACCCGGGCGAGCCGGCGTGCCAGCTCCTGGGTGGTCGTGCCGGCGCCGACGACGATTGCCTCGCCCTCCTCGACGAGACCTGCCGCGAGATCGGCGATCGCCGTCTTCTCCGCGGTCGATAGATGGGATTTCTGCGGGAAGCCGGACTCCCTGGTGAAGCCCCCCGGCAGCACCGCACCGCCGTGCCGGCGGTCGAGCAGTCCTTCTGCCTCCAGCGCCCGCACGTCACGCCGTACGGTCACTTCCGAGGTCTGGACGACACGGGCGAGCTCACGGAGCGAGACCGCTCCGTTGGCACGCACCATTTCGAGGATCAGTTGACGACGTTCTGCTGCGAACACGAAACTGACAGTAACGCCAATGACCGTCTGCTATCAGCAGTTTGCACCGATTAACAGAAGTTGTTCTCAGGGTCGGACGTCCCGTGCTATATAGGCGACGGCATCCGTTCCGGTGACGAACGGATGCCGGTACCGCGGTACCGCGAGCCGGAGGCTAGAGCTCCCCGGCCGCCTTGCGGGTCGCCAACTGCCGTGCCGCTTCGGCGATCGAACCCGACAGCGAGGGGTAGACCGTGTAGGTGTTCGCCATCTGTTCGACGGTCAGGTTGTTGTCGACCGCGATCGAGATGGGGTGGATGAGTTCGCTGGCGCGCGGCGAGACGACCACGCCACCGACCACGATGCCGGTGCCCGGACGGCAGAACAGCTTCACGAAGCCGTCCCTGATGCCCTGCATCTTGGCACGCGGGTTGCGCAGCAGCGGGAGCTTGACGACCCGTGCGTCGATGACGCCCGCGTCGACGTCGGCCTGGGTGTAGCCGACGGTCGCGATCTCGGGGTCGGTGAAGACGTTCGAGGAGACCGTCTTGAGGTTGAGCGGACCGACCGTCTCGCCCAGGAAGTGGTACATCGCGATCCGGCCCTGCATGGCCGCGACCGAGGCGAGCGCGAAGACGCCCGTGACGTCACCGGCCGCGTACACGCCCGGGGCCGAGGTGCGGGAGACCTTGTCGGTCCAGATGTGGCCGGACTCCTTGAGCTTGACGCCCGCGCCCTCCAGGCCCATGGCGGAGGTGTTCGGTATCGCGCCGACCGCCATCAGGCAGTGGCTGCCGGTGATGACCCGGCCGTCGGAGAGGGTGACCTCGACGCGGTCGCCGACCCGCTTGACGGCCTCGGCGCGGGAACGGGCCATGACGTTCATGCCGCGGCGGCGGAAGACGTCCTCCAGGACGGCGGCGGCGTCCGGGTCCTCACCGGGCAGGACGCGGTCGCGGGAGGAGACCAGCGTCACCTTGGAGCCGAGCGCCTGGTACGCGCCGGCGAACTCGGCGCCGGTGACGCCGGAGCCGACCACGATGAGCTCCTCGGGGAGCTCCTCCAGGTCGTACACCTGCGTCCAGTTGAGGATCCGCTCGCCGTCCGGCTTGGCGTCGGGCAGCTCGCGGGGGCGGCCGCCGGTCGCGATCAGGACGGCGTCGGCGGTGAGGGTCTCGGAGGTGCCGTCGGCCGCCTCGACGATGACGGTGCGGGAGCCGTCGATCGCCTGCATGCCCTCCAGCCGGCCGCGGCCGCGCATCACCCGTGCGCCCGCACGGGTGACGGACGCGGTGATGTCGTGGGACTGGGCGAGCGCGAGGCGCTTGACCCGTCGGTTGACCTTGCCGAGGTCGACGCCGACGACCCGGGCGGCCTGTTCGATGTGCGGTGTGTCGTCCGCCACGATGATGCCCAGTTCCTCGTACGACGAGTCGAAGGTGGTCATCACCTCGGCCGTCGCGATCAGGGTCTTCGACGGCACGCAGTCGGTGAGCACCGAAGCCCCGCCCAGGCCGTCGCAGTCGACGACGGTCACCTCCGCTCCCAGCTGGCTGGCCACCAGGGCCGCTTCGTATCCGCCGGGTCCGCCACCAATGATCACGATCCGAGTCACGTACCCCATTGTCCCGCACGCGCCAAGTGATCACTTACGGGGGCGGTGCCCCGCTGTCGTACTCTCATGACCATGTCGCTCTACGCCGCCTACGCCGGCAACCTCGACGCCCGGCTGATGACGCGCCGCGCCCCGCACTCGCCCCTGCGCGGCACCGGCTGGCTCAGCGGCTGGCGACTGACCTTCGGCGGCGAGCAGATGGGCTGGGAGGGCGCGCTCGCCACCCTGGTGGAGGACCCGCTGCACCAGGTCTTCGTCGGCCTGTACGACATCGCGCCGGTCGACGAGGAGGCGGTGGACCGCTGGGAGGGCGTCCCCCTGGGCATCTACCGGCGCCACATGGTGCGCGTGCACACCCTCGACGGCGACCTGCCCGCGTGGATCTACGTCCTCAACGACTACGAGGGCGGCCTGCCGTCCGCGCGCTACCTCGGCGAGATCGCGGACGCGGCCGAGTCCGCCGGCGCCCCGCACGACTACGTCATGGAACTGCGCAAGCGTCCCTGCTGACCGGGCCGGCGGCACGGCCGCAGGCACCCCGGACGGCACGGCGGACGGCACGGCGGAACGGACCGTCGACGCCGCCGCCGGGAACCTCGCGGAAAGCACCGCGGACGGCACCGCGGAAAGCCCCCGCGTACGCTGCGGCACAGCGGCCCCCAAGCCCCCGCGCGCGCCGTCAATCGGCGGATCCTCCGAAATTTCGCAGACCGTGACCTGGGACGTCTACGCGCGTAGGAGATAACCGGCTACTCTCATCGGCGTGAACTCTTCCGCAACTCCCCACGCTGCCCGCACCCCGCTGGGCGACCCGTACGCCGCCGCCACGGCTGCCGCCGCTCGCCTGCGCGAGCTGACCGGCGGCGAGACCCACGACGTCGCCCTGGTGATGGGCTCCGGCTGGGTGCCTGCCGCCGACGCCCTCGGCGAGGCCGAGTTCGAGTTCGCGGTGACCGAGCTGCCGGGCTTCCCGCCGCCCGCCGTGGCCGGGCACTCCGGCAAGGTGCGCTCCGTGCGGATCGGCGACAAGAGGGCGCTGGTCTTCCTGGGCCGCAACCACTTCTACGAGGGCCACGGCGTCGCCACCGTCGCGCACGGCGTGCGCACCGCCGTCGCCGCCGGCTGCAAGACCGTCGTCCTCACCAACGGCTGCGGCGGGCTGCGCCCCACGTACCGCCCCGGCCAGGCCGTGCTCATCGGCGACCACATCAACATGACGGCCGCGTCGCCGATCGTCGGTGCCAACTTCGTCGACCTCACCGACCTGTACTCGCCGCGGCTGCGCGCGCTGTGCAAGGAGGTCGACCCCTCCCTGGAGGAGGGCGTCTACGTCCAGCTCCCCGGCCCGCACTACGAGACCCCGGCCGAGATCAACATGGTCCGGGTCATCGGCGGCGACCTCGTCGGCATGTCCACCGCGCTGGAGGCCATCGCGGCCCGCGAGGCGGGCGCCGAGGTGCTCGGCATCTCCCTGGTGACCAACCTCGCCGCCGGCATGACGGGCGAGCCGCTGAACCACGAGGAGGTCCTGGAGGCCGGCCGCGACTCCGCCGCGCGCATGGGCAGTCTGCTCGCCCAGGTGCTCGAGCGGATCTGACCGCCCCACGCCCCCGGTGGAGCGGGCCGGCGCACCCGTGCCGGCACACCGCGCGCGATCCCAGGGGTGCCCGCACCCTGGTTAGGGAAGGCGCCCTACGGGGAGGTAACCGGGCGGCGCTCGTCGCGGCTGCCCGCTCCGCCGCCGCCCGGCCGGACGGGATCCCGCCGCTCGGCCTCCCGCTGTGACGCCGGTCGCGGGCATGACGGGCCGAGGGCCCCAGGCCGACCCGCGGCGCGGCGCGGACGGCACCGAAGACCGAGACATCGCAGGAGCATCACGTGGCAAGCGCAAGCGAGAACGCGGAGCTGATCCCCCAGGCGCGCACCTGGCTGGCCGAGGACCCGGACCCGGACACCCGGGCCGAACTCGAGGCCCTGCTCGCGGCCGTCGAGTCGGGTGACACGGCGGCGACCGGCGACCTCGCGGCCCGGTTCGCGGGCACCCTGCAGTTCGGCACGGCGGGGCTGCGCGGGGAGGTCGGCGCGGGGCCGATGCGCATGAACCGCTCCGTGGTCATCCGGGCCGCGGCCGGGCTCGCCGCGTACCTCAAGGCGCAGGGCCGGGGCGACGGGCTGGTCGTCGTGGGTCACGACGCCCGCCACAAGTCGGTGGACTTCGCCCGCGACACCGCCGCCGTCATGGTCGGCGCGGGTCTGCGGGCGGCCGTGCTGCCCGGGCCGCTGCCGACGCCGGTACTGGCCTTCGCGATCCGTCATCTGGGCGCCGTCGCGGGCGTGGCGGTGACCGCGAGCCACAACCCCCCGCGCGACAACGGCTACAAGGTCTACCTGGGCGACGGCTCGCAGATCGTCCCGCCCGCCGACGCCGGGATCGCCGACGAGATCGCCGCGATCGGCCCGCTGGCCGGCGTTCCGCTGGCGGACGAGGGCTGGCAGGTGCTCGGCGAGGAGGTCGTCGAGGCCTACCTGGACCGCGCCGCCTCGGTCGTGGACCGGCACACCCCGCGTGACCTCTCGGTCGTCTACACCCCTCTGCACGGGGTCGGCCGCGACGTGCTGACCGCCGCCTTCGAGCGGGCCGGGTTCACCGCTCCGCACGTCGTCGCCGAACAGGGCGAGCCGGACCCGGACTTCCCGACCGTCGCCTTCCCCAACCCGGAGGAGCCGGGGGCGATGGATCTGGCCTTCGCCGCGGCCCGGGCGCTCGGACCCGATGTCGACGTCATCATCGCCAACGACCCCGACGCCGACCGCTGCGCCGTCGCCGTACCGGACCGCGCCGCCGCGGACGGCTGGCGGATGCTGCGCGGCGACGAGGTCGGCGCGCTGCTCGCCACCCACCTGGTGCACCGGCGGGCCGGCGGCACCTTCGCGGCGAGCATCGTCTCCTCCTCCCTGCTCTCCCGCATCGCGGCCCGCGCGGGACTGCCCTACGCCGACACCCTGACCGGCTTCAAGTGGATCGCCCGGGTGGACGGTCTGCGCTTCGGCTACGAGGAGGCGCTGGGCTACTGCGTCGACCCCGCGGGCGTGCGCGACAAGGACGGTGTCACCGCCGCGCTGGCCGTGGCGGAACTGACCGCCGAGCTCAAGGCCAAGGGCCGTACGCTCTCGGACCTGCTGGACGACATCGCCCTGGAGTACGGGCTGCACGCCACCGACCAGCTCTCGGTGCGGGTCGCCGACCTGTCGGTCATCGACGACGCGATGAGCCGGCTGCGCGAGCGGCCGCCCAGCTCGCTGGCGGGTCTCGCCGTCGTCAGCGCCGAAGACCTCTCCAAGGGCAGCGCGCAGCTGCCGCCCACCGACGGCCTGCGCTACCGGCTGGCCGGCTCCCCGGCCGCCGGTGTGGAGTCGGCCCGGGTGATCGTGCGGCCGAGCGGCACCGAGCCCAAGCTCAAGTGCTACCTGGAGGTCGTGCTGCCCGTGCCGGGTGCCGACCGGCTGGCCGCCGTCCGCGACCAGGCCGCCGAGGTCCTGGCGGCCGTCAAGGCCGATCTCGCGACCGCCGCCGGGCTTCCCCGGGACGAGGCCCGGGCCTGACGCCCCGCGAACGACGCCGCCCCGGTCGCGCCCCCACGGGCACGGCCGGGGCGGCGTCGTCGCCCGGTCCGCCCGGTTCAGCCGATGGCGAGCAGCACGATCAGCACGACCGCCCCCGCCACCGCCGGGGCGATCACCTCGTACGCCCAGCGGACCGTGACCTCGCTCCGCGCGCCCTCCCGGCCGCCGTGCCGCTCCGCGAGCTCGCGCAGCTCGTCCACCACACGGTCGGACCAGGCCCGGGTCGTGTCCTGGGTACCGGGACGGGACCCGAGCGTCGCGCCCGGGTCGCCCGCGGCCGCGGCGCGCGTCTTGGCCCGCGCGGCCCGCTTGCGGGCGCGCATCGACACGGGGACGGCCCACACCTGGTACTTCTTGCCCTCCACGAACAGCTCGGTCGAGTACCCCGAACGCAGGCCCTCCACGGCGGCCCAGGACGCGGTGACGGTGCGGAAGGGGTTGCGGACCAGAAGCCGGTCGTCGCCGGCCCGGACGACCGGACGCAGGGTGAACGCGACGACCAGCGGCACGATCAGCAGCATCAGCGCGAGGGCCAGCCAGGGCGTGTTACCCGTGCCGCGGACCACCGCGTCGATACCGAGCCACAGCGTGATGGCGAGCATGAGCACGCCACCGGCGACGCCTGCCGTCGAGCGGTACGAACGCTCGGCGTACTTCGGCTGCCCGGGGTCGGGCTGCGGTTCGGGGGCGGGGTTCTCGGAGCTCGTCATGAGATCAGATTGTGCCTGACCCCGGGCCTGCGCCCGGCGGGGCGGAGGTTGCGTTAGTGCATCGGCGTCAGCGGCCGCCTATTGGTACCCCTTGTCCTTCGTGGAGTCGTACACGAGCTTGCCCGCCGCGTCGTAGCCCTTGATGCGCGGCAGCGAACCGACCGGGCCGGACAGGACCCCCGTCGCGGCGAAGTACCCGTGGTCGAGCGCGGCCTCCTGCGTGGCGTCGCCCCAGGAGACGGTGACCTTGGCGACCCCGGGCTCGACCGTGCCGATGCTGCCCCAGCGGAAGGGGAACCGGTACGGCAGTCCCGGGCCGGAGGTGCCGTCCTGCTTGTAGAGCCGGTAGGCGTCGTCGTCCGGCACGACGGGCCCGCGGCCCGGGCCTGCGCCGTCACCGACGCTGGTGTTGATGCCGCCCGCCTTCCCGTCCTTGTCCGTGCAGATCAGCCGGACCGGGGAGCCCCCGGTCGTGCCGACCGCCACCACCCGGATGCCGTCGCCGGGGGAATTCATGTCCCCGGTGGCGTTCTGCGCCAGGATCACCCGGTAGTCCCCGGGCTTGCCGAGGTCGTTGCGTACGGGGGAATCGGCCCGCTGGTGCTTCGCGTTGAAGGTCAGGCATGCCTCCAGCGCCTGCCCCGCCCGCTCCAGGGTGATCCCGTCCGCCAGCTGCCCCGGCGTCGCGGGACCTTCCGGCCCGCTCGCCCGCACCGGCGCGGAGGTGCGCGGCTGGGCGGCGCTCGCCGTCACGGACGGCCGGGCGTCGTGGGCCGGCAGCGCGGTCGTGCCGGCACCGCCGGGCTGGTAGTGCCACGCGACGGCCGTACCGGGCACCGCGAGCAGCGCCGCCAGCCCGGCCCCCGCGGCGAACACCCGGCGTCTGCGGCTCAGCCTGCCCCGCCGCACGATCGTGGCGTAGGGCGCCTCGCCCGTGCGCAGTCCGTCCGTCTGGTCCTCCAGGAGCTCGCGCAGCTGCGCCTCGAACTCCGAGTCACCGACCTCCGGGCCGTGACCCGCCGTGTCTCCCGCGTCCCTCATCGGGCCCCTCCTCCGACCTTCGTGTGCTTCGCCGTGCCCCACGGCCCTGTCCTCGTGCCCGCGCCGGCTCCGGCTCCGACGGGCTCCGCCGCCACGGCCGTGCCCAGCCGGGCCCGCAGCTTTGCCAGGCCGCGGGCCGCCTGGCTCTTGACCGTCCCTGCCGAGCAGCCCAGCGCATGGGCCACCTCGGTCTCCGACAGGTCGTCCCAGTACCGCAGCACGACCACGGCACGCTGCCGTGCGGGCAGCTCGCCGAGCGCCGCCAGCAGCACCTCGCGCTGCGCCACCCGCGCCGTGGGATCGGCCCCGGCGCCGTCGGGCGGTACGTCCGTGAGCCGTTCGGCCACGCGTTTCTTGCGGAACCGGTCCTTGTTGCAGCTGATCAGGATCCGCCGCACGTACGCGTCCGGGTTGTCGCTGCGCTGCACCCGCCGCCAGGAGCGGTAGGCCTTGGCCAGTGCCGTCTGCGCCAGGTCCTCCGCGTGATGCCCGTCACCCGTGAGCAGATAGGCGGTCCTGACCAGATGGGCCCATCTGGCCCGGACGTAGCCTTGGAACTCCGCCTCGTCGTCTGGATTCATCGATGACCCCCTTCACCCACCAGACCACCGGTTCCGCCGATTCGGTTGCCGGGCCGCCCGTAAGAGAACGGAAGGATCCCTCCGGACCGGTGACATTCGCTACGCGCGTAGATATGCTGGTCTGGTGACCATGCCCACCACTGTTCCCGCTCACGGCCCCGACGCCGCGGCCCGGCTGGCGTCCATGGCCGACGTCACGGCCTCCGACGCCGCGCTGCGCCGTTTCCTGCACGGGCTGCCCGGCGTCGACGCGGTCGGCCTCGAAGCCCGCGCCGCAAGCCTCGGCACCCGTTCGATCAAGACCACGGCGAAGGCGTACGCCATCGACCTGGCGATCTCGATGATCGACCTCACCACGCTCGAAGGCGCGGACACCCCGGGCAAGGTCCGGGCGCTGTCCGCCAAGGGCGTCAACCCGGACCCGACCGACCGCACGACCCCCCGGGTCGCCGCGATCTGCGTCTACCCGGACATGGTCGCGACCGCCAAGGAGGCGCTCGGCGACTCCGGCGTGCACGTGGCGTCCGTCGCCACCGCCTTCCCGGCCGGCCGCGCCGCGCTGCCGGTGAAGCTCGCCGACACCGCCGACGCGGTGGCCGCGGGCGCCGACGAAGTGGACATGGTCATCGACCGCGGCGCCTTCCTCGCCGGCCACTACCTGAAGGTCTTCGAGGAGATCAAGGCGGTCAAGGAGGCCTGCCGCCGTCCCGACGGCAGCTCCGCCCACCTCAAGGTCATCTTCGAGACCGGCGAGCTGGCCACGTACGACAACATCCGCCGCGCCTCCTGGCTCGGCATGCTCGCCGGCGCCGACTTCATCAAGACCTCCACCGGCAAGGTGGCGGTCAACGCCACCCCCGCCAACACCCTGCTGATGCTCGAGGCCGTGCGCGACTTCCGCGCCGCCACGGGCGTCCAGGTCGGCGTGAAGCCGGCCGGCGGCATCCGCACCTCCAAGGACGCCATCAAGTTCCTGGTCCTCGTCAACGAGACCGTGGGCGACGAGTGGCTGAGCAACGAGTGGTTCCGGTTCGGCGCGTCCAGCCTGCTGAACGATCTGCTCATGCAGCGTCAGAAGCTGAGCACCGGCCGCTACTCCGGTCCCGACTACGTGACGGTGGACTGAGAACTCCGATGACACAGACCAAGAAGAACCAGCAGCCCCAGCCGGCCGGGCAGCCGAAGCCCGGGTCCGCCTTCGCGTACGCGCCGGCTCCGGAGTCCCGCTCCGTCGTCGACATCGCCCCCTCCTACGGACTGTTCATCGACGGCGAGTTCACCGACGCCGCCGACGGCCGGGTCTTCAAGACCGTGAGCCCCTCCACCGAGGAGGTCCTCTCCGAGGTCGCCCAGGCCGGCGAGGCGGACGTGGACCGGGCCGTCGGGGCCGCCCGCAAGGCCTTCGCGTCGTGGTCGGCGCTGCCCGGCTCCGAGCGGGCCAAGTACCTGTTCCGCATCGCCCGGATCGTCCAGGAGCGCTCGCGCGAGCTGGCCGTCCTGGAGTCGCTGGACAACGGCAAGCCGATCAAGGAGACCCGCGACGCCGACCTCCCGCTGGTCGCCGCGCACTTCTTCTACTACGCCGGCTGGGCCGACAAGCTCGCGCACGCCGGCTTCGGCCCGGCCCCCCGCCCGCTGGGCGTGGCCGGCCAGGTCATCCCGTGGAACTTCCCGCTGCTGATGCTGGCCTGGAAGATCGCCCCGGCGCTGGCCACCGGCAACACGGTCGTCCTCAAGCCGGCCGAGACCACCCCGCTGTCGGCGCTGTTCTTCGCCGACATCTGCCGCCAGGCGGGCCTGCCCAAGGGCGTCGTCAACATCCTGCCCGGCTACGGGGACGCCGGCGCCGCGCTGGTCGCGCACGAGGGCGTCGACAAGGTCGCCTTCACCGGCTCCACCGCCGTCGGCAAGCAGATCGCCCGTGGCGTCGCCGGTACGAAGAAGAAGGTCACCCTGGAGCTGGGCGGCAAGGGCGCCAACATCGTCTTCGACGACGCCCCCGTCGACCAGGCCGTCGAGGGCATCGTCAACGGCATCTTCTTCAACCAGGGCCAGGTCTGCTGCGCGGGCTCCCGGCTGCTGGTCCAGGAGTCCGTCGCGGACGAGGTGCTGGACGCGCTCAAGCGCCGGCTGTCGACGCTGCGCGTCGGCGACCCGCTGGACAAGAACACCGACATCGGCGCCATCAACTCCGCCGAGCAGCTGGCCCGGATCACCGCGCTCGCCGAGGCCGGCGAGGCCGAGGGCGCCGAGCGCTGGTCGCCGGCGTGCGAACTGCCCTCCTCGGGCTACTGGTTCGCTCCGACGCTCTTCACCGGGGTCACCCAGGCGCACCGCGTCGCCCGCGAGGAGATCTTCGGCCCGGTCCTGTCGGTGCTGACCTTCCGCACCCCGGCCGAGGCCGTGGAGAAGGCCAACAACACCCCCTACGGCCTGTCCGCCGGGATCTGGACGGAGAAGGGCTCGCGCATCCTGTCGGTCGCGAACCAGCTCCGGGCCGGCGTGGTGTGGGCCAACACGTTCAACAAGTTCGACCCGACCTCGCCCTTCGGCGGGTACAAGGAGTCGGGCTTCGGTCGCGAGGGCGGCCGCCACGGTCTGGAGGGGTACCTCGATGTCTGACAAGCACGAGAAGACCGAGGCCGTGCGGCTGTCCGTCTTCAAGACCTACAAGCTGTTCGTCGGGGGCAAGTTCCCCCGCAGCGAGAGCGGGCGGGTGTACGAGGTGACCGACGCCAAGGGCAAGTGGCTCGCCAACGCCCCGCAGTCCTCCCGCAAGGACGCCCGTGACGCGGTGTCCGCCGCCCGCAAGGCCTTCGCCGGCTGGTCGGGCGCGACCGCGTACAACCGGGGCCAGATCCTCTACCGCGTCGCGGAGATGCTGGAGGGCCGCCGGGAGCAGTTCGTCCGCGAGGTCGGCGAGGCCGAGGGGCTGTCGAAGTCCAAGGCGGCGGCCGTGGTGGACGCCGCGATCGACCGCTGGGTCTGGTACGCGGGCTGGACCGACAAGATCGCCCAGGTCGTGGGCGGCGCCAACCCGGTGGCGGGCCCGTACTTCAATCTGTCGAGCCCCGAGCCGACCGGTGTCGTCGCGGTCGTCGCACCCCAGGAGTCGTCCTTCCTGGGTCTGGTCTCGGTGATCGCCCCGGTGATCGCCACCGGCAACACCGCGGTCGTGGTGGCCGGCGAGCGGGCCCCGCTGCCCGCGCTGTCGCTGGGCGAGGTGCTGGCCACCTCCGACCTGCCCGGCGGGGTGGTCAACATCCTGTCCGGCCGCACTTCCGAGATCGCGCCGACGCTCGCGGCGCACATGGACGTCAACGCGCTGGACCTGGCGGGGACGGTGGACGACGCCGCGCTCGCGAAGGAGCTGGAGGTCGCCGCCGCGGACAACCTCAAGCGCGTGCTCCGTCCACAGGCTGTGGACTGGGCCGCCGAGCCCGGCACCGACCGCATGACGGCCTTCCTGGAGACCAAGACCGTCTGGCACCCCGCGGGTGCCGGCGCGGCCTCGGGCTCCGCGTACTGACCCGTTCCCCCGGCGGCCCGTCCCGTCGCCGGGGGACGGCGAACGCCCGCACGGCCCGGCGGCGGGCCCCCGCGACCGATGTGTCCCCGCGGGGGCCCGCCGCCGTACGCGTTCCGGCGCCGTGTCAGCCGCCCTGCAGGGTCCTGACGGTGTCGCCGATCAGCGGCAGGTCGGAGACCGTGCGGCTGTCGGCGACCGGCTTGGTGACGTCCGCGGTGGAGACCGGCTTGAAGTCGGCGACCTGCGAACCGACGGCGTTGTCCAGCGGGTTGACGCTGGTCTGCGCGAACGGGTTCACCGGCAGGTGGTTCACCGTGCCGATCAGGGCCGACGTCGCCGCCCGGCCGGCCTTGGCGGCCGTGGCCGCTCCTTCGCTCTGGGCGTCCGCGTGCGCCGCCCCCGCCGAGGCGACGGCCGCGACGGACGACACCGCGAGGACGGTGGCGCGGAGGAGGGTGCGGGAGAACTGCGGCATGAGGATCCACCTGCCTGGTCGCCGGCCCGCTCACGGACCGGTCCCGGAACGGCGTTGACGACCGTCCCCGTACGCGACAATGACGTCACTCACCGTAGTTGGTTGAACATCACGCATCCAAAGCATGTCCCGGCGGGTCACTCCAAAGGCGGAATGCGTCACACTGGTGTCCCGTGAGCTCTCGCCCTCCCGCCGCCCGCGTGATCCTGCTGACCGGCCCCTCCGGGTCCGGCAAGTCCTCCCTCGCCGCCCGCACCGGCCTGCCGGTCCTGCGGCTGGACGACTTCTACAAGGAGGGTGACGACCCGTCCCTCCCGATGCTGCCGAGCGGCATCGGCGCCGACTGGGACTCCCCGCTGTCCTGGAACGCCGACGCGGCCGTCGCCGCCGTCGCCGAGCTGTGCGCCACGGGCCGGACCGCCGTCCCGGTGTACGAGCTCTCCACCAGTTCCGTCACCGGACGTTCGGAGGTCGGCCTCGACGGGGCGCCGCTCTTCATAGCCGAGGGCATCTTCGCCGCCGACATCGTCGCGCGCTGCACCGAACTCGGTCTGCTCGCCGACGCGCTGTGCCTGAGCCGCGGCGCGGTCACCACCGCCCGCCGCCGCTTCGTCCGGGACCTGCGCGAGGGGCGGAAGTCGCTGAACTTCCTGCTGCGCCGCGGCTGGAACCTGATGCGCGCCGAGCGGGGCATCGTCGCCCGGCACGCGGCGCTCGGGGCGCACGTGTGCGATCGGGACGAGGCGCTGGAACGGATCGGTCGCGCAACTTTCCCACCGGTCTCCGTCCGGGTTTGAACGAAACGGCGCGCGGGTCCGTAAGGACATGCGTGAGGGAGCGGTGCGCACAGACCCCCCGCTGTGCGCGACCGCTCCCTCTTGCTTCCCCCGGTTCCCCCGTTCCCCCCGTGGGTCCCCCCGTTCCCCGTTTCCCCGTACCCCCCGGCGTCAGGCCACCAGCTCGCCGAACGCCGCCTCCTCGTCGACGCCCGCGCTGAGCGTCTCGTCCTCGCGCAGCCGGCGCAGGGAGCGCCAGATGCTGCTCTTCACCGTGCCGACGCTGATGCCGAGGATCTCGGCGATCTCCGGGTCGGTGCGGCCCTCGTAGTAGCGGAGCACCAGCATCGTGCGCTGCGGCTCCGGGAGCTTGGCCAGCGCCTGCCAGAGCACGGCCCGCAGTTCGGTGCCGCGCATCGCGTCCGTCTCGCCCGCCGTCTCCGGCAGCTCCTCGGTCGGGTACTCGTTGAGCTTGCGGCGCCGCCAGGCACTGATGTGCAGGTTGGTCATGGTCCGGCGCAGGTAACCGCCGACCGCGGCCTTGTCGCTGATCCTGTCCCAGGCCCGGTAGGTGGAGAACAACGCGCTCTGCAGCAGGTCCTCCGCCTCGTAGCGGTCGCCGGTCAGGTGGTAGGCGGTCGCGTACAGGGAGGCCCGGCGCTCCTGGACGTACGCGGTGAAGTCCGCGTCCGCCGTGAAGCACCGCTCCCCCGGGATCTCCCGGGCCCCCGTGGCCTCCCCGCAGGCGACACCCCCGTGCCCCCCGTCTCCCCCGTGACCACCCTCGATCGCCGTGATGTACGGCGGCCGGTTGCGGACCACCTGACGCCCGGTGCCACGAGCGCACCCCCGCCCGCCCGTGGCACCGGACTTCTCGACGCCCCTGCCCGCGGTGTGCAGGCGCGGCTGAAGGACTGCGGTGGTCGTCGTGCTGTGCAGTGCGTTCATTTCGCGCCCCCCGTGGGTGGAGCCGGTCTGGTCTTCGTACCTGTCCGGCGAGGGCCGCCCGGTGGCGTCCCCGTCGATGGGCAATAGCCTGCCGCGTCAGTTTCATGGCGCTGTCCGCCGAGTGTCACAGCCCCGTCACAGACCACGGCGGTACCTTCCACGGGCACTCGTGGGAGAGAATGCGAGCGTGCCTTTCCTGTTGCTGATCGAGGACGACGACGCCATCCGAGCGAGCCTCGAACTCGCCCTGTCGCGCCAGGGCCACCGTGTGGTGGCCGCGGCCACGGGCGAGGACGGGCTGAAGCTGCTGCGCGAGCAGCGACCGGACCTGATCGTGCTGGACGTGATGCTCCCGGGCATCGACGGTTTCGAGGTGTGCCGGCGCATCCGGCGCACCGACCAGCTGCCGATCATCCTGCTGACCGCGCGCAGCGACGACATCGACGTCGTGGTGGGTCTGGAGTCCGGCGCCGACGACTACGTCGTCAAGCCCATCCAGCCGCGCGTGCTGGACGCCCGCATCCGCGCCGTGCTGCGGAGGGGCGAGCGGGACAGCACCGACTCGGCCGCCTTCGGCAGCATCGTCATCGACCGTTCGGCGATGACCGTCACGAAGAACGGCGAGGACCTGCAGCTCACGCCGACGGAGCTGCGGTTGCTGCTGGAGCTGAGCCGCCGTCCGGGACAGGCCCTGTCCCGGCAGCAGTTGCTGCGCCTGGTGTGGGAGCACGACTACCTCGGTGACTCGCGTCTGGTGGACGCCTGTGTGCAGCGGCTGCGCGCCAAGATCGAGGACGTGCCCTCGTCGCCGACCCTGATCCGTACGGTGCGGGGTGTCGGGTACCGGCTGGACGCGCCGGCGTGAGTGAACCGCACCACGAGGACACGGCCGTCGACGACGGGACGGACCGGCGGCTGAGCGGCTGGAGGTCACGGCTGCTGCGGCTCACGAGCCTGAGGCTGCGCCTGGTCGCCGTCTTCGCCGCCGTGGCGCTGGCGGCCGCCGTCTCCGCCTCGGGCATCGCGTACTGGCTCAACCGGGACGCCGTGCTGACCCGCGCCCAGAACGCCGCGCTCAACGACTTCCGCGCCTCGATGACCCGCAACGCGGGCTCGCTGCCGCGGCATCCGTCCTGCGACAAGCTGACCGACGCCGCGCGCAGCATCGGATCGAGCACGCAGAACTACCAGGTGCTGCTGATCGGCACCGACCCGGACGGCGAGGACTGCGCGCCCAAGTCGCAGAGCGACGGCTTCTCGCTGGACGACGTCCCCTCGACGCTGCGCAAGGCCGTGAGCAAGCGCAACCCCAAGGAGGGGGACCCCGCCGAGTACCACCTGTACTGGCAGCGGGTCACCCGCGACGGCCAGCCGTACCTGGTGGGCGGGGCCAAGGTGATCGGCGGCGGGCCGACCGGCTACATGTTCAAGTCGCTGGAGGCCGAGCGGAAGGACCTCAACTCGCTGGCCTGGTCGCTCGGCATCGCCACCGCCCTCGCCCTGATCGGCGCGGCACTGCTGGCCCAGGCGGCGGCCTCCACCGTGCTGCGGCCCGTGGCGCGCCTCGGCGACGCCGCCAGGAGGCTCGGCGAGGGCAAGCTGGACACCCGCCTGCGCGTCACCGGCACCGACGAACTCGCGGAGCTGTCGAGGACGTTCAACCGCACCGCGGAACGGCTGGAGCGACGGGTCGACGAGCTCAGCCAGCGCGAGGCGGCCAGCAGGCGCTTCGTCGCCGACATGTCGCACGAGCTGCGCACCCCGCTGACCGCGATCACGGCCGTGACCGAGGTTCTGGAGGACGAGGCGGACTCCCTCGACCCCATGATCGCCCCGGCGGTGCGGCTGGTGGTCAGCGAGACCAAGCGGCTGGGCGAGCTGGTGGAGAACCTGATGGAGGTCACCCGCTTCGACGCGGGCACGGCGCGCCTGGTCCGGGACGACGTCGACGTCTCCGACCTGGTCACCGCCTGCATCGACGCCCGTGCGTGGCTCGACGCGGTGGAACTGGACGCGCCGCGCGGCATCATCGCGCTGCTCGACCCGCGCCGCATCGACGTGATCCTGGCCAACCTGATCGGCAACGCCCTCAAGCACGGCGGCTCGCCGGTCCGGGTCAAGGTCAGGCAGGACGGGGACGAGCTCGTCGTCGAGGTCGCCGACAACGGCCCCGGCATCCCGGAGGACGTGCTGCCGCACGTCTTCGACCGGTTCTTCAAGGCGGACGCCTCCCGGGCCCGTTCCGAGGGGAGCGGTCTGGGCCTGTCCATCGCCCTGGAGAACGCGCACATCCACGGCGGAGAGATCGCCGCGGCCAACAACCCCGGGGGCGGCGCGGTGTTCACGCTGCGGCTGCCGATGCGCACCGGGGCGGGCCAGGTGGCGGAGACCGAGGAAGGGAACGAGAGCAAGTGACGCAGCCGTCC
The DNA here is from genome assembly GCF_042742985.1 of Streptomyces sp. NPDC058864. Taxonomy (NCBI): domain Bacteria; kingdom Bacillati; phylum Actinomycetota; class Actinomycetes; order Kitasatosporales; family Streptomycetaceae; genus Streptomyces; species Streptomyces sp. NPDC058864. The sequence goes on along the minus strand of NZ_JBHYMQ010000001.1, from coordinate 164,345 downwards.
CGGGGCACCGCCCCGGACGCCCCGGGTCCGCCGTCCGCGGGTGCCGCCCGTCGTCGGCGCGTCCCGCTCCTCGCCCTGCTCGGCGTCGTCCTGCTGGCCGGCTGCGGCATCCGCACCACCTCGGTGCCGGTGGACGCCGGGCCGGCGCCCTCCCGCGTCTCCTGCGCGGTGCCGGACGAGGAGGCGACAGCCACGGCGACGGCCGCCGCGTCGCCCCGGGGGCTGACCGCCCGGGTGTACCTCGTGTGCAGCGCCCAGGTCGCCGGGGTGAACCGCTCGGTGCGGACCGAGGGACTGGACCGGCTGGGCACGGCCGTGCTGCTCCTGCACGAGCTGCAGAACAGGCCGCGCCCCGGCGAGTCGTCGGCCGGCTTCGCCACGGCCGTACAGGGCGACCTGGCGGTGGAGGGGCCGCGCCGCGGCGACCCGCGCGGATCGCTGCGGCTCAGCGCCCCGCTGGGCGACCTGCCGCCGTTCGCGCTCGCCCAGCTGGTGTGCACCTACGCCGGTACGGCCGCGGGTTCCGGCGACGGCGGGGTGCTCCTGGGCGGCTCCGACGACACCCCGGTGCACCGCTTCACCTGCACCGGCGACCTGCGCACCGACCCGGAGGCGACGGAGACCGCTGGAACCGCCGTGAAGTGACAGACGTCCTTCCAGGCGTGCGGCGCGACGGCTCTCTCCCGAAAGTGCGCGCGGTGGGACTGGTACTCGCCGCGGTCCATCTGGCTCTGGTCGGGTGGCTGATGCTGCGTCCGCAGTACGTGCCCTGGGTGGACGCCCCCAACCTCCGCCCGTTCGCCACCATCCGCTCCGACCTCGCCATGGGGCCCGCCGAGGCGGCCCGCCGGATCGGCGCGGGGCTGGCGCTGCTGGCCCCGCTGGGTGTGCTGCTGCCGATGGCCGGCGGGCGGGTGCGGGTGTCGGCGCCGGGCTCGTTCGCACGCACGGTCTTCGCGGGGCTGATGATCTCGCTGGCGCTGGAATTCGTGCAGACCGGGGTGCCGGGCCAGATCTTCGACGTGGACGCCCTGCTGCTCAACACGGCCGGGGTCGCGCTGGCCCACCTCGCCGTGGTGCCCGCGGCGCGCGCCTGGGTGCACCGGCGCAGCGTCCGCCGGCAGGCCCGGCTGACCGGCACTCAGGGGCGGACCCCGAGGATTCCCAGGGTCGGGATCGCACCGTAGAGCGATGATTCGCGGCGGTATGCGTTCGTACGGTGATGTCATCGGCCGGAGAGACCGGCCTTGACTCCCGAAGGAGCACCCGCCATGTCCGCACTGGTCCGCCCGCGTCACGGCCGGATGATCGCCGGGGTCTGCGCCGGGCTCGCAGACCGGTTCGGCACCTCCGCCACCACGATGCGCGTGATCTTCCTGCTGTCGTGCCTGCTGCCCGGGCCGCAGTTCCTGCTCTACCTCGCGCTGTGGCTGCTGCTGCCGAACGAGGGGGGCACGAAGGCCGTCGTGTGACGCCACCGGCCCCGGAGCACCGGCGGGCCGCACCCCCGAGGGGGCGCGGCCCGTCCGCCGTCCGTCCGGCCGGTGCTCAGCCGCCGATCGGCAGGCCCTGCAGCGGGAGCTGGCCCAGCGGCAGCTGGCCGCCCACCGGGAGGCCGCCGAGCAGCGTGCTCAGGCCCTGGGGGGCGTTCTGCACACCGGGGACGAGATTGGTCGACTTCGGCAGGCCGCTGGTGACGGCGCCGACCGGGACCGCCTTCGCGACGCCCGCCACCGGCACGGAGGCCGGCAGGGCCGAGGCGTCCGGCAGGCCCAGGTTGGCTTCCGTCGGAGCGGCGGAGGCGACGCCCGCGGCGGCCCCGACGAAGGCCACGCCCAGCGCGGCGGCACCGAGAGTCTTGACGGTTCCGGTCTTCATGGTTGCGATCCTCGTGATGGGGGATGGTGCGTCCGCCGCGGCACACACGGATGGTGTTCGCGGGATTTCGGAACGTAGCGACGGAACACGGGGCGGTGCAAGCACCCGCGCGCGGCCGCCCGGAGCCCGGGCCGTCCCGCCGCCGCACGGCGGGACGGCCCGGGACTCATCCCTCTTCCGGCAAGGAATCGCTGGCCACGGTGGTGGCGGCGGCCGTCTGGCGGAACAGCCACTCGGCCTTCAGCTCCGAGTATCCGGGCTTGATCACGTCGTTGATCATCGCGAGACGTTCATCGAAAGGGATGAAGGCGGACTTCATTGCGTTGACCGTGAACCACTGCATGTCGTCGAGGGTGTAGCCGAACGCGGCCACCAGTTCGGTGAACTCGCGGCTCATGCTCGTACCGCTCATCAGGCGGTTGTCGGTGTTCACCGTGACCCGGAAGTGCAGCCGGCGCAGCAGCCCGATGGGGTGCTCCGCGTACGAGGCGGCCGCGCCGGTCTGCAGGTTGGAGGTGGGGCACATCTCCAGGGGGATGCGCTTGTCGCGCACGTAGTTGGCGAGCCGCCCGAGGGAGACCGTGCCGTCCTCCGCGACCTCGATGTCGTCGATGATGCGCACGCCGTGGCCGAGCCGGTCGGCACCGCACCACTGCAGGGCCTGCCAGATGGAGGGCAGGCCGAAGGCCTCGCCGGCGTGGATGGTGAAGTGGAAGTTCTCCCGCTGGAGGTACTCGAAGGCGTCCAGGTGGCGGGTGGGCGGGAAGCCCGCCTCGGCGCCCGCGATGTCGAAGCCGACGACGCCCCGGTCGCGGTACCGGATGGCGAGTTCGGCGATCTCCTGCGACCGGGCGGCGTGCCGCATCGCGGTGAGCAGGGCGCCCACCCGGATCCGGCCGCCCGCCTCACGGGCCCGCCGTTCGCCCTCCCGGAAGCCCTCGTTGACGGCCTCCACGACCTCGTCGAGGGAGAGCCCGCGTTCGACGTGGAGTTCGGGGGCGTAGCGCACCTCGGCGTAGACGACGCCGTCCGCGGCGAGGTCCTCGGCGCACTCGGCGGCGACCCGGGTGAGCGCCTCGCGGGTCTGCATGACGCCGACCGTGTGCGAGAAGGTCTCCAGGTAGCGCTCCAGCGAGCCGGAGTCGGCGGCCTCGCGGAACCAGGTGCCCAGCTTGTCCGGGTCGGTCTCCGGCAGGCCGTCGTAACCCGACGTGCGGGCCAGGTCGACGACGGTCCCGGGCCGGACGCCGCCGTCGAGGTGGTCGTGGAGCAGCACCTTGGGCGCGCGCCGGATCTGCTCGGGCGTGGGGGTGGCCCCCGCAGCGCCCGCGGGGAAGGGGAGCGTGCTTGAGCTCGTCATTTCCGAAACATACCCCCTACGCGCGTAGAACTCTTGGACGATGCCGAATATTGACCTCCCGGCCAGGTCGTGCACACCTTCCCGTCTGCCATGGTTACGCCATGGCTTCGCAAGCTTTACCGGTGCGTGGTGCGCGGTTGGGGAAGAGAGTGACACCGGGTCTGAACCCGGCGGTACGGCGGGAGACGGACGACGAGGCGGTCCGTGCCGCCGTGCTGCTGCTGCCCGGCGGCAGTGCGCTGAGCACCCGTCGGCGCTCCCCCGTGGCCGCCGCGGCGATGATGCCGCTGGCGCGTCGGCTGGTGCGGGCGGCGGGTCGCGGTGAGGGCCTGGCCGTGCACGTCGTGCACTACCGCTTCCGCGGCTGGAACGGCGGTCACGCCCACCCGGCCGAGGACGCGCGGTGGGCGGTCGACGAGGTCGTCCGGCGTTACGGCGACGTACCGGTGTCGCTGGTCGGCATGGACATGGGCGGACGCGCCGCGCTGCGGGCTGCGGGCCACCCCGCCGTCGGCTCCGCGGTGGCCATAGCCCCGTGGCTGCCGGACGCGCCCGAGCCGGATCCGGTGAAGCAGCTGATAGGCCGCCACGTCCTGATCGTGCACGGCACGAACGACGGCTCCACCCACCCGGACCTCTCCTACCGGCTGGCCGAGCGGGTGAAGAAGGTCAACCGCGACGTGTGCCGGTTCGAGGTGCACACCGACGGTCATCTGCTCCACGACCACCGGGCCGAAGTGGCCTCGCTGACGGCCGACTTCGTCCTCGGCACCCTGCTGGGGCGGTCCTTCGCCCGCCCCGTCGCCGACGCGCTGGCCGCCCCTCCCCCGCTCGGCCTGCGCATGCCCCTGGCCTCGGGTTTCGGCCGGTCACCCCAGATGCGCTGAACGCGGCCGGGGTTCACCGGGCTCGCTGCCGCGAGGACGTTCGGTAGCGGCCGACGGCGCAGTCGCGGCGCGAGTCCGCCGGGTGGAGCTGGCATACGGCCACCGCGGCCGCAGGTGAGGCACGGGCGAACTCAGCGGGGAGCGGTCGCCAGCAGCGCCGGAAGGTCGCGCATGTCGTCGAAGACGACGGTTCCCGGACCCTCTAGCCGCGAGGCCGGCGTGAGGCCGCCGCAGTAACCGAAGGCACGCATGCCGGCGGCCCGGGCGGCCTGCACGCCGTAGGCGCTGTCCTCGACCACCGCGCACCGCCCGGGCTGCACGCCCATGGAGCGGGCGGCGTGCAGGAAGAGATCAGGTGCGGGTTTTCCCCGACGGACGTCGGCCGCGCTGAAGATGCGCTCCTCGAAGTGGGCCCGCAGAGCGGTGATCTCCAGGCTCCGTCTGATCCCCGCGTGGTCACCGTTCGACGCGACGCAGTAGGCCGTGGTCAAACTGTTCAGAACGTCCGCGATGCCGTCGACAGCCGTCAGTTCGGCCTCGAGAGCCGCCTCGTACAGGTGCTCGTACGGCTGCTGCCAGTCCTTCTCCAGGCTCCGTCCGAGCCGTTCCTCGACGGCGGCGGTGTAGACCTCGGTGGACGAACCCACGAACCGCTCGATGATCTCGGCTTCGGTGAACCCGCACCCCAGGTCAGCCATGATCATCGCGTCGACTCTGACGCATATCCTCTCGCTGTCCACCAGCACGCCGTCGCAGTCGAAGATCACCAGCTCCACAGGACTCCACGTCATGACCGGCATCGTAGAGGCGCTGCGAGGCACGTCCCGAGCCGCACGGGTCGCCGGTTGCGGGCACCCACCGGCCGCCCGGCGCCGTCGGCGCCGTCAGTCGGGGAGGAGCTGCCCGCGCCTGCCGAGCAGGAACTTCTTGAACGCGGCGACCGGGGCCGTGTCGGCGTGGCCGCCGAGCCAGGCCACCCCGATCTCCCGCACCGCGCGCGGCGCGGTCACGGTCAGTTCCACGACGCCCGGGCGCGGGACGAGCGGGGGCGGCAGCAGGGGCACCCCCAGACCGGCGGCGACCAGCCCGCGCAGGGTCTCGGCCTCCTCGCCCTCGAAGGCCACCCGCGGGGTGAAACCCGCCTCCGCGCACAGGGCGTCGGTGATGCGCCGCAGCCCGTATCCGGCTTCCAGGCTCACGAACAGCTCCCCGGACGCCTCGGCCAGACGGACCCTGCGGCGGGAGGCGAGCCGGTGGTCGGCGGGGACGACCAGCCGCAGCCGCTGCTCGTCCAGGCGCCGGACGACCAGGTCGGGCGCGTCCGGCACCGGTGAGGTCAGGCAGAGGTCCAGCTCGCCCGCGCGCAGGCCGGCGAGCATCGCCTCGCCGTAGTTCTGCACGAGCTGGAAGCGGATCCGCGGGTGGTCCGCGCGGAAGGCCCGCAGCAGGGCCGGCACGGTTTCCGGGCCGAGCGTGTGGAGGAAGCCGAAGGCGACCCGTCCCGACTGCGGGTCGGCGTCGGCGCGCACGGACTCGGCCGAGCGCTCCACCTCGCCCAGCGCCCGCTCCACGGAGGCGAGGAAGCCGTGGCCCGCCGGGGTGAGTGAGACCGTACGGCCCTGACGGGCGAAGAGCGTGACGCCCAGGTCGAGTTCGAGCCGGACCATGGCCCGGCTGAGCGTGGACTGGGGCACCCCCAGCTCACGCGCCGCGCGGGTGACGTGCTCGTGCCGCGCCACGGCGGCGAACTGGGCGAGCCGCGGTGCCAGCACCGCCGCCCAGGACGCGCTGTCCAGCTCCGCCCGCATGTCTGCTGCGTCACGGGACGGCGACGGTGATCGCGCTGACCTCGCTTCATGCACCATGGGAACGATTATGGCCACTCCGTGCATTGGACGCATGAAACGGGCCCGGCCTAGCGTGAAGGCATGTCTCCCGCCGATACAGGGGCGTCCACCGTGACACGGCCGGGCGCCGCCGCCTCCGCCTCCTCAGCCGCCACGCTCCGGCCGGGTGAACCCGGCTACCGCCGCGCCATCCTGGCCCTGTTCGCCGCGGGTCTCGCCACCTTCGCCCTCCTCTACTCGACGCAGGCCCTGCTGCCGGTGCTCTCCACGGGGCTGTCCCTCAGCCCGGCCCAGGCCAGTCTCACCGTCTCGGCCACCACCGCCGCGCTGGCGCTTTCCCTGCTGCCGGTAAGCGCGCTCAGCGAGAAGTACGGGCGCACGGCCGTCATGACGGCGTCGGTCTTCAGCGCCTCGGCGCTGGCCCTGGTCATCCCCTTCGCGCCGGACCTGACCACCCTGGTCGTGCTGCGCGCCGTGCAGGGCGTGGCCCTGGCCGGGCTCCCGGCGACCGCGATGGCGTACCTGGGCGAGGAGATCCACCCCAAGGCCGTCGCCTCCGCGATCGGCCTCTACGTCGCGGGCAACAGCATCGGCGGCATGAGCTCCCGGGTCCTGACCGGCGCCGTGGCGCAGGCCTTCGGCTGGCGCGCCGCGCTGTTCGCCGCCGGCGCCATGGCGGTACTGTGCGCCGTCGCCTTCCGCCTGCTGATCCCCACCGCGCGCAACTTCCGTCCCGGCCCGGTCAGTCCCGTCGCCCTGTGGCGCACGGTCACCGGTCACCTGGGCACCCCGCTGCTGCGCCGGCTCTATCTGATCGGGCTGCTGTTCATGGCGGTCTTCGGCGCCGTGTACAACGTGCTGGGCTACCGGCTCGCCGCCGAGCCCTTCGGCCTGTCGCAGACCGCCATCGGCCTCATCTTCCTGGTCTACCTGGTCGGCACCGGCGCCTCCGCGGCCTCCGGCGTCCTGCACGGCCGGCTCGGCCGGCGCGGCGCCCTCTACGTCGCCGTGGTCCTGGTCGCCGGCGGCCTGCTGCTCACCCTGGTGAGCTCCCTCGCCGCCGTGCTGACCGGCCTGGTCCTCATCACGGCCGGCTTCTTCACCGGCCACTCCATCGCCTCCGGCGCGGTCAGCCGCACCGCCACCACCGGCCGCGCCCAGGCCTCCGCGCTCTACCTGACCGCGTACTACGTCGGCAACAGCCTCGGCGGCACGCTCGGCGCCTCCGCCTTCCACTCCGCCGGATGGAACGGCACCGTCGCCCTGTGCCTGGCCGCCGTCCTGGGCGTCGCCGGGATCACGCTGCACGCGACCCGGCGCGCGGTCGCGCACCGGCGGCTCACCGTCCCGGCGGGACGGACGGCCTGACGGACGGTCCGGCGGACGGCCCGGCGGACGGCCTGACGCACGATCCGGCGGACGGCCCGGCGGAGCGGAACGCGAACGGGACCGGTGGAAGTCCACCGGTCCCGTTCCGTGTCGCGGGGGCCGCGTCGCTCAGGCGATGCGGTCCAGCACGATCGGGTCCGGCGTGAACGCCGTGCCCGCCGGGGAGATCTCGACGCCGCCGGAAAGGGCCTCCAGCGCGTAGCCGAACTTCTCCGGGGTGTCGGTGTGCAGGGTGAGCAGCGGCTGGCCCTCGGTGACCGTGGCACCCGGCTTGGCGTGCAGCTCGATGCCCGCGCCCGCCTGCACCGGGTCCTCCTTGCGCGCCCGGCCGGCACCGAGGCGCCAGGCGGCGACACCGACGGCGTAGGCGTCCATGCCGGTGAGGACACCGGAGCGCTCGGCCGTGACGACGTGCTGCTCGCGCGCGACGGGAAGCTCCGCGTCCGGGTCACCGCCCTGGGCGGCGATCATGCGGCGCCACACGTCCATCGCGGAGCCGTCGGCGAGCGCCTTGGCCGGGTCGGCGTCCTTCAGGCCCGCCGCGTCGAGCATCTCGCGCGCCAGCGCGAGGGTCAGCTCGACCACGTCGGCCGGGCCGCCGCCCGCCAGCACCTCGACGGACTCGCGGACCTCCAGCGCGTTGCCGGCGGTCAGGCCCAGCGGGGTGGACATGCCGGTGAGCAGCGCCACCGTCCGCACCCCGTGGTCGTTGCCCAGCCCCACCATCGTGGAGGCCAGTTCCCGGGCCTGCTCCAGGTTCTTCATGAAGGCGCCGGAGCCGACCTTGACGTCCAGGACGAGCGAGCCGGTGCCCTCGGCGATCTTCTTGGACATGATCGAGGAGGCGATCAGCGGGATCGCCTCGACGGTGCCGGTGACGTCGCGCAGCGCGTACAGCTTCTTGTCGGCCGGGGCGAGGCCGTCACCCGCGGCGCAGATGACGGCGCCGGTGCCGCCGAGGACCCGCAGCATCTCCTCGTTCGACAGCAGCGCCCGCCAGCCGGGGATGGACTCCAGCTTGTCCAGGGTGCCGCCGGTGTGGCCGAGGCCGCGGCCGGACAGCTGGGGGACGGCCGCGCCGCACGCCGCGACCAGGGGCGCGAGCGGCAGCGTGATCTTGTCGCCGACACCACCGGTGGAGTGCTTGTCGGCCGTCGGGCGGGGCAGCGAGGAGAAGTCCATGCGCTCACCGCTGGCGATCATCGCGGCCGTCCAGCGCGCGATCTCGGCCCGGTCCATGCCGTTGAGCAGGATCGCCATCGCGAGCGCGGACATCTGCTCGTCGGCGACCTCACCCTTGGTGTAGGCGTCGATGACCCAGTCGATCTGGTCGTCGCCGAGTCGGCCGCCGTCGCGCTTGGTGCGGATGACGGAAATGGCGTCCATGGTTCACGTACCTTCTTAGCGGTTGATCAGGTCGTCCGGACCGAACGCGTCGGGGAGGACTTCGCGCATCGTGCGGATGCCGTCGGACATCTCCACCAGCAGTTCGGGGCCGCCGTGCTCCCACAGCAGCTGACGGCAGCGGCCGCACGGCATCAGCTGGTCGCCCTTGCGGTCGACGCAGGTGAAGGCGACGAGCCGGCCGCCCCCGGTGGCGTGCAGGACCGACACCAGGCCGCACTCGGCGCACAGGCCGAGGCCGTAGCTGGCGTTCTCCACGTTGCACGCCGAGATGACCCGCCCGTCGTCGACCAGCGCGGCCGCGCCGACGGGGAAGTGGGAGTAGGGGACGTAGGCCCGGGACATGGCGTCCCGGGCCTGCGTCCGCAGGCCCTCCCAGTCGACGTCGTCGACGCCGACCGGGCCCGCGGTGTCGCTCACTTGCCCTGACCCTTCCGGTACCTCATACCGTCAGCCTTGGGCATCCGCAGACGTTGTGCCGACAGGGAGAGCACCAGCAGGGTGACGACGTACGGGGTCGCGCCCACGAACTCGCCGGGCACCTCGTCGGTGAGCAGGTACCAGACCAGCACCAGCGCGCCGACGACGATGCTGACGCCGCCCTGCCAGAAGCTCCGCTTCCACAGCTTCCAGGCCGCCAGCAGCACCAGCAGGACCACCAGGAGCAGCAGCAGCGCGTGCACCGTCGGACCGCCGTTGCGCAGCTGGAGCGCGTCGGAGTAACCGAAGAGGCCGGCGCCGGTGGCGAGGCCGCCGACGCGCCAGTTTCCGAAGATCATCGCGGCGAGGCCGATGTAGCCGCGGCCGCCGGTCTGGCCCTCGAGGTAGATGTGCGCGGGCACCATCGCCAGGAAGGCGCCGCCGAGGCCGGCGAGACCGCCGGAGGCGATCACGGCGATGTACTTGTACAGGTACACGTTGACGCCGAGCGACTCTGCCGCGACCGGGTTCTCGCCGCAGGAGCGCAGCCGCAGGCCGAACGGGCTGCGCCACAGCAGGAAGAAGCTGCCGACGAAGAGCAGCACCGCGACGAGCGTCAGCGCGGACACGTTGGTGACCAGGCCGCCCAGGATGCCGGCGAGGTCGGAGACGAAGAACCAGCCGTGCTTCTCGATGCTCGCCAGCCCGTCGGAAAGCCCCGGGACGTCGAACGACGGCAGGGAGTCGACCGGCGGGGACTGCTTGGGGTTGCCGCCCTTGGTGGCCGCGTCGCCGGTGGAGAACCACAGCTTGGCGAGGTACTGGGTGGCACCGAGCGCCAGGATGTTGATGGCCACGCCGGAGATGATGTGGTCGACGCCGAAGGTGACGGTGGCGACCGCGTGGATCAGGCCGCCGAGCGCACCGCCGACGACACCGGCGAGGACGCCGATCCAGGGGTTGGTCTGCCAGCCGGCCCAGGCACCGAAGAAGGTGCCGAGGATCATCATGCCCTCGAGGCCGATGTTGACCACGCCGGAGCGCTCGGACCACAGACCGGCCAGACCGGCCAGACCGATCGGCACGGCGAGACCGAGCGCGGCGGTGATCTGGCCCTGGGCGGTGAGCTGGTCCTGGCCGGTGATGAGCCGCACCACCGACACCAGCGCGATCGCGGCGGCAATGATCAGCAGGACCATCGGGAAGGAGAGGCGGCCCTTGCGGCCCTTGGCCCCTGCGGCCTTGGGAGCCGCGGGCGGCGGGGTCTGGGTCATCGTGGCGGTCACGCCGTCACCTCCTTCTTGGTGCGGGCCTGGGCGGCGAGCTCCTCGCCGACCTTCTGCTGCTGGCGCTTGAGGCCGTAGCGGCGGACGACCTCGTAGGCGATGACGACGCTCAGGACGATGACGCCCTGCATCACGCCGACGATCTCCTTGTCGTAGCCCTCGAACTCCAGGCGGCCCGAGCCGCGCTCCAGGAAGCCCCACAGCAGCGCGGCCAGCGCGACGCCGACCGGGTTGTTGCGGCCCAGCAGCGCCACCGAGATGCCGGTGAAGCCGATGCCGGCCGGGAAGAGGTCCGAGCCGTAGGCGTGCGCGTCGTTCAGCAGCAGCGGCAGGCCGGTGAGTCCGGCCAGACCGCCGGAGATCAGCATGCTGGTGACCACCATGCGCTTGACGCTGACGCCGCTCGCGGTGGCGGCGCTCTCCGACAGGCCGACGCTGCGCAGGTCGAAGCCGAAGCGGGTGCGGCCCAGCACGAACCAGTAGCCGACGCCGATGACCACGGCGAGCACGACGAAGCCGTAGATCTGGCCGACGTCCTCGCCCATGTCGAAGTTGAACAGGTGGCCGGAGGAGGGCAGCGGTGTGGTCGACACCGAGGTCTGCGCCTTGTCGAGGTGGCCGAGCCGGCCGTCCTTGAGCAGGTAGCCGACGATGTAGGTGGCGATCGAGTTCAGCATGATGGTCGCGATGACCTCGCTGACACCGCGCGAGGTCTTCAGCAGACCCGCGATGCCCGCCCACATCGCGCCGACGATCATCGCGACCACGATGATCAGCGGGATCTGCAGGAAGCCCGGCAGCGTCACCGCGCCGCCGACGGCCGCGGCGAAGAAGGCGCCCAGGCGGTACTGGCCCTCGACACCGATGTTGAACAGGTTCATGCGGAAGCCGACGGCGACCGCGATGCCCGCGATGTAGTACGTGGTCGCCTTGTTGATGATCTCGACCTGGCTGTCGCTCTTGAAGCCGTAGTCGAACATCGTCCCGAAGGCGCCGAACGGCTCCTTGCCCGTGGCGAGCAGCACCAGCGCCGTGATCACGAACGCGGCCACGAGCGCCAGCACGGGGGCGGCGACGGCGAGGAGCACCCGCTCCTTGTCGATCTTCTTCATCGGTCCTCTCCCCCGTGGGCGGTGTCGCCGTCCTCGTGCTCGAGATGGCCGGTGGCAGCGCCGGTCATCGCGGAGCCCAGCTCCTCCGGGGTGATGGTGGCGGGGTCGGCGTCGGCGACCAGGCGGCCGCGGTACATGACGCGCAGGGTGTCGGACAGGCCGATCAGCTCGTCCAGGTCGGCGGAGATCAGCAGCACGGCCAGGCCCTCGCGCCGGGCCTCGCGGATCTGGTCCCAGATCTGCGCCTGGGCGCCGACGTCCACGCCGCGGGTGGGGTGCGCGGCGATCAGCAGCTTGGGCCGGTGGCTCATCTCCCGGCCGACGATCAGCTTCTGCTGGTTGCCGCCGGACAGGGACGCGGCGGTCACCTCGATGCCGGGGGTGCGGACGTCGTACTCGCGCACGATCCGCTCGGTGTCGCGGCGGGCCGCGGCCGGGTCGAGGAAGCCGCCCTTGCTGTTGGGGCGCTCGGTGACGTGGCCGAGGATGCGGTTCTCCCAGAGCGGGGCCTCCAGGAGCAGGCCGTGCCGGTGCCGGTCCTCGGGGATGTAGCCGATGCCGTCCTCGCGGCGCTTGCGCGTCGGGCGGTGGGTGATCTCGTCGCCGTCGAGGCCGATCCGGCCCGCGTCGGGCGGCAGGATGCCCATGATCGCCTCGACGAGCTCCGCCTGGCCGTTGCCCTCGACACCCGCGATGCCGAGGACCTCGCCCTTGTGGATGGTGAGGGAGATCTGGTCCAGGACGACGCGTTCGATGCCCTCCAGGTCGGTCTCCGACAGGTGCAGACCGTCGACGGTCAGCATCGGGACGTCGGTGACCGTGGACTCCCGGGTCTCGGGGGACGGCAGCTCGCTGCCGACCATCAGCTCCGCGAGCTGCTTGGGGGTCGTGGTCCGCGGGTCGGCGGAGCCGACCGTGGTGCCCCGGCGGATGACGGTGATGTCGTCGGCGACGGACAGCACCTCGCCCAGCTTGTGGGAGATGAAGATGACGGTCAGGCCCTCGGCCTTGAGCTCGCGCAGGTTGTCGAAGAGCGCGTCAACCTCCTGCGGGACGAGGACCGCGGTCGGCTCGTCGAGGATCAGCGTACGGGCGCCGCGGAAGAGGACCTTCAGGATCTCGACGCGCTGACGGTCGGCGACACCGAGGTCCTCCACCAGGACGTCCGGGCGCACCCCGAGGCCGTAGGCGTCCGAGATCTCCTTGATCTTCGTCCGGGCCCTGCCGCCGATGCCGTACAGCTTCTCGCTGCCGAGGACGACGTTCTCGAGGACGGTGAGGTTGTCGGCGAGCATGAAGTGCTGGTGCACCATGCCGATGCCGCGGGCGATGGCGTCGCCCGGGTCGTGGAAGGTGACCCGCTCGCCGTCGATCGTGATGGTGCCCTCGTCCGGCTTCTGCATGCCGTAGAGGATCTTCATCAGCGTCGACTTGCCGGCGCCGTTCTCGCCCACGAGGGCGTGCACCGTGCCACGGCGAACCGTGATGTCGATGTCGTGGTTGGCCACGACGCCTGGGAATCGCTTGGTGATGCCGCGGAGTTCCACGGCATTCTGGCTGGGGGGGCTGGACGCGTCGATGGCGCACTCTCCTCGCGGAAAAGAGCGGGGCGGGCGGGGTGTGGCGAACGTACCGCGAGGAGGGGCCTCTACGCGCGTAGCGTTGCCAGATCCATAAGGGGGTGAGTCACAACGGATACCGCGGGGGCGACACCCGGCTGAACGCAGGCGCGAGGCCCGGGAAGGGGGGAGCCTGGGCTGTCCCCTCCCGAGCCTCGCAACCGGCGCTCACGAGAGACCGGACGTCACTTGACGGTCGTCTTGACCTTGATGTCGCCGCTCACGATCTTCGTCTTGGCCTCGTCCAGCTTGGACTTGATGTCGTCGATGAAGCCACCGCTGGTGGACAGGCCGACACCGTCCTTGGCCAGGTCGTAGGCGTGGGTGCCGGTCAGCGGGGAACCGTCCTTGACGGACTTGACCACGTCGTAGACCGCGACGTTCACGTTCTTCAGCGCGGAGGTCAGGATGGCGTCCTTGTACTTCGCCAGACCCGGCTGCTCGTGCTGGTCGGAGTCGACACCGATCGCCCAGGCACCGGACTTGCCGGCGACGGCCTCGATGGCGCCGTTGCCGGAGGAGCCGGCGGCGGCGTAGATCACGTCGATGCCGTTGTCCAGCATGCCCTGCGCGGCGGCCTTGCCCTTGGCGGGGTCGGAGAAGCCGGAGAGGTCCGAGCCGCTGGTCAGGTACTGGGTGGTGACCTTGACCTTCGGGTTGGTCTCCTCGACACCCTGGCGGAAGCCGGCCTCGAACTTGTTGATCAGCGGGATGTCCACGCCACCGATGAAGCCGACCTTGTTGTCCTTGGTCTTCAGGGCGGCGGCGACACCGGCGAGGTAGGAGCTCTGCTCCTCGGTGAAGACGATGCTGTCGACGTTCTTGGCGTCGACGACCGAGTCGACGATCGCGAAGGTCGTCTTGGGGTACTTCTTGGCCGCGGCGGTGATGGACTCGGCGTACGCGAAGCCGACACCGATGACCGGGTTGTAACCCGCGTCGGCCAGGTCCTCCAGGCGCTGCTCGCGGTCGGCCTCGGTGTCCGAGGTCTTGGCGGTCAGCTCCTTGACGTCGATGCCGAGGTCGGCCTTCGCCTTGTCCAGGCCCTGGGCGGCGGAGTCGTTGAACGAGTGGTCACCACGGCCACCCACGTCGTAGGCGACGCCGACCTTCAGCTTGCCGCTGCCGCTGCTGCTGCTGTCACTGCCGCTGTCCTTGGAGCTGCTGCCGCAAGCGGTCGCGGTGAGCGCGAGAGCCGCGGAGGCTATACCCGCGGCGGCGATCTTGGTTACCCGGCGCAAGAGGGTACCCCTTCAACTCTGAGCGCCCCGTCCGGCGCTGGCTTAACCGGAGCTTAACGCGCGTAGATGTCAGGTAAAGGGGGGTTGGCCGCCCGTTATCGGATCGTCGCATTTCGGCCAGGTGACCCGGCCGTGTCGGCCGGGTCACCTACCGTCATGCCAGCAGCGCAGCGGAGGTGAAGAGTTCCACGCCGACCTTGATCGCGCCCTCGTCGACGTCGAAGTCACCTTGATGCAGATCACGCTTTGACGTGTCCCCAACGGGCCTTACGCCCAACCTCGCCAGCGCGCCCGGAACCTGCTCCAGGTACCAGGAGAAGTCCTCGCCGCCGAGGCTCTGCTCCGTGTCCTCGACCGTGTGCGCGCCGTAACGGGCCGTCATGGCGTCGCGCAGCAGCTCGGTCGAGTCCGCCTCGTTCACCACCGGCGGCACCCCGCGGTGGTAGGTCAGCTCCCACTTGGCCCGGTACATGGCGGCCACCTGGTCGATCACCTCGTGGACCAGGTCGGGGGCCTCGTGCCAGGCGTTCAGGTCCAGGCAGCGGACCGTGCCCTCCAGCTCGGCGTGCTGCGGGATGACGTTGGCGGCGTGGCCGGCCTCGATGCGGCCCCACACGATGCTCATCCCGGCACGGGGGTCGATCCGGCGGGCGAGCACCGCCGGCAGCTCGGTGGCCATCTTGGCGGCGGCCGTCACCAGGTCGGTGGTGAGGTGGGGGCGTGCCGTGTGGCCGCCCGCGCCGTCCAGGGAGAGCTCCAGCCGGTCCACGGCGGAGGTGATCGGCCCCTGGCGCAGGCCGATCCGCCCGACCTCGACCTTCGGGTCGCAGTGCAGGGCCAGGATCCGGCCCACGCCGTCCAGCGCGTTCGCCTTGATGGCGTCCAGCGCGCCACCCGGCATGACCTCCTCGGCCGGCTGGAACACCAGCCGTACCGGACGCCTCAGCTTGCCCTCGCGCTCCAGCTCCGCCAGTACCAGGCCGGCACCGAGCACCACGGTGGAGTGCACGTCGTGGCCGCAGGCGTGCGCCCGCCCGGGCACGGTCGAGCGGTACTCCACCCGCTTGGTGTCCGGAATCGGGAGCGCGTCGAGATCCGCGCGCAGCGCCAGCCGGGGACGCTCCGGGTCGGTGGCGCCGATGTCGCACAGCAGACCGGTGCCGCCGGGCATCACGCGCGGCTTGAGGCCGGCCTGCTCCAGGCGGGCCTTGATCGCGGCGGTGGTACGGAACTCCTGCCGGCCCAGCTCGGGGTTCATGTGCAGGTCCCGCCGGAACGCCACGAGCTCGGCCCGGAGCCGTTCGGGCAGTACGCCCAGCAGCGCACCTTCGGGTGTGGCGGGGACTGTGGGCGCCACTGGCACGGGATTTTCGGAGGGTTCGGAGGCTGAGTCGTTCAC
Source organism: Streptomyces sp. NPDC058864 (assembly GCF_042742985.1). NCBI lineage: Bacteria > Bacillati > Actinomycetota > Actinomycetes > Kitasatosporales > Streptomycetaceae > Streptomyces > Streptomyces sp. NPDC058864. The sequence continues at coordinate 148,503 of NZ_JBHYMQ010000001.1, read as the reverse complement.
CTCCGACAGGCTAGACCGCATCTGTGCTCCCGATCGCTACATCACCGTAAATTCATGCCGCGCGAGGAAGAAAAACTCGCCCGTTCGGCGCGTACCCCGCCCCGTACAGGGGTATCAACCAGGTTTATCCCTCGCCACTCCATAGTGGCCCAACGATCGCCCGGCCGCGAGGCAACGCCCTGTGAGCGGCCCGGAACGGCCCAGGGGGCCACCCTGCGGAGCGGCCCGGGGCCCGCGGGGACGCGGGTGGGGCGGCCTGCCGGCGGCGACGCGCCACGCGGGTCAGGCCAGGGCGACCGGGGCGTCGGGGGCGGACGGTTCCGGGGCGGGGCGGCGGGGACCCAGGAGGCGGGCGTAGAGGTCGAGGAGGGGCTCGGACTGCTTCTGCCAGGACCACTCGCGCAGGACGTCCCCGCGCTCGTACGCCTTGCGGTAGCGGCGCGGATTGGTCAGCACGGCGCCGACGGCACGGACGAAGTCGGCGGTGTCCCCGGAGCGGAAGACCTCGCCGTTGCCGATCTCCAGGGTCGGGCGGGCCAGCACGCGGACGTCGCTGACCACCACGGGCAGCCGGGCGTGCGCGTACTCGAAGTAGCGGGCGGGGAGCGCGACCTGCCGGTCGGGGAGCCGGTGCACCGGGAGCACGCCGATGTCGGCCGAGGACAGGAAGCGCGGGATCTCCGCGGGCGGCACGTAGGACAGCACGTGCAGCCGGCGGGCCACGCCGAGCTCGGCGGCGCGGCCGGTGAGGGTGCGGATCCAGGGGTCGTCCGGGTCGGGCACGATCAGCGCGGCGTGCAGGTCGTACAGCTTGGGCAGCGCGTCGACGACCGTGAGGAGGCCGCGGGCGGGACCGGCGGAACCGCTGTGGACCAGCAGCGGGACCTCCGGGGCGAGGTGGCAGCGGTCGCGGACGCCGGGCGGCGGCGGGGAGGGCAGCGGCTCGTGCGGCGGGGTGTTGCGGGCCACCGCGGGACGCGCGGGCAGCCGGTGGCGCTCGCGGAGGCGGTCCGCGTAGGTGTCGGCGACGGTCACGACGCCGTCGGTGAGCGGTACGTAGCTGCGCTCGTGGGCGTCGCGGGCGACGGCGGCACGGCGGGTGGGCTCGGGCTTGGCGGTGGTGTCCCAGACCACCTCGATCCGGTGGCCGGTGCCCTCGGCGCGCATCGCGGCCCGCACGGCCGTGCCCAGGGAGCGGTGGCCCAGGGCGTGCACGAGGTGCGGGCGCAGCTCGTCGAGGACGGGGCCGTAGGCGATCTCCAGGTCGAGCAGGAGCGGGTCGAGCCGGCGCCAGCAGCGTTTGCCGAGCAGCAGCTTGGTCGCGGTGGCGGCGGCGCTCTCCAGGGGACCGCCGGGGGCGGCGCGACGGCGGACCGCGGCGCGGTACTGCGCCGAGCGCAGCGCCGTCCAGGCCCGGCGGAGCACGTGCCGGAACCGGCCGCCCGCGTGGACCAGGCGGGCGGCGGCCTTCAGCGGTAAAGGGCGGTGGATCACGTCCAGTTCGGCCCCGCGGGAGGCCAGCAGGGACGCGTGGGCGGCGAGCAGCGCGGCGCGGTAGGCGTGCGAATCGGCGCTGCGGTAGGCGAGGACGTGCCGCGGGCCCGGACGGGGGCGCTGCAGCCGCCTGCGGTGGAGCGTCTCGGCGACGGTGACGCGGATCAGCCGCACGCCCGGCGGCGCGGCGCCGAGCGCGGCGGCCGGCCCGTCGGCGGCGCGGCCGACGAGCGTGACGTCGTACCCGGCGGCGGCCGCGGCCGCCGCCACACGGTGCGCCCGGGAGTCACCGTCGAGCGCGCTGTCCGCGAGGACCGCGATGCGCGGCGCGGACCTCGGTCCCGTTGCCATGGATCAAGACAACCGGGTTCGGGTGACCGCTCGGTGAAGTGGATCTTGCGGAGAGTGGAACGACACCGGCCGCCGGTCCGCGCGCTCCTGCGCGCCCCCGCACTTCAACGCGCCCCGGCGCGGCCGGTTTTCCCCCTTGCCGCGCCTTTCGGGAGCTTGTCACCGGCCTCCAGACTGGTGTGACGAGGGGAAATGGGGTGGGGCGTGTGACATCGCGATACCCGGGCGCCGGGAGCACGGGGGCCACCGGGGACACGGAGGCGTACGGCGCGCAGGACGGGGGTGCGGCCGACGGGGGTGCGGCCGACGGGGGTGCGGCCGCGGTGCCGCCGCCCCGCCCCGCGCACGCGCCGCGGACACCGCGGGGGGTGTCCGCGACGCCGTACGGGGCCGAGGAGGACTGGAGCGCGTCGACCCGCTACATGTGCGCGGGAGCACGCCTGGACGAGGGATTCGCGCGCCGGGTGGTGCACGAGCTGCGGCACGAGCGCTACCGGGCCTGCGCCCCGTCGTACGGCGTCGACCTCGACCGGGTCGGCGCCCACGCCGAGCAGACCTTGCGCGACCTGCGCAAGCGGGATCTCGCCGTCGGCGCGGCCTTCGTCCTGTCGCTGCTGGTCGCCCCGGTGACGACGCTCGCCTACTGGTTCGCCACCGCGTTCCTGCCCGGGGGCGGCGCGCAGACGGGCTCGGTGGTGCCCAGGCGGCGCCGGATGCGGGAAGGGCAGCGCGACCCGGCCGTCATGGCGGTGCTGCGGGCCCTGGCGGTGCAGCTCGCCGTCCTGTCGGCGGCCTCCTGGCTGGCCGAGCTGGTGCCGTTCTGGCCGAGCGCCGGGCCGGTGGTGACCTTCCTGCTGACGCTGCTCCTGCTGGTCGGCTGCCCGTGGCTGTTCACCTGGGAGCAGCGCAACGCGGCGTGGAAGGCGATCCGGGAGCAGCTGACCCGTGAGGCCTTCCGCTCCCCCGCGCAGGAGCCGCCCCGCGACCCGGAGGCGGCGGGGCTGCCGCAGTCCTCCGTGGGCGGCGACGCGAACCTGGTCGTCTACAGCGGCTACCGGCCCTTCGTGGGGGCGGGCGACGAGGTCACCTCGTGGTCCTTCGCGATGCGGCTCGTCCCCGAGGGCCACGAACCGGGCACCGGGCAGGAGCCGCCCCCGGTGCCCTTCGACACGGCCGGGCTGATCCGGCGGACGGCCGACGACCTGGACGGCCTGCGTGCGGCCGCGGCCTCCCCGGTGGACCGGATCCCCGGCCTGGAGGTCACGGAGAAGGTGTTCGTCCACGGCACGGAGCTGCGGCAGAACGCCCTCTTCGGGGAGGCGGTGTTCTGGCCCGGCGCCGCGGGCCGGTGGCCGCCCGAGGGCAGACCGGCCGACCAGCTCTCCTCTGAGCGCATCGCCGCGGCCCGGGGCGTGGTCGACGGCCCCGTGCGGCACTGCCTGGCCGCGCAGGTCCGCAGCTGGGGCACTGACCTGGTGCTGTCGGTCTTCGTCCAGACCGCGGTGAGCGGGGCGACGCTGTATCTGCAGGCCAACACCATGGTGCTGACCCCGGTCCGGGAGGCCTACCGGGTCGCCGACTCCGTCTCCCGTCCCGAGGAGGCCGAGGAGGCCGCGCCCGGCCTCGCCGACGCGCTGCTGCTCAGCCGCTCGGTGCTGATGTCCGCGCTGCCCAACGCCTATGCGGAGCTGCGCGCCCCGGCCCGGCGGGAACGGGCCCTGGCGGCGCAGCGGACGGCCATCACCGACGACCGGCGCCACGACTTCGGGGCCCGGATCAGCCTGCGCGAGCTGGCCTCCTCGCACGCCTACCGCGACTTCTTCCAGAAGGTGGACGTCACGCGCATCGGCAAGCAGATCGAGCTGCAGATCCTCGGCACGCTCGCCGAGTTCCTCGCCGAACACGGCCTGGACCGGGGGGATCTGACGCAGCACCGGAACGTCATCCTGAACCAGGGGATCATGATGACCGGCGGTTCCATGAGCGGCAGCATCGCGGCGGGCTCCGGCGCCTCGGCGATCTCCACCGGCGGCCGGTCGCCGCTGGCCGGGGCGGGCACCGAGGGGGGCGCCAAGTGACGCCGCGGGATCCGGCTCCGCAGATCAACCACGGCATCGTGATCGGGGGCGACGCCCGGGTGAGCGACTCGGCCCTGGCCGCCGGGCGCGGGGCGTACGCGCGCAGGGACGGCACGGAGGCCGAGGCGCTGCGTGCGGCGCTCACCGCGATCGGCGAACTGCGCCGCCGTCTCGACTCGTTGGAGGGCACCGAGGCCGCCCGGGAGGAGGCCGACGCCCTGGCGGACGACCTCAGGGCGGGCGGGCCGGGAGGTGTGGACGGGCGCCGGGCAGGGGAACGGCTGACCCGGCTGCGGGCCCTCGTGGGCGATGCCACCGCGCTGACCGGGCTGGTCACGGCGGTCCATGAGAGCGTACGGGCGATCACCGGTGGGTGAGCGGCCACGCCTTGGGCGGTCGAGGGCGGCGCTGGCGCTGTGCTGTGCGACGCTGGCGGCGGCCTGCTCGCTGCCGGGGGAGGATGAGGGGTCGGGCAAGTCCGCCGAAGGGCCCCGTACGACGGCGGTGTTCACCCCGCGAGAGCCCGTGGACGCGGCGCGGCTGCGCCAGATCGCCGACCTCATGGGCCGGCGCGCCGAGGGCTTCGGCTACGAGGACGTCACCGTGAAGGCCGGCGCGGGCCGGGTCACGGTCTCCCTTCGCGGAGGGAGCGCGCGGGAGATCGCCTCCCTGGGGAAGCCCGCGGTCCTGGTCTTCCGGCCGGTGGTGCTGCTGGAGCCCTCCGCCGGCGGCTCGGCCGCCCTGCCGTCCGGCTCCGGAAGCGGCTCCGGCGGCGGCTCGGTGCCCGGCGGCGCGGAGTACGCCGCCCTGGACTGCTCGGTGCCCGCCCAGCGGGTCGACCATCAGCGGGGCGGTGCGCGCTGGGCCCTGGCCTGCGCCGAGCGGGCCGAGAGCGGCGCCTGGACGAAGTACCTGCTCGGGCCGGTGGCCCTGAGCGGCACCGAGATCCGTGACGCGGCGGCCGTGCTCGACACGCAGAACGCCACCGGATGGCAGATCCGGCTGACCTTCGGGAGAAGCGGTGCACGGAAGTTCGCCGAGCTCACCGGGCGCCTGGCCGGGGAGCTGAGCCCGGCCAACCAGTGCGCCATGGTGCTGGACGGCGCGGTGCTGTCGGCGCCGCTGGTCAACTCGGCCATCACCGGCGGCACAGCGGTGATCACCGGCAACTACACCCGCAGCTCCGCCGGCCGGCTGGCCGCCCAGCTGGGCAGCGGCAGCCTGCCGACGGAGATGGAGGTCGCCTCCGTGACGCGCTGACCCGCCGGCCGGTCCGGCCGGCGGGCCGGGTGGTTCAGCCGACCGCGGCCGCGCCCGAGGCCACCGAGGCCAGGCCGTGCAGGTCGCGGGCGCTGCCGGTGATCCCGGACAGGAAGCTCTGGGCCCGCGGCGAGGCCCGGTCGGTCAGCCACTCCGGGTCGACGTCGCAGACCGTGATCCTCACTCCGGTGCCCTCCAGTGCGAGCGGCAGGGTGTGCACGACCGTGGAGGGGAAACTCAGGATCGTGTGGCCGATCGGGCCGCGGCGGGCGACCAGTTCCAGCGGCAGGTCGGGCCGCACGATCTGCAGCCCGGTCTCCGCGGACAGCAGGTGCAGCTTGTCGGCGCTCTCCCGCCGGTGCGCGAAGTAGCGGGTGGCACCGTGCGCTCGGGTCAGGGCCGCGACGGCGGTCAGGTAGCGCTCGGGGTCGACCACCCCGGTCTCCACCAGAGAGGTGCCGACGATGTCGGTGCCTGCACTGACGGTGGGCGGGCCGAACCGTGCCCGGGTCCAGGCGAAGCGGTTGGTCCGCAGCGCCATCCCGGAAGGAGGCGCGGCGGGCATCGAGCTGAACAGCTCGACCCGCCGCCCGGCGCCTGGGGTGAGTCGGCGCCGGGCGGCCGAGGCGAAGACGCCGAAGGCCGCGTCCGCCGGCGAGAGCCGGCGTCCGCTGCGGTGCCAGCGGACGAGCCGGGCACCTCTGGTGAGGAGTTCGGTGAACTCCATGGTCGCCGTGCCGTCGTCGACGACGGTGATCTCCTTCGCCCGGCTGAGCGGCAGGAGCACCTGCACCAGGCGGGAGAAGGGGTCACCGAGGACGACCCGACCCGCGGCCCGCAGGGCCGGGGTCAGTTCGGCGGCGGTGCGCAGCAACGAGCCCCGGGAGGAACGGGCCTCGCACCAGCGCACGCTGATGCCCTCGTCCATCGCCAGCTCCGCCATGCGGCGGAGCTGACCACGCGTCATGGGGTCACGCGGGGCGAGGGCGACGATGGTGAGCGGCCGTCCGGGCGCCGCCGGGCCCGGGACGGCCGAGGCCGTCCCGGGCCGCGGCATGGGCACCGCGGGCGGATGAACGTGCGCCCACTCCAGCACGTTGAGCAGCTGAACGGGGCTCTCCACGAGTGCCAGAGTGCCGCTGTCGCTCATGGATCAGGCCGACACCGTCTCGGCCTCGGCGGCGGCCTGGGCCGCCTCCTGCTCGGCGATGACGCCGGGCACGCGGCGCAGCTTCTTCATCGGGCCGAGCTCGCCCTCGTAGACCTTCTTGACACCGTCGCCGAGCGCCTGCTCGATGATGCGGATGTCGCGGACCAGGCGGTCCAGGCCCTGCGGCTCGACGGAAGCGGCCTGGTCCGAGCCCCAGTTGGCGCGGTCGAGGGTGATGTGACGCTCGACGAAGACGGCGCCCAGGGCGACGGCCGCGAGGGTGGTCTGCAGGCCGATCTCGTGACCGGAGTAGCCGACCGGCACGTTCGGGAACTCGCTCTGCAGGGTGTTGATCATCCGCAGGTTGAGCTCCTCGTGCTTCGCCGGGTAGGTCGACGTGGCGTGGCACAGGATGATGTTCTCGCTGCCGAGCACCTCCACCGCGTGGCGGATCTGCTTCGGGGTCGACATGCCGGTCGAGAGGATGACCGTCTTGCCGGTGGCGCGCAGGGCGCGCAGCAGCTCGTCGTCGGTCAGCGAGGCCGAGGCGACCTTGTGGACCCGGACGTTCTCGAACTTCTCCAGGAACTCGACCGAGGGGACGTCCCACGGGGAGGCGAACCAGTCGATGCCCTTCTTGGTGCAGTACGCGTCGATCGCGCGGTACTCGTCCTCACCGAACTCCACCTTGTGGCGGTACTCGATGTAGGTCATGCGGCCCCAGGGGGTGTCGCGCTCGATGTCCCACTGGTCGCGCGGGGTGCAGATCTCCGGGGTGCGCTTCTGGAACTTCACACCGTCGGCGCCGGCCTCCACGGCCGAGTCGATCAGGGCGAAGGCGTCCTCGAGGGAGCCGTTGTGGTTGATGCCGATCTCGCCGGTGACGTAGACGGGCTGGCCGGGGCCGACCAGGCGGTCGCCGATCGGACGAAGGCGGGCGTTGGTGGTGGTCACTGGGAGAGTTCCCTTCGGGACAGTGAGGGGCCGAGGATCCACGAGGCGATCTCGCGGATCGCTCCGCGTCCTCCGGGCGTTGCGGTGACGGAGCGGGCGGCGTCCTTGACGATGTCGTGCGCGTTGGCGACGGCCGTGGGCCAGCCGACGAGCGCGAAGCAGCCGAGGTCGTTGACGTCGTTGCCGACGTACAGGACCCGCTCGGGGGCGATTCCTTGCTCCTCGCACCACTGCTTCAGTGCGAGGTCCTTGCGGTCGATGCCGTGGAGCACGGGGACCTTGAGCTTGCGGGCCCGCGCGGCGACGACCGGGTTGGTCTCCGTGGACAGGATCAGGACGGGCAGGCCGTTGTCGCGCAGGGCGGCGATCCCGAGCCCGTCACCGCGGTGCACGGTGACGGCCTCGCGTCCTTCGGAGTCGACCAGCACCGTGTCGTCGGTCTGGGTGCCGTCGAAGTCGAGTACGACCGCGTCGACGTCGTCGCGGGTCGGGTGCGCCGGCACCTCGGGGGAGGTCTCCGTCGCGGGGTCGAGCAGTGGGGCCAGGGCGCGGGCGCGGGCCAGGTCGTCCGGCTCGTCGACCTCCAGGACCTTGGCGGGGTCGGTGCGCACCAGCGCGGTGTGGCCGAAGAAGCGGTGCTTCGCCTCGCGGAAGCCCGGAACGCGCATCGCGTAGGCGGCGCCGGTCTCCAGCAGGTCCTGCGGCCGGTCCTGGCGGCGGGGGCGGTGGGCCTTGTCGTGGTTGACGCCGTAGCCTCCGGTCGCGGCGGCCACGGTCGTACGGGCCCGGCCGCCCTCGGCCGCCTCGTCGGCGGCAGCGGCGGCGGCGCCGATCTGGTCGGCGGCGTCGCGCCAGATGAAGCCGTGGAAGGGGGCCACGGTCACGGCGGTGTCCGCGCCGTCCTCGACGACCGCGGCGGCCACGCCGTTGACGTCCTCGGTGGTGATGAACGGGCTGGTGCACTGGACGAGCAGCACCACGTCGGCGCCGCGCCCGGTCATCGCCTCGTGCGCGTCCATCGCGTGCAGGACCGCGGCCTCGCTGGTCGCGGTGTCCCCGGCGATGGCGGCCGGACGCAGGACGACCTCGGCGCCGGCGGTGCGGGCCGCGTCGGCGATGGCGGGGTCGTCGGTGGAGACGACGACGTCGGTGACGTGGCCGGCCGCGCGGCAGGCCCGCACGGCGCGCTCGACCAGCGGCACGCCGCCGACCGTGGCGAGGTTCTTGCCGGGTACGCCCTTCGAGCCGCCGCGGGCGGGAATGACGGCCAACACCGTTGGCATGGTGGCTCCTTGCGACTTGGAGGGCGGGTTCACAGCTGTCCCCACCTGCGGATCACGGGCGCGACGCGCTGCACGCCCTGGCGGTACGCGGCGCGCGCGGAGTTGCGCGCGATGTCCCGCACGGCCCGGCGCAGCGGACTGGCTTCGGCGGGCTCGGTCGCGGAGCCGGGCAGCGGCTCGCCCTTCGGGTCGAGGCCGTGGCGGGCGAGCACGCCGGGCAGGTAACCGGGCGCGGTGGTGGTCGTGTAGTACGGCGCCAGCGGCGGGAGCGCGGGGGCGGCGGCCAGGTCGGTGACCCGCTCGCGCACGGCCCGGAAGGGGTCGCCGCCGGAGGCGATGCCCTGGGCGCGGGCCCACTCGGGGTGCACCCTCGGCACCTCGCCGGAGTCGATCTGGTCCCAGGAGGCGTAGGCGCCGGAACCGAGGAAGTGGTGGTTGCCCAGCGCCTCGCGGATCCCGAGGTCGGTGAGGACGGCCGTGGGGATGCCGCGGTGCATGGACTCCAGAGCCGCCGTCGAACTCACCGTGACCAGCAGGTCGGTGCGGTCCAGGACCTCGCCCATGTGCCCGTAGACGAGCTTGAGGTTCTTCGGCGGGTCCAGCTTGGACACCAGCTTCTGGTACGGCTGTTCCTCGATGTGCGTGGTGTGCTCACCGGGCTTGCTGCGCAGCTTGACCAGGACCTCGCGCTCCGGGTGGAAGCGCGCGTGGTCCACCGCGCGGCGCAGCAGGTACGTGCGGTCCCTGCGGCTGTCCGGCACGGAGGGCTGGACGGCGAAGACCACGGTGAACGGCCGGTCCCCGGAGGGCTCGTAGGGCTTGCCCTCCAGGAAGGGCAGGGCGGTCTCGACGACCGTCCCGGCGTCGGCGCCGACGCCCTCGTAGACCTCGCGGAAGCGCTGCGCGTCGTGGGCGCTGTTGGCGAGCACGGCGTCGGCGCCGGCCCGCAGCAGGAGTCCGTCGGCGAGCTTCTCGTAGACGACCCCGACGTAGCCGGTGACGACGACCGGGCGGCGGGGGGTGCCCTGCCAGGCACGGGCGAGTCCGTGCAGCATGGCCTGGACGGTGCCGCCGACGCAGGAGAGCACCACGACGTCCGCGGTGTCACGGGAGGTCGCGGCCAGGAACTGTGCCGCAGTGACCTCGCGCATCGACTCCGCGGGGATGCCGACCTCAGCGAGCTGGCGCTCGGTCGGGGTCGCCCGGCCGCGGAGCAGGCGGGCGTCGAGCCGCGCCTCCGGGGCAATGCGGCGCGCCGTCAGCGCACCCCATTTCCATCGGGTGTCCGAGTCGGCGAGGACGGTGACCCTGATCGGGTCGGCGGTACTTGCTGGCACGCCGGAGACGCTAGGAATGCATTCCGAGCGGGCCTCCAACGCAACACCAACGGACGGTTAACAACATGCCGCCGAATGGAGAATCGACCTCCCCGGGCACCGGATTAACCGTTCCGCCATTTTCCGTTCACCTCGGGGTTGGGGAGGCGTCAGGGCCGGGGACGGGCCACCGCATAGGGTGCGGGACGTGGTTAAGCTCTCCGTCATCGTCCCGTTCTACAACGTGCAGGCATTCGCTCCTGACATGTTGCGGAGCCTTCGCGCGAATGCCCGCGCGGATTTCGAGTTCATTCTCGTGAACGACTGCGCAACGGATGACACCCCGGGAATCCTCGAGCGCGCGCTGCCAGACCTGCCCGGGGCGATACTCGTCTCCCACGAGAGGAACGGGGGGCTCGCAACCGCCCGCAACACGGGCATCGACGCCGCCCGGGGCGAGTACCTGACCTTCCTCGACGGCGACGACTGGCTGGCCGAGGGCTACCTGCCCCGCCTGCTGGACGCCATAGAGACGATCGGCACCGACTTCGTGCGCACCGACCACGTCGTCTCCCACGGACGCAAGCGCACCATCGCCCGGGTGCCGCACGGCCGTCGCGGGGTCGCCCTGGACCCGCGCGGGGCGATCCTGCCCACCGACCGCACGACCTCGGTGGACTACCCGTACGCCTGGGCCGGCATCTACCACCGCAGGCTGGTCGACGCCGGGCTGCTGCACTTCCCCGACGGATTGCGCACCGCCGAGGACCGGCCATGGATCTGGCGGCTGCACCGCGAGGCGAAGTCCTTCGCGGTCGTCGGCCTGCTGGGCGTCTTCTACCGGCGGGGGGTGGCCACCTCGCTCACGCAGATCGGCGACGTCCGGCAGCTGGACTTCATCCGCTCCTTCGACCAGGTCCTCGCGGAGACCGCGGCGGACCCCGACGCGGACCGCTTCCTGCCCAAGGCGGTGCGCACCTACTGCGCGGTGATCGCGCACCACCTGGGCGCCATGAGCCGCTACGAGCCCCAGGTCGCACGGAAGCTGAAGGCGATGAGCGCGACCGCCCTGAAGAAGATGCCGCAGGACGTCCTGAACGAGGCGCTGGACTCGATGGACATGAAACGCGCCCTGCTGCTGCGCCGGACACGCCGGCGCCTCGGTGCCGGAACGGTGGCCGCGTGATGGCCCGTACCCAGGTGTTCCTGGCGTCGACGCTGTTCGGCGCCGCCACGGTGGCCGCCGCGCTGGACGCCGGCCTGTTCGCCCCCGCCGACCGCAGGCTGCTGCTGGTCAGCAACAACGCCCCCGCACCCGAGATCTCGCCGGCCCTGGACACGGCGCCGGGCTTCGGGGCGCTGCGCGACCGCTTCGACCGGGTGCTCTCGTGGAACGACGCGATCTCCCCGCTCCACCCCTCCGGCTGGTCGCCGCGCGCCGACGACGTGCCGATGTGGGAGCGCCACCTGCGGAGGCTCTGGGACCTCGGCGAGGACGAGGTCGAGCTGATCGTCGAGTCCCTCCACGTCGACCCGGCGCTGGCGCTGGTGAACACCTTCCCCGGCGCGCCCGTCGAGGTGTACGCCGACGGCCTCATGGCCTACGGCCCGACCCGGGACAAGCTGGACACCCTGGTCACGACCCGGGTCGGCCGGCTGCTGCACCTGGACCTGGTCCCCGGGCTGCGGCCGCTGCTGCTGTCGGAGCACGGCGTCACCTCCGGACTCGTCCCCGCGGACGCCTTCACCGCCGTTCTCGCGGCGATCGCGGAGCACGACGTGGCCCCGGCCCCGGTGCCCGAGGGCGGCGCTCTGCTGCTCGGTCAGTACCTGTCGGCGCTGGACATCCTCTCCGGCGCCCAGGAGGAGGAGCTGCACGTCCGCATGCTGCGCGCGGCGGTCGCGGCGGGGCACCGGACGGTGGTCTTCAAGCCGCACCCGACGGCGCCCGCCCACTGGTCGCGGCGACTGGAGCGGGAGGCGGAGACCCTGGGTGCGGAGCTGACCGTGGCCGGGGCGTCCGAGCCGGCCGAGGTGCTCTTCGTACGGGCCCGTCCGCAACTGGTCGTGGGCTGCTTCTCCACCGCGCTGTTCACCGCGTCGGCGCTGTACGGGCTGCCCGTCGCCCGCGTGGGGACGGATCTGGTGCTGGAGCGGCTGTCGCCGTACCAGAACAGCAACCGCGTCCCTGTCACGATCGCCGACCGCCTCCTGCCGGACCTGGAGGACCGGCAGGCGACGCGGGCCTGGCGGCCGCCGACGGCGGAGCAGGTCCGACGTGAGCTGACCCCCCTGCTGCGCGCCGTGTGTTACTGCATGCAGCACCAGGCGTACCCGCATCTGCGGGACGACGCGGTCCGCTACCTGACGGACAGCCTGGACTCCGGCACCTGGCGTTACTTCAAGCGGCGCCGCCTGGCGTCGCTGGCCCTCCCGGGGGCGGTGCCGTCCCAGCTGGCGTTCCTGCCGGACAACCCGGCCGTGCGCAGGGTCGCGCGGCGGATCAAGCACGTCGCGTCCCGCGGCTGACCGACGTCGTCCGGTTTGCAGCGGCCGTACGGGCCGGCGCGGAGGACCGCGCCGGCCCCTCGTGCCGGAACCGGGCCCTCGCCCCGGACGGCGCCGCCGGCGGGCGGCTCTTCGACGTGCTGCGCGGTCCCCACTTCACGGTGCCGGCCGTCGGCGCCGAACCGCCCGCGGTGCTGCCGCCGCCACGTACGAGCCTGCGCAGGTCACCGCCCGGCTCGCCCGCTTCGCCGGGTGACTCAGAAGACGTCGGAAGGGACGTACGTCCCCCAGACCTCGCGGAGCGCGTCGCAGACCTCGCCCACTGTGGCGCGGGCCCGGAGCGCGTCCCTCATCGGGTACAGGACGTCATCCGTGCCCTCGGCGGCCTTGCGCAGCGCGGACAACGCCGAGTCCACGGCCCGCCGGTCCCGCCCGGCCCGCAGCGCGGCCAGCCGCGCCACCTGCGCCGTCTCGATCGCGGGGTCGACGCGCAGCGGCTCGTAGCGCTCCTCCGCCTCCAGCTGGAAGCGGTTGACGCCGACGACCACCCGCTCCCCGGAGTCGGTCTCCCGGGCGATCCGGTACGCGTTGCGCTCGATCTCGCCCTTCTGGAAGCCGCTCTCGATCGCGCTCACCGCCCCGCCGAGCTCCTCCACCCTCGCCATCAGCTCCAGGGCGGCCGTCTCGAGTCCGTCGGTCATCGACTCCACGACGTAGGACCCGGCGAAGGGGTCCACGGTCGCCGTCACGTCGGTCTCGTACGCCAGGACCTGCTGGGTGCGCAGCGCGAGCCGGGCGGACTTCTCGGTGGGGAGCGCGATCGCCTCGTCGAAGGAGTTGGTGTGCAGCGACTGCGTGCCGCCCAGCACCGCCGCCAGCCCCTGGACGGCGACCCGCACCAGGTTCACCTCGGGCTGCTGGGCGGTGAGCTGGACGCCCGCGGTCTGGGTGTGGAAGCGCAGCATCTGCGACCTGGGGTTCCTCGCCCCGAACTCCTCGCGCATGACCCGGGCCCAGATGCGGCGGGCGGCGCGGAACTTGGCGACCTCCTCCAGGAGCGTCGTGCGCGAGACGAAGAAGAAGGACAGCCGCGGTGCGAAGTCGTCGACGTCCATGCCCGCGGCGAGGGCGGTGCGGACGTACTCGACGCCGCCGGCGAGGGTGAAGGCGATCTCCTGCGCGGGCGAGGCACCGGCCTCGGCCATGTGGTAGCCGGAGATGGAGATGGTGTTCCAGCGCGGGATCTCGGCACGGCAGTAGCGGAAGAGGTCCGCGACCAGCCGCAGCGAGGGCTTGGGCGGGAAGATGTACGTCCCGCGGGCGATGTACTCCTTGAGCACGTCGTTCTGGATCGTGCCGGTGAGCCGGTCCGCGGGCACCCCCTGCTCCTCACCGACCAGCTGGTACATCAGGAGCAGCAGGGCGGCGGGCGCGTTGATCGTCATCGAGGTGGAGACCCGGTCCAGCGGGATGCCGTCGAACAGCACCCGCATGTCCTCGACCGAGTCGACGGCCACGCCGACCTTGCCGACCTCGCCGTGGGCGAGGGGGGCGTCGCTGTCGTGGCCCATCTGGGTCGGCAGGTCGAAGGCCACGGACAGGCCGGTGGTGCCGTGGGCGATCAGCTGCCGGTAGCGCGCGTTGGACTCGGCGGCGGTGCCGAAGCCCGCGTACTGGCGCATCGTCCAGGGCCGGGTGGTGTACATGGTCGGGTGGACGCCGCGGGTGTAGGGGTAGCCGCCCGGCTCACCGAGCCGTTCGGCCGGGTCCCAGCCGTCCAGGGCGTCGGGGCCGTATACGGGCTCGATGGGCAGACCGGACTCGGACTCGCGTGCCATGGCTCATGCCTCCAGCGACTCGGTCCCCCTTTCCCCAGTGTGCGGCGAACCGTTACCGGGCCGGCGCAACTACATGCCGGGGAAATCAGTCAAAGGCTGTACCGACTCACCTCCAGGGGGACGAAGTGGCACTCATATCCGTCACAAGATCACGCGCGGCGGCCGCTGCCGCCGCGCTTCTCACCGCGGCCCTCCTCGCCGGCTGCACCGCCCAGGCGAGCGAGCCCATCGCCAAGGCCTCCGTGGCACCGGACACCCCGGCCGCCACGGCGAGCCCCTCCGCGAGCCCCGGCCCGAGCCAGAGCACCGCGCCGGCCGGCGGCTCCCCCTCGCCGACGGCCTCGCCGTCCGCCACGAAGAAGCCGAAGGCCGACCGCACCCCCCGGCCGGTCGTCGTCATCGCCCGCGGCAGCAGCAGCGCGAAGGTGCGCGAGCTGCAGGCACGGCTCAAGCAGCTCGGCCTCTTCGGCCGCAACCCGACCGGCTACTACGGCGACGTCACCGTCTCCGCGGTGCGCGCCTTCCAGTCCCGGTACAAGCTGCCCGCGTCGGGCAACGTCACCGACAGGACCTGGGCGAAGCTGCGCTCGGTCACCCGGCAGCCCAAGCACGACGCCATGTACCCGCCGACGAGCAACCCCGTGGCGAAGCTCGACGCGCGTTGCATGACGGGCCGCGTGCTGTGCGTCAGCAAGACCAGCCGCACCCTTGCCTGGGTCGTGAACGGCAAGGTCGTCTCGGCGATGGACGTCCGCTTCGGCTCCCAGTACACGCCGACCCGCGAGGGCACCTTCAGCGTCTTCGCCAAGAGCCGCAACCACGTGTCGACGATCTACCACACGCCCATGCCGTACGCGATGTTCTTCAGTGGCGGCCAAGCGGTGCACTACTCCGCCGACTTCGCGGCCCGCGGCTACGCGGGGGCCTCGCACGGCTGCGTCAATGTGCGCGACCGTGCCAAGATCTCGGCGCTCTTCGACCAGGTGCGGATCGGCGACAAGGTCGTCGTCTACTGGTGAGCCCGGGCCAGCAGCCCGTCCAGCGCCCGCCCGAACAGCAGCCGGCCGGCCCACGCCGTGGGCCGGTCGAACACCCCCGGGAGCGGGCGCACCCGCAGTTCCTCGCGCCACACCACGCGTGAACCCCCGTCCTCCCGCGGCCACACCTCGATCTCGGCCCAGCCGAGCACGGTCCGGCCGCGCTTCTCCAGCCGGCACCACCCGGGGCGGCCGGCGTCCGGCGGCTCCCAGCGCACGATCTCCATGGGGTCGTCGACGGCCGCCCGCCCGAGGCCGGTACGCGCCGTGAACGACCGCTCCCCGGTGACGACGGCGGTGGTGAACGGCACCAGCTCGGCGTGGCGTTCCCAGTCGGTGACCCGGCGCCAGGCCTCGGCGGCGGGAAGCGGGCAGTGCCGCTCGATCCGGAAGATCACATCGCCGACCCTATGCCGCCGCCCCGCGGCGTACGTGAGGACGCGGGCGGAGCGGGGGGAAAGCGCTCCGCCCGCGTCCCTCGTTGGGGGCCCGATACGGGGGGACCGGGCGACCCCTCGACCGATGACCAGTCGGTCTACTGGTTAAAGCGCCCGGCAGGCGGAAAGTGTCACACCCCGGACCCGCCGCGCCCGGGAGCGCGGCCGGGAGAGGGGAGCTGCCCGGCCGCGCTCGGGTGCGGACCCGTGGGCAGAGCCCGGATCCGCGCGGCCGATGACCAGTCGGCCCATCGACAAAGGCGCACGGCGGCCGGAAAGTGTCACTCGCCGGCGCTGCCGCCCGACGGACGGCCGGGACGCGGTCCCGGCCGTCCGTCGGGCGGGGCGGCCTGAGGGGTCGGGGCGGACGGGCCGGGCCGGAAGGCCGGAGCGCCCCCGGCGGTGCCGCGCGGGCCGCGGTCTGCGTGGCGGTGGTGTCCGCCGGAACGATTCTCCCAACGGCCGCGGCCGTCCTGGGAGTCGTCGTCGCCCGGCTCGTCCCCCTTGCCGGCCTTGCCGCCGTTCCCCCCGGGCCCGGGGTTCCAGCCGAGCAGCCCGGCACAGTAGCGGCGGACCTGGTGCTCGCCGCCGCCCGCGGCCTTGCGCAGCTGCTTGTAGGACTGCTCGTCCATGTTCTTGCGGTGCCGGCCGGCCGCGGCGTAGGCGCGGCACAGCGCCTTGTGGTCCAGCGCCCGCGTGGAGGACGGCGTACCGGCGGGCCGGCCCGGGAGGAAGGTGCCGTGGGTGCCGCCTGCGCCGCCCGCCGGGCGGTCCCGGCCGGGACCGGGGCGGGAGGAGGCCGACGGGGCGGTACGGCCGGGGGACGGCGAACCGCTGTCCGCGGCGGCCGTGGCCGCGCCCTGGGTGTGGACCGGGGCGGGGTCCGGAACACCGTGGCCGAGCAGGGCGGGCAGCGCGCCCGCGGCGGCCGCCACGCTCACCCCGGCCACCGCGGCGGTCGCGATCAACGCCCCAGCCCGCGATCCGGAGTGACGGGCCGTACGGCTCCGCCCGCTCCGGGACACCGAGCCCGCCCCCGTACCCGCACGGGGCGACCAGTCGTCGGCCGCGCCCATCCGGACACCCGCCGGCTCCGCGCTGAGCGCCGCGTCGTCACGCGCGGCGCGGAAGGCGGCGACGGCCGCCTCCTCGCGCTCCGGGTCGAGGGCCCCGGGAGCGGAGGCGGCGGCCAGCAGCCCGGCCAGCCCGGCGGCGCGCTCGTCGCGCCAGGTCCGCTCGGCGGGGTCGTCACCGTGGGCACCACGCAGCAGCCGCTCGGCGGTGGCGTCGTCCAGCCAGTCGTGTCCTCGGTTATCGCTCATCTCATGTCCTCAAGCGTTCGGGACGCCGAAAACGTCACACTCGACGACCCGCCGTCGGAATCCAGCAGCTCAGCGAGACGACGCAGGCCGCGACTGGTGGCCATGCGCATCGCACCGGGCCTCTTGCCCACGACCTCGGCCGCCGACCGGGAGTCCAGACCCATCACCACGCGCAGCAGCACGGCCTCGGCCTGGTCCTGGGGAAGGGCGGCGATGGCCGCCAGCGCGGCCCCGGTGCCCACCGCGGCGACCGCCTCCTCGGCGGTGTCCGACACGGCCGGCCGGTCGAGCAGTTCCTCCACGCCGGCGGCGGCCAGCGGCCGGCGGCCCACCGCCCGCAGGTGGTCCAGCGCCCGGTTGCGGGCGACCCGGGCCGCCCAGCCGCGCACCGCGTCCCCGTCCCCGCTGAAGCCCGGCAGGTCGCGCGCTATCTGCAGCCACGCCTCCGACGCCACGTCCTCGGCGTCCCCCACGCCGACCAGTGAGCGTACGTACTGCAGCAGTTGCGGCTGCACCGCTCGGTACACGAACCGGAAGCCGTCCTCGTCCCCCTCTTGCGCCGCGCGTACCGCGGTCGCCAAATCCACGTTCGGGCCTCCCCCTCGGAGTCGCGCACCATACTGCCCCATGGTGGGCGCCCGCAGGGCCCCCGGGGGCGGCTACCCGCCGGTCACCAGGGGTCAGGACAGCAGCCGGGCGAGCCGTTTGAGTCCGCGGTGCGCCGCCGTGCGGACCGCTCCCGCCCGCTTGCCCAGCACCCGGGCCGCCGAGACCCCGTCGAGCCCGACGACAACGCGCAGCAGGACCGCCTCCGCCTGGTCGGGCGGCAGCGAGGAGATCAGGGAGAGCGCGCGTTCGGTGGCGAGCGCCTCCAGCGCGCGGTCGGCGGTGTCCTCGGCCGCGGGGAGGTCCAGCAGTTCGGCGTCCAGCGGGCGGGCGCGGGGCCTGGAGTCCTGGCGCCGCAGGTGGTCCAGGGCGCGGTGCCGGGCTATGGTCGCCGCCCAGCCGCGGAAGCCCGCCCCGTCGCCGCGGAACCGGCCGAGGTCGCGGGCGATTTCGAGCCAGGCCTCGGAGGTGACGTCCTCCGCGTCGTCACCGACGAGGCCGCGCACGTAGCCGAGCAGCAGCGGCTGGACGAGCCGGTAGACGGCCGCGAAGGCCTGCTCGTCCCCGCCCTGGGCACGCCCGACCGCGGCCCCGAGCTCCATGTCGCGGTCGGTCCGCGGGTCGTGGCGCCCCCCGTTGCTGGCCACACTGTCCTCTCGAATCGCCGACATCCTGTACAGCGTGGATTCGCACTGAATCGTCACACCTGTCGGGCCGCCTGGCGATGGGTGTGACATTTTCGGCCGCGTGAACGCTTTAACAATCAGAAGCGGCCGGAGACGCTCCTGTGGGGGGAGGCGGACTTCGGCCGCTTCACCTATGCGCCCGCGGTACGGCCGCTCAGCCGGTCCTGTCCGCGAGGTCGGTGAAGTCCTGCCAGCTCAGGGCGGGCGGGCCGGGGTCCCACAGCTTCTGGGTGAGCGCGCGCAGCGGCATCCGGATGCCGGCCGCGACCTCCTCCTCGGTCTGGGCGTCCGCCCGGTCGCACCAGACGGCCAGCCGCGCGCCGAGGATGCGGTCCGGTCCTGCGAGCGCCGCGGGCACGGCGTCGTCCCGGTAGACGACGGCCGGGGTCCACTCCTCGTAGATGCGCCGCCCGCTGGGGTAGGGGAAGTTCTGCGGCGCGCCGAGGACGTAGTAGAGGTACCAGGAGTTGAGGTTGAGCAGCTGCCTGCCCTCGCGCAGGTAGTCCTCGGGCAGCGGTCCGCGCAGTTTGTTGCTGGACCAGTAGGCCACCACCCGGTCCGGGTCCGCGGCGACCCGGGCGCCGTCGGAGAAGCCGTCGTTCCACGCCTCGACCCGTTTGCCGAGCGACCGCAGCGTGGCGGCGCGGTCGTTGAGCCAGCCCGCCGCCGCGTCGGCGACATTGGCGTCCGGGCCGTAGCGCTCACGCGCGTACGCGGCGATCCGCGGGAAGGACGCCTCCGGGTCGTCCGCCACGAGCGGCGCGTACTCGTCGCCGCCGACGTGCCAGTAGGTGCCGGGGAAGAGCGGTGCGTACTCCTTGATCAGGTCGTCGACGACGGCCGCCGCGCCGGGCCGCGAGACGTCGAGCGCCCCGCGCACGGGAGTGCCGTCCGCGGAGCGCAGCTGAAGGTCCGGGTGCGCGTCGAGCACGGCGCCCATGTGGCCGGGGCTGTCGATCTCGGGGACGACGGTGATGTGCCGTTGCGCGGCGAGCTCGACCACGGCGCGGACGTCCTCCTTGGACAGGTGCCGGGCCGAGACGACCTCGGGGTGGCTGTCGCTCTCCACGCGGAAGCCCTGGTCGTCGCTGAGGTGGAGGTGGAGCTGGTTGTACTTCAGGTCGCCCAGCTCCCGGACCCTGGCCTCCAGCCACTCACGGCTGAAGTACTTGCGGCCGATGTCGACCATCAGCCCGCGCTCCGGGCGGTCCGGACGGTCCTCGACGGTGCCGGCCGGCACCCGTCCGGTGGAACGGACCGCCTGCAGGAGGGTGCGGGTGCCGTAGAAAACCCCGGCGTCGGTGCCGGCGCGCACTGTCACCCCGTCGGCCGAACTTGTCATCTCGTACGACTCGGGTCCTGCATTACTCCGTTCGAGTGAAAGCGAGATGTCCCCCGGCCTGGCGGGCCCACTGGCGTACGGCCGCCGGAGCTCCCCCGCGAGCAGCCGCGCCTCGTCCTCCACGGCGCTCCCGGCGGGCGCCACCACCCGCGAACCGGGCCCCGGGACGAAGGCGGCGTCACCGGCGGCGGGGGCGAAGGAACGGACGGCGGGGATCGACGGGAACCCGGCGGACGTGCCCGCCTCCGCCCTCCGCGGGGTCCCGGGAGCGGTGGTCCCCACGGGCGCGGCGAGCGCCGGACCGGCCCCGAGCACAGCGGCCAGTACGGCCGTCGCCGCGTACGCCGACGCACGTTTCGCCCGCATCTGCCACATGATCCGAATTTATGCCCGTTGTGTGGATCTCGCCGCGCGGACCAGGGGAAGTCGTGCACTTTCGTTCCCGTACGAGTGAAATTCGGGCATCCGTCGTACAGGGCCGAACATAGGCCGATACGGTGGTCGTCACTCGCCGTCCCACTCTGGTTCACGCCGCGCAGCCGCCCAGCGGTTCCCCCCACCGCCGCCACGTTCCCTCCCAGGAGCCCTCCGCTGTCCAGCGACACCCCCGCCGTCCCGCCGCGGGCGCCGGCGCACCTGCCCGCGCAGTCGCGCGGCCGGGTGCCCAGGCCCGCCCCGGCGACCCGCCCCGGCCTCCCCCACGGCCTGCGGCGGCTCAACGAGGCCTCGCCCGGGGCGGCCGAGGCCGTCCTGCTGACCTGCTGCGGCAGTCTGCGCTGGGCCCGCCGGGTCGCCGCGCACCGCCCCTACCCCGACCTGGACGCACTGCTGGCCGCCGCCGACGAGGCCGCCTACGACCTCACGCCCGCCGACCTCGCCGAGGCCCTCGCCGCCGAGGCCTCCGGCGCCCCGCCGGACGCCGCACCCACCCGCGGCAGCCTCGCCGCGCACACGGCGCTGCGGGCCGCGCAGGCCGCGTACGAGGCGCGCTTCGGCCACGTCTTCGTGCTGTCCCACGACGGGGTGCACCCCGGTGAGTCCCTCGACCGGATGCTGGCGTCACTCCGTCAGCGTCTCGGCAACGACCCGGACGAGGAGCGGGTGACGGCCGCCGAGGAACTGCGCCGCGTCACCCGCTCGCGCCTGACCCGGCTGGGCTTCGGCGACGCACCGGGCGGGCCCGGGGTTCCCGCCCGATACACCCACCCGTGCGGGATCGATCACACCTGAAGGACCCGGCAGGACGTACCCGACAAGCCGTCGCTACGATGGCCAGGGCCGGAGGACCGTACCCGGCCGGGCCCGACCGACCAACGAAGCCGGCAGGCCCCACATCCGCTCCCGGAGGGTTTTTTCCGTGCCGGCTGGAACGTTGTACCGCGGCCGGGAAGGCATGTGGTCATGGGTGGCTCACCGAGTCACCGGTGTCCTCATCTTCTTCTTCCTGTTCGTCCACGTCCTCGACACCGCACTGGTGCGTGTCTCCCCCGAGGACTACGACAAGGTCGTCAACACCTACAAGCAGCCCATCGTCAGCCTGCTCGAGTACGGGCTGGTCGCGGCTGTCCTCTTCCACGCTCTGAACGGCCTGCGCGTCATCGCCGTCGACTTCTGGTCCAAGGGCCCGAAGTACCAGAAGCAGATGCTGTGGACGGTCGTCGGAATCTGGGTCGTGCTGATGATCGGGGCCATCTACCCCGTCCTCGGCCACGCCGCACGAGTGCTGTTCGGGAGCTGAGCGAAGTCATGTCCGCAACCGACCACGTGGAGCTCAGCTCCTCCAGCGCCGCCTACGGCCCCGACAACCCGGCCCCGGTCATCGAGCCGCCGCGCGCCCGGACCAAGCGCACCCCGCGCAGCACCCGGACCAACTTCGAGATGTACGGCTGGCTCTTCATGCGCCTGTCCGGCATCGTCCTGGTCGTCCTGGTCATCGGTCACCTGCTGATCCAGCTCGTCCTCGACGGCGGCGTGACCAAGGTCGGCTTCGCCTTCGTCGCCGGCCGCTGGGCCTCGCCGTTCTGGCAGACCTGGGACCTGATCATGCTGTGGCTGGCCATGCTGCACGGCGGCAACGGCCTGCGCACCGTGATCAACGACTACGCGGAGCGGGACAACACCCGGTTCTGGCTGAAGATGCTGGTCTACACCGCGACCGCGTTCA
The DNA here is from genome assembly GCF_042742985.1 of Streptomyces sp. NPDC058864. NCBI lineage: Bacteria > Bacillati > Actinomycetota > Actinomycetes > Kitasatosporales > Streptomycetaceae > Streptomyces > Streptomyces sp. NPDC058864. The sequence goes on along the minus strand of NZ_JBHYMQ010000001.1, from coordinate 126,677 downwards.
CCATCATCCTCGGCACGCTGGTGATCTTCACCTTCGACCCGAACATCCGCTAGCCAGGGCTGGACAGGGAAGCGACCCCTCATGCAGATCCACAAGTACGACACCGTCATCGTCGGCGCCGGCGGCGCCGGCATGCGCGCCGCCATCGAGGCGACGAAGCGCAGCCGCACCGCCGTGCTGACGAAGCTCTACCCCACCCGCTCCCACACCGGCGCCGCCCAGGGCGGCATGGCCGCGGCCCTCGCGAACGTCGAGGAGGACAACTGGGAGTGGCACACCTTCGACACGATCAAGGGCGGTGACTACCTGGTCGACCAGGACGCCGCCGAGATCCTGGCGAAGGAGGCCATCGACGCGGTCCTCGACCTCGAGAAGATGGGCCTGCCCTTCAACCGCACCCCCGAGGGCCGGATCGACCAGCGCCGCTTCGGCGGCCACTCCCGCAACCACGGCGAGGCCCCGGTCCGCCGTGCCTGCTACGCGGCCGACCGCACCGGCCACATGATCCTCCAGACGCTGTACCAGAACTGCGTCAAGGAGGGTGTGGAGTTCTTCAACGAGTTCTACGTCCTCGACCAGCTCCTCGTCGAGGAGGACGGCGTCAAGAAGTCCGCCGGCGTGGTCGCGTACGAGCTGGCCACCGGCGAGATCCACGTCTTCCAGGCGAAGGCCGTGGTGTACGCCTCCGGCGGCACCGGCAAGTTCTTCAAGGTCACCTCCAACGCGCACACCCTCACCGGTGACGGCCAGGCCGCCGTCTACCGCCGCGGTCTGCCGCTGGAGGACATGGAGTTCTTCCAGTTCCACCCGACCGGCATCTGGCGCATGGGCATCCTGCTGACGGAGGGCGCCCGCGGTGAGGGCGGCATCCTCCGCAACAAGGACGGCGAGCGCTTCATGGAGAAGTACGCGCCGGTCATGAAGGACCTCGCCTCCCGCGACGTCGTCTCCCGCGCGATCTACACCGAGATCCGCGAGGGCCGCGGCTGCGGTCCCGAGGGCGACCACGTCTACCTCGACCTGACCCACCTGCCGCCGGAGCAGCTCGACGCCAAGCTCCCGGACATCACCGAGTTCGCGCGGACCTACCTCGGCATCGAGCCCTACACGGACCCGATCCCGATCCAGCCGACCGCGCACTACGCCATGGGCGGCATCCCCACCAACGTCCAGGGTGAGGTCCTGTCGGACAACACCACCGTCGTCCCGGGCCTGTACGCCGCCGGCGAGGTCGCCTGCGTCTCGGTGCACGGCGCCAACCGCCTCGGCACCAACTCGCTCCTGGACATCAACGTCTTCGGCCGCCGGGCCGGCATCGCCGCCGCCGAGTACTCCGCGGACCACGACTACGTCGAGCTCCCCGAGGCCCCGGCGCAGTCGGTGGTCGACCAGGTCGAGCGGCTCCGCGCCTCCACCGGCAACGAGCGGGTCGCGCAGCTGCGCAAGGAGCTGCAGGAGACCATGGACGCCAACGTGATGGTGTTCCGCACCGAGCAGACCATCAAGACGGCCGTCGAGAAGATCGGCGAGCTGCGCGCGCGGTACAGGAACGTGTCGGTCCAGGACAAGGGCAAGCGGTTCAACACCGACCTGCTCGAGGCCATCGAGCTCGGCAACCTGCTCGACCTCGCCGAGGTCATGGCGGTCTCGGCCCTGGCCCGCAAGGAGTCCCGCGGCGGTCACTACCGCGAGGACTACCCGAACCGCGACGACGTCAACTTCATGCGGCACACGATGGCGTACCGCGAAGTGGGTGCCGACGGCACCGAGTCGATCCGGCTCGACTACAAGCCGGTCGTGCAGACCCGCTACCAGCCGATGGAGCGTAAGTACTGATGAGCACCGCGACCCTCGACAAGGTCGAGGCCGAGGCCCAGGCCTCGCCCTACATCACGGTCACCTTCCGGATCCGCCGGTTCAACCCGGAGATCTCGGACGAGGCCACCTGGCAGGACTTCGAGCTGGAGATCGACCCCAAGGAGCGGGTGCTCGACGGTCTCCACAAGATCAAGTGGGACATGGACGGCACGCTGACGTTCCGTCGCTCCTGCGCCCACGGCATCTGCGGCTCCGACGCCATGCGCATCAACGGCCGCAACCGGCTGGCCTGCAAGACCCTGATCAAGGACATCAACCCGGACAAGCCCATCACCGTCGAGCCCATCAAGGGCCTGACGGTGCTGAAGGACCTGGTCGTCGACATGGACCCGTTCTTCCAGGCCTACCGGGACGTGATGCCCTTCCTCATCACCAAGGGCAACGAGCCGACCCGCGAGCGCCTGCAGTCCGCCGAGGACCGCGCGCGCTTCGACGACACCACCAAGTGCATCCTGTGCGCCGCGTGCACCTCGTCCTGCCCGGTCTTCTGGAACGACGGCCAGTACTTCGGTCCGGCGGCCATCGTCAACGCCCACCGCTTCATCTTCGACTCGCGTGACGAGGCCGGCGAGCAGCGGCTCGAGGTGCTCAACGACAAGGACGGCGTGTGGCGCTGCCGCACCACGTTCAACTGCACCGACGCCTGCCCGCGTGGCATCGAGGTCACCAAGGCCATCCAGGAGGTGAAGCGCGCGCTCATCACGCGTCGCTTCTGATCGATCCCCCTCCACCGAGGCTCTCCCGAGGGCCCCGCACCCGGTCCGCGCCGGGTGCGGGGCCCTCGGGCGTTCACCGGGTCAGCGCCCGCTGGATCTGCTTGCGGGTGACCGTGTGACCGATGCACCCCGCGAGCCTGCGCAGCTCGTCCCGGCCGGCGCCGTCCTCCAGCCGGGCCAGGGCGCGTACGCCGGCACCGGCGACGACGCTCTTGACCGGGGGCCGTTCGACGAGCGCGCCCAGGACGCGGACGGTCTCCGGGTGGACGGGCACGGACGGGGACGACAGCAGCCAGGCCAGGCCCCGGACGGCGGGGAGGTTCCAGGGGTCGTGGCCGCCCGCCTCGGCACTGCCGCCGTGGGTGGCGAGGGCCGGCCAGGGCGTCGCGGTGCGGCGAACGGTCCCGGGTTCGATTCCGTCCAGGACCGCGGCGGCCGCCCGGTCCCAGCGCGCGCCGGGATCCGGCCCCGCGGCACGCAGATGCGGGATCAGCCGCCGCCAGGCGGCTCCGAGTTCCGGCAGCTCGGCCAGGACGCGGTCGGACCAGGGCTCACCGGGGTTGAGGGGCGGCTCGGGGAGGCGGTCCAGCAGGAGTTCCGCCCAGCCGAGGCCGTGGTGCGCGCACCGGCGGATCATCCCCACGACCTCGGCCGACAGCGGACGTCCCGCGTCGAGCAGGGCCTCGGCGACGACGGGCATCTCGTCGTCGCAGGTGAACCAGTACGACCGACGGGCCATGCCCTCCAGCATGTCGTGCCAGACGCCGCACCACGCGTCGTGCGCGAAGCCCCGGGACACCGCGGCCGGCAGCACCATGACCCGTTCGTACCGGTCGGGGGTGGAACCGGGCTCGTCGGCACGCCCGACGAGCAGCCTCGCGAGGGCGACGCGTCGTTCGCGGGGCATCGCCCGCAGCCGGGACACCGCTGCGTAGCCCTCGCAGTCGGCCGCCGACAGCAGATGCCCGGCCGGCTCGGCCGGGTCCCCCTCGATGGCGAGCCGGGCGATGAAGTCGATCCGGCCCTCGTCCTCCCACGGCGAACACAGCGGGGTCCGTGCACGTTTCACAGCCGGCTCACGATCGTCGGGTCGGTGATCTCCGTGTCGCGGGCGAGGAGCAGCGCCTTGGCGAGGATCACCGGCAGCATGGTGTCGCCCTCGAAGGGCAGGGGCCCCGGGACCACGCCGGCGGTCGCGGGCGGGACGACGCACAGATGGCGGTCGTCCGGGGACATCAGGACGTTGCCGGAGCCCAGGTGGATCCGGTACGTGTGCCGGTCGCCGCGGACGTGCAGGAAGCGGCCCTCGACGGCGCAGCGTCCGGCGATGGCCAGGCGCGGCACGAGGCGGGACAGCACATCGCGCCGGGTCTCGGCGCAGGGGGTCAGCTCGCCGGTGCCGTAGGACGCCCAGTAGGCGCGGAAACGGCCGTCGGGTCCGCCGTCCTGCCAGGTGGGGTCGTTGCCGATGCCGGCGGCTCCGACGAAGAGGTCGACGTCGCGCAGGACTTCGCTGAGGACGAGCGGCGGGACGTCGGCGAGCGGCAGCGGGTCGGCCCGGCTTCCGGAGGCGTCCAGCGGGAGGAAGCGCACCTGGTCCGTGCCGATGTGCGCAGGACCCCCGCAGTGGCCGGGGCCGGGGCCGTCGCCGTCGCCGTCCCCGTCGACGCCATGGATCGGCAGCTCCGCGCGCAGCCCCCACTGCGGGAGTTCGCGCGTGGCGGGCGGGAACGCGTCTCCGGCCGGCGGGCCGGGACGGTGGTGCCAGCCGCGGGCGGTGGCCAGGGCGGCGAACGGGCGCTGCCTCAGGACGTGCGGGGTGGCGAAGAGGCGTGCGGCATCGGCGGGGCCGTACACCTCGCGGTGGGCCTGCCGGAAGGGCTGCGTGACGCCGTGCCGCCCCAGCCACTCCCGCCAGGCCGTGATCTCCGCCCGCTCGCGCCCCAGCGGGTGCCACAGTGCGACGGCGCCCTCCCCGCCGACCGGGACCGGCGCGCCGTCGAGGGTGCGCAGGCCGCCCCCGGTCCAGCCGCAGGCGACCCCGTCGACCGTCCACAGCAGCCGCCGGGCGAGGGTGCCGAGCAGCGGGTGGTCCGCAAGCGCCTCCCGCCACACGGCGCACGGCCAGTCGGGCCGCTCCGGGAACCGCCGGTCCAGCAGGCGGGCCTGGGCCGCCAGCGTCCGGTCGATGTCCGTGACGGTCGCCCTGAGCCGCGTCAACTCCCCCGCGTGGTCGCGCCGTACGACGGCCGGGGCGCCCTTCAGGGCTTTGCCCGCCGCGTTCCGCCACCCCAGTACGGCCCGTCCGTCCCGGATCCCGAGCTCCGCCGTGACCCCGCCGAGCCGCTGCGCCTCCCCGAGCCCGTACCCGGGCACGGCCGGCCCCCCGACGTCCCCCCACACGACCATGCTCACCGTCCACCCCCATGCGGCGACCCCCACGTTCCCCGTCCCCGCCGAGCGTAGGACCGCCCTCTGACAACGCCCCGTGCTTCCCCCGTTCGGCCCAAGCACCCCCGTGGCGCTGGGCCGACCGGCGTCCACGGCGGTGGCCCCGGTTCGGTCGCGGGGGGTCGCAGCTTGTACCGTCCCCCCATGGCCGCGACACCCCCCACACCGCCGCGACGTGCCGTCCTCGGGCTCGGCGTGGCCGCCGCGCTGCTTCCCGCCGGGAAGGCGGTCGCGGCCGGCAGATCCGTGGTCGGGGGCGCGCGGCTGGGACGGCACGGCGTGCAGGTGGCCGTGGGGGCGCCGAGGCTGCCGGAGACGAACTCCCTGTCGTGGATCGTGGCGGACGCCGACTCCGGTGAGGTGCTGGCGTCGTACAACGCGCACCGGCGGCTGCCGCCGGCGAGCACGCTGAAGATGCTGTTCGCGGACACGCTGCTGCCTCGCTTCGAGCGGCGGGCGCGGCATCAGGTGACGCACGCGGACCTGGCGGACATGGGAGCCGGGAGCAGTCTGGTCGGGATCGAGGCGGGGATCACCTACACGGTCGAGCAGTTGTGGCTGGGGGTGTTCCTGCGGTCGGGGAACGACGCGGTGCACGTGCTGTGCTCGATGAACGGCGGCGTGGAGAAGACGGTCCGGGACATGCGGGCACGGGCCCGGGAGCTCCAGGCGAACGACACGTACGTGGTGAGCCCGGACGGCTACGACACACCAGGTCAGCTGTCCTCGGCGTACGACCTGACGCTCTTCGCACGGGCGGGGCTGCGGAATCCGGACTTCCGGCACTACTGCCGGACGCAGATCGCGCGCTTCCCCGCGGAGAAGGGCGAGACCTTCGAGATCCAGAACACCAACCGGCTGCTCGGCGACTACGACGGCATGATCGGGGTGAAGAACGGCTACACCACCAACGCCGGGAACACCTTCACCGGCGCGGCGGAGCGCGACGGGCGGACGCTGCTGGTGACCGTGATGCACCCGGAGTCGGGGTACGACGAGGTGTACCGGGAGGCGGCCGACCTGCTGGACTGGGGCTTCGACGCGGTGGGCCGCGTGGAGCCGGTCGGGGAACTGGTGCCGACGCTCAGCCAGGCGCGCGCGATGGCCGGCGGGCCGCCCGGCGACGGACCCGGCCCGCGGCCCGCGGCGGCGGCCGACGGGTCGAAGGGGTCGTCGTGGGTCGGCCCGGCCGCGGAGACCGTCCTGGTGGCGGCCGTCGCGGCGTTCATCCTGGCGATCAGGCGCCGCCCGCTGCCGCAGCGGGCGGCGGCCCGCGCGGACGCGCGGCGGCGCGGGCGCGGGAGCGGCTCGAGCCGCGCCCGCTGACGAGATGCGCCGCGCGCCTGCCGGGTGCCTTCCCGGTGCGTGGTCGCCCGTGATGGGATCGCCGTCATGAGCCCGTCCCATTGGTACGTCCTCGTCGAAGAGGACGTCACCGTGTACCAGTCCTTCAGCTCCCAGGACGGCGACTACTTCCGGCGCTGGAGGCTCGCCTCCGTCGAGAACTGCGAACCGGGCAAGGAGAAGGCCCGGGAGCGGGCTCTGGACGTCGCCCGCTCGCATGTACCGGAGCAACGCCCCCTCCGAGGCAACGGCACCCCGGGCCGCACGGTGTTCCGCCTCGACGAGGACGCGTGGCTGGTCGAACTGCGCCTCGGGGACTGGCGTGCCCACTTCCGGGTGTCCGTCGCGGAAGCGGTCCACGTGTCCGAGGAAGTGCCCGAGGAGCCGTGGACACGGTCCTCGTCTTCGTCCGGAGAACCAGGCCCGATCGCCGGGCTGTTCCGGCGCGGACGATGACCCGCGCCCGGCCGGAGGGGGCCGGGCCGTCAGTTCCGGGCGACCCAGACCTGGTTGAGCTGCTCCTGGTAGTAGAAGGAGGTCAGCCCGAACGCGGGCGCCAGCAGCAGTCCCTTGAGGCCGGAGACCGTGTCGTGGAGGCCCGCGCGGCGCTGGGCGCGGGCGATGCGGCAGCCGGTGTTGTAGAGGGAGACGACGGCGGGCACGAGCAGCAGCGCGCCGAGGCTGACGGCGAGCACCGCGAGGGCGGGGCGGACCTTGATGCCGGGGTCGAACTCCCGCAGTTCCTTGTTGGCCCGGTAGTACCAGACGAGCCAGTACATGCCGAAGGTCAGCGGCCCCAGCAGCCAGACGGCCTCGGGGCGGCGCATGTCGCCGGACGGCGTGGCGAGCCCCACGCCCCCGGAGACGGGGAAGCCCGGGAAGGGCCCCCGCGGGTGAGGCAGGGTCCGGTAGCGGTCCTCGTTGAACATGCTGCCCCCAGGTCGTGCCTTCGGCAGTGACGGAGCGGTTGCGTGCCGAAGAGAAGGTAAAGCTACTCGGCGGTTCGGCGGCCTGTCAGCGGGGAACGCTCACAAATTTCGCACAGGATGTCGGATCTTCCCGGATCCTGTGTTCAACCGCCCTCGGCCACCACCATGACGCGTCGCAGCAGGTCGGAGAGGTACCGGCGTTCGTCGGCGTCGAGGGTTCCCAGCAGCCGGTACTCCTCGTGGCCGAGGACGTCCATGGCGCCGAGCCAGATGGCGCGGCCGGCGCCGGTCAGTTCGACGTCGATGCGGCGGCGGTCGGCGGTGGAGTGGGTGCGCCGGACGTGGCCGCGGGCCTCCAGCGCGTCGAGGCGGCCGGTGACGGAGGCGGGGGCCAGGTCGAGGTCCGCGGCGAGTTCGGACGGGGCGGCGCGGCCGCCGCGCCCGGCGAGGGCGTGCAGGGTGTCGAACTCGTGCCGCTGCAGGCCGAAGTCGACCAGTGACTGCTCGCGGACCTTGCGCAGGTGGCTGGTCACGAGCTTCATGCGGGTGACGGCACCCTCGATGTCCGGGTCGAGGTCCGGCAGCAGGGGCAGCCAGCGCTCCACGTGCCCGTCGGTCCAGTCCCGTTCCACCGCGGCGTCCCCGGTGTCGGCGTCGGCATCGGCTTCCATGGCCGAATACTACGGCTCGATATATTTCGCTGGCGAATGATTCGGTACCGAAATACATTGCGGTGCCATGACGCCCACACATCCCCTCCGGCTCCGCGGCTTCCGGCTGCTGTTCGCCGGGCGCACGCTCTCCCTGCTCGGCGACGGGGTCGTACCCGCCGCACTGGTCATCGCCGTCACCCGGGCGACCGGCGACGTCTCGGCCCTCGCCCTCGTCCTGGCCTGCGCGATGGTGCCGAAGCTGCTGCTGCTCCCGCTCGGCGGGGTGGTCGCGGACCGCTTCGACGCCCGGCGCGTGGCGCTCGCCACCGACCTCGTACGCTGCGCCGCCCAGCTCTTCGTCGGACTCGAACTGCTGGGCGGCGACCCGTCGCTGGCCCCCATCGCGCTCGCCGAGGCGGTGGGCGGTGCCGCCTCCGCCTTCTCGATGCCGACCCAGTCGCCGCTGGTCGCCGGTACCGTGACCGACGGGGCGGCGCGGCAGCGGGCCAACTCCCTGCTGGGGGTCGCGAACAGCGTGACCCGGCTGTCCGGCCCGGCGCTCGCTGCGGGACTGATCTGGGCCGCCGGTCCCGGTACGGCCTTCGTGCTGGACGGCGCCTCCTTCGCGGTGAGCGCCGCACTGCTGGCGCTGCTGCGGTTCGAACGGACACCGCTGCCGCGTGCGTCGATGCTCGCCGACCTCAAGGAGGGCTGGAGCGAGGTCCGTTCGCGCGACTGGTACTGGTCGAGCCTGGTCGCGCACGCCGCGTGGAACGGCGCGGCCGCGGTCCTGACCACCCTCGGCCCGGCCGTCGCGATCCACCGGCTCGGCGGCGAGGGCGTCTGGTTCTGGGTGCTGGAGGCCGGGGCGATCGGCCTCGTGCTCGGTTCGCTGCTGGCCGCACGGGCCCGGCCGCGCCGCCCGGTGCTGGTCGCCAACCTGGGCCTGGCGACGTACGCGCTGCCGCTGGTCCTGCTGGCGCTCGCCGCCCCGGCCCCGCTGCTCATCGTGGCGTACGGGTTGGCGCTGACCGCGCTCGGGTACCTCACCCCGGTCTGGGAGACGGTGGTCCAGCAGCAGGTGCCCGCGCAGGCGCTGGCCCGGGTGACCTCGTACGACTGGCTGCTGTCGCTCGCCGCGGTGCCGGCGGGCTACGCACTGGCACCGCTCGCCCAGGGCCTGTGGGGTCCGGCGGTCCCGCTGGCCGTGTCGGCGGCGCTGGTGGCGGCCGCCTGCCTGGCGACGGCGGCGGTGCCGGGGGTGCGGGCGGTCGGCGCGGTCCGTGCGGAGCCCACCGGACCCGCCCCGGCCACCGACCCGATCACCGATCCGGCCACGAAGGGCTGACGCCGCGCGGCGGCGTGCGGCGCACCGCTCCCACGGCCCTTGCAAGCCACCGCACTTCACGCTTGAACATGTTCAAAAACAGGTCTAGAGTCATCGGCAACGGGTTTTGAACACGTTCGAAAAGGGTGGGACCCATGGACCTCACGGTCGTCGCATACGTCATCTACCTGCTCATCAGCGTCGCGCTGACGGTGTGGGTGGCCCGGACCCTCAGCCGGGCCGGCAAGGTCTTCCTCGAAGACGTGCTCCACGGCAACGAGAAGCTGGCCGACGCCGTCAACCACCTCCTGGTGGTCGGCTTCTACCTCGTGAACCTGGGCTTCGTCGCGCTGTACCTGAAGAACGCCGACCCGGTCCGCAACGCCCGCGAGCTCTTCGAGGCGCTGTCGGTCAAGCTCGGTGTCGTCCTGCTCGTGCTCGGGGTGCTGCACCTGGGCAACGTCTACGTCCTCAACAAGATCCGCCGCCGGGGCGTCATGGACCGCGAGACGGTCCCGCCCGTCCGCCCGCAGGGCTGGACCACCCCCGCGCGGCCCGGGGCGTGACGACGATGGACCGCACCCCTGCGATCGGGGCCGCTCCGGCGGCCCCGGTGCCGGTCCGCCTGCTGACCGTGCTGTACGACCCGGACTGCTCGCTCTGCTCGTTCGTCCGCCGCTGGCTGGAGCGCCAGCGGCAGATCGTGCCGCTGGACCTCGTCCCGGTCGGCTCCGACGAGGCACGGCGCCGCTTCCCGGAGCTCGACCACACCGCGACCCTGCGCGAGATCACCGTCGTCGGGGACTCGGGGCAGGTCTACCGGGACGACGCCGCCTGGCTGGTCTGCCTGTGGGCCCTGGCCGAGTACCGGCCGCTGGCGCACCGTCTCGGCACCCGAGCCGGAGCGCCCGTCGCCCGGGCCGCCGTGCTCGCCGCCGCCCGCTACCGCGAGGCGCAGTGGGGCCGCGGGGCCGCCGCGACGGGCTGGGGCGGCCGGATGTACACGAGCGGCGAGGGCTGGTCGTACCACCCCGAGGGCGGCTGGACGTACACCGCCCCGGACGTCGTGCCGGACGCCCCGGGCGCCGCCCCGGACGCCTGCGCGGACGGCTGCGCCCCGCCCGGTTAGGCTCACGGACGTGGAAGAAGCACCCGCCGGCACGGCCCCCGGCACGACCTCCGGGACACCCCGGCCCCCGAAGAGCGAGCAGACGCGCGCCCTGATCCTCGAGACCGCCATGCGGCTGTTCGAGGAACGGGGCTACGACAAGACGACGATGCGCGCCATCGCCAAGGAGGCCGGGGTCTCGGTCGGCAACGCCTATTACTACTTCGAGGGGAAGGAACACCTCGTCCAGGGCTTCTACGACCGCCTCGCCGCCGAGCACGAGGCGGCGGTCCAGGGCGTCCTGGACGGCAACGGGGACCGGGACCTGGCGGCACGGCTGCTCACCGTGATGACCGCCTGGATCGACGTGGCCCGCCCCTACCACCAGTTCGCCGCGCAGTTCTTCAAGAACGCCGCCGACCCGGCGAGCCCGCTCAGCCCCTTCTCCCCCGAGTCGCACCCGGCCCGCGACGCCGCCATCTCCATCCACGAACGAGTGCTCGCCGGCTCCGACATCAAGGTCGACGCGGAACTCGCCGAGGTGCTGCCCGAGCTGATGTGGATGTACCAGATGGGCATCGTCGTCTACTGGGTCTTCGACCACTCCCCCGACACCGAGCGCACCCGCCGGCTGGTCGCGCGCACCGCGCCGCTCGGCGCCCGGATCCTGCGGCTCTCCCGCTACCGGCTGCTGCGGCCGATCGTGCGCGAGATCCGCGAGCTGTTCACGGAGTTCCTCTTCCGGCGCTGAACCGGCCCGCCCCCGCGCGAACCGCGGGGGCGCGTGCCCCGTCAGCCCAGGGCGGGCTCGGCGAGCACCGCCCAGACCGTCTTGCCGTACCGGCCTCGCTCCCGGACCCCCCAGGTGTCCGAGAGCGCCTGCACCAGCCGCAGACCGCGCCCCGACTCGTCGCCGTCCCCCGCGTCGCGCGGCACGGGGCGGGACCGGTCGCCGCCGTCGGAGACCTCCACGATGCACGAGCCGTCCGAGTGGACGGTCACCGCCACCTCGAACTCCCGCTCCAGGAGCGGACTGTGCCGCACGGCGTTGGTCGCCAGCTCCGACACGACCAGGACGACCGACTCGACGGTCTCGCCCTCCTGCTCCCAGCCTTCGAGGTGGTCCCGCACCCGGTGCCGGGCCAGCCCCACCGAGGTCGGGTGCCGGGGCAGCCGGAACGCACTGCGCCTCACCAGGTCACTCTCCCCATGAGCGAACGCCCCCCTTCCGTTGCGCCATCCCTTACCAGTTTCGACGCGGGGAATGCGCTCCGTGTCAGATTGTTCGCAATCGGTGAGCGGTTTCCGGCCAAATTCAGGCGCGTGGCATTCCGGCGCGTGGCATTCAGGCGTCAGGTGAGGCGAGGGTCACGATCGTGATGTCCGAGGGCGCGCCCACCCGGACCGGCGGACCCCAGGCCCCCGCGCCACGGGTCACGTACAACTGGGTGTCGCCGTACGTTTCCAGACCGGCCACCGTAGGGTTGGCCAGTTCCGCGATGTAGTTGCCGGGCCACAGCTGCCCGCCGTGGGTGTGCCCGGACAACTGCAGGTCGACGTGGTGCCGGACGGCTTCGTGGATCATCACCGGCTGGTGGGCGAGGAGCACGACCGCCCGCGAGGCGTCCCGGTCGCCGAGCGCCTTCGTGTAGTCGGGGGCGTGGTCGTGGTCCGCGCCGCTGATGTCGTTGACCCCGGCCAGGTCGAAGCCGGCGAGTTCGGTGCGGGCGTTCTCCAGCGGGTGGACGCCCAGGTCGCGCACGAAGTCGATCCAGGGCGCCGCCCCGGAGAAGTACTCGTGGTTGCCGGTGACGAAGTAGCTTCCGTCCCGCGCCCGGAGCCGTGCCAGCGGCTCGGCGGCGGCGCCCAGTTCCGGCACCGAGCCGTCCACCAGGTCGCCGACGATGGTGACGAGGTCCGGGCGGGCCCCGTTGATCGTGTCCACGATCCGCTGGGTGTGCGCCCTGCCGAGGATCGGGCCGAGGTGGATGTCGCTCACCACGGCGATCCGGTAGCCGTCCGCGCTCGCGGGAAGCTTGGCGAGCGGCACGGTGACGTGCTTCAGGCGCGGGCCGCGCAGCACGCCGTACGTGCCCTGACCGACCGTCACCCCGGCGGCGACGGCCGCCGCGGCACCGACCGTACGGGCCACGAACAGCCGCCTCGGCACGCCGTCGGACGTGGGCTCCGGCCGCGGCCCCGACGACGCCCCAGGCTCCGCGGACTCGGCGGTCTCGACGGTCTCCGCGGCCTCCTCGGTCCTTGCCGACTCCGCGGCCGACCCGGCGGCGCGCACGCCCCGGGAACGCTCCCTGCGCTCCAACGCGCCCCGCAGCAGCGGCCGTACGACCTCGCCGGCCAGCACCGCCAGCGTCAGGTAGAGCAGCACCGCCAGCCACAGGTACCCCGGCCAGGCCAGCCACCGCTCGGTCGCCAGCGGCAGCGCCCGGCCGCCGGTCAGTGCGCCCAGGCTCAGCAGCGGCAGGACGACCGCCAGGACCGTCCCCGTCCGCCGCCACCAGCCGCCCGGGACGGACACGTCGCGGACCAGCCGGCGCCACAGGTAGTAGTGCACCCCGGCGAAGAGGGCCAGGACGGCCGCGACGACGGCGACCACGACGATGATCACCGGGCCGCCCGCAGCGCTCTCAGACCGCGGACGCCGATGACGCCGATCGCGGTGCCGAGCACGAGCGAGGTGACGGCCAGCGTCAGGTGCACCCAGAAGTACGCGGTGGGCGAGCCGTGGTCACCGCCCTCGAAGGCGAGCCCGCTGGCGTCCTTCCACAGGTTCTTGACGAACGTCGTCCATACGATCCAGCTCCACACCCCGAAGGCGGTCAGGAACCAGGACACGGGGCGGCTGAGCTTCATGCGACCAGTATGGGGGCGGCCGCGCGGACCCCTCCGTCGGGGTCGCCCCGCCGCCCTCGGCGCGGGCCGCCGCCCAAGACGCCGCTGGGCACCGGCCGGTTGCACATCCGGCACGTGGGATCGGTCACGGCCCGATCGGCCCCCCGTGCCTGCCGCAGGTCCCGGACGGCCTGTAACTTCGCATCGTGCCGAACTCCTCCCCCCGCGCCGCGCGCCGTTCCGCCATGGTGCTGTCCGCCCTCGCACTCGTCGGCGGCACGGCCCTGACCACCGCGCCCGTCGCGCACGCGAAGACCCCCTCCCCGTCCGCGACACCGACGCCGCCCGCGCAGATGTCGAAGGTCGGCGGGGATCGGCTGGGACAGCCCGGCACCCAGGTCAGCCCGCTGACCGGCGCTCCCGCCCTGCCCGAGAAGCTCACCTCACGGTCGTGGATCGTCTCCGACGCCGAGACCGGGCAGGTGCTGGCCGCCCACAACGCGCACTGGAAGCTGCCCCCCGCCAGCACGCTCAAGATGCTGTTCGCGGACACGGTGCTGCCCAAGCTGGACAAGACGCAGACCCACAAGGTGCTCCCCTCCGACCTCGACGGGGTCGGCGCGGGCAGCAGCCTCGTGGGCATCAAGGAGAACCTCACCTACACCGTCCACGACCTGTGGCTCGGGGTCTTCCTCCAATCCGGGAACGACGCCGTGCACGTCCTGTCGTCCATGAACGGCGGCGTGGACGCGACCGTGCTGGAGATGCAGCGCAAGGCCGCGGACCTGCAGGCGGACGACACCACCGTGATCTCCCCGGACGGCTACGACATGCCCGGCCAGGTCTCCTCGGCGTACGACCTGACGCTCTTCGCCCGCTCCGGCCTGCAGAACGCGGACTTCCGCGAGTACTGCTCCACCGTGCGCGCCAAGTTCCCCGGCGAGTGGAAGACGACCAAGGCGAAGAAGGGCAAGAAGGCCACGAAGACCCGCAAGACCTTCGAGATACGGAACACCAACCGGCTGCTCTCCGGTGACTACGACCTCCCGACCTACCAGGGCATCGCGGGCGTGAAGAACGGTTACACCAGCAAGGCGGGCAACACCTTCACCGGTGTCGCGCAGCGCGGCGACCGCACGCTGCTGGTGACCGTGATGCACCCCGGCGCGGGCCACAACATGGCCTACAAGGAGGCGGCGAAGCTGCTCGACTGGGGGTTCAAGGCGGACGGCATGGTCACCCCCGTCGGCACCCTGGTACCGCCGAAGTCCGCCGTCCCGTCGGCTTCTCCCTCATCCTCCGCCTCCCCCCGCAAGGAGACCCCGCGTCAGGCCGCCGCGCCCGCCGCCTCCGGTGGCGGCGGCGGGGCCTGGACGGCCCTCGCGCTCGCCGGCGGCTCCGTCCTGGTCGTCGCCGCCCTGGCCTACCTCGTACGGCGCCGCTGGCCGCTTCCGCAGCGGACGGCGAAGGCCGCCATCCCCGCCCCGGCCGGACCCGGCGACGACGCGGCCGCGAAGCCCGTGGAGGCGGACGCGGTGAAGGCCGAAGGGGGGAAGGCCGAAGGGGGGAAGCCGGACGACGAGAAGGCCGGCGCCGCGAAGCCGGAGGGCGAAGCCGGGGTGAAGGAGACCACGGCGAAGGACGCGGCTGAGGATACGGCGGAGAAGAAGTCCGAGGCGGAGGAAGGCACCGGGCAGAAGGCCGAAGCCACGGCGGACCGTCCGGTCTGACCACCGCGGGGCGTGGCCTGATCCGGCTCGCCCCGTTCCGCCGGCGGCGGCGGGTCCCACGGGGCCGGCCCCAGCCTCAAGATCGTTCCCGTCGGTCCTGCGGCCCGGCCGCGGCCGTGTCGTGCCAAGCGCACATGCCCCCGGCCAGGGGGGCGCTCGACGGCGCACGTGCGGCTCGTGCGCCCACCCCGCTGCGACCGCCCCCTGCCGCGCGGGCACCCCGACCAAGTACCCAGGAAGCACGTACCGGTACGGGAAGGGAGCACTCCATGGGCATGTTGTCGGTCATCGGGCTCGTCCTGGGCCTCGTCGCGGTCGCCTACTGTCTCCGCTCGGCCTTCCGGGCCAAGACCCCGGCCGGACGCGCCGGCTGGATCATCGCCGCCCCTGCGGCGGTGCTCGCCGGGGTCTACCTCGTGGGCTACATCCTGATCACCGTGCTGCTGCTGGCCGCAGCATGGTTCACCGCCGCGCATTTCCTGCGCTGAGCCGATGACTTCCGGGCGGCCCGCCGGTCCACCTCCGCGTACACCCTGACACCGGAGGAAACCACGATGACCGCCACCGCCACGACCACCCCGTCCCGCGACCGCAGCCGCGCCGACACCGCCGTGTGGGCGCTGCAGATCCTGCTCGCCCTCTTCTTCGCGATCGCCAGCGCCATGCCGAAACTCGTCGCCCATCCCTCGGCCGTCGAGAGCTTCGACGTCATCGGCTACGGCGCCTGGTTCATGTACCTCATCGGCGCGCTCGAACTCGCCGGCGCCGTCGCTCTTCTCGTCCCGCGCCTGGCCGGGATCGCGGCGGTGGCCTTCATCGGCCTGATGGCGGGCGCGTGCACCTTCCAGGTCGTCTGCTTCGACGGCGAGAACACGGCCACGCCGATCGTCATCGCGGCGCTGATGGGCGTCATCTCCTGGCGTCGGCTGCGCCGCGCGTGACGGCGTACGCCACGAAGTCCACCCACGCCGCCGCGGTGAACGTCAGCCGGGCCCCGGCCCGGTCCTTGGAATCGCGCACCAGGACCGCGCCCGGGCCGAACGCGACCTCGACGCACGCGCCGCCCTCGGAATTGCTGTGGCTGGACGTGAACCACACGTGTCCTTCGGTCATGGCCTCCCCGCCAAGTCTTCGATGAACCGCGCGGACTCCTCGGGGCCGAGGGCCTGGCGGGTGATCATGTCGTGGCGCCGCATGACGATACTGACCCGGGCCGGGTCCGCATAGAGGATTCCCGTGGTCTGCCCCTCCTCGTAGACGAGGTGCTGGTGTTCGGCGGTCTCCAGCAACACGAACGGGCCGTGCAGCCCGGGGTGCAGGCCCCGGTCCGCGGGCATGACCTGGATGGTGATGTTCCGGGCCCGCCCCCGCACCAGCAGCGTCCGCAGCTGCTCCCGGTGCGCGTCGCTGTCCGAGAAGGAGCGCAGCGCCGACTCCTCCACCACGAAGCTGAACGAGCGGGTCCGGTTGTCCAACATCAACTGGCGTTCCAGCCGCGCCGCCACGCGTCCTTCGAGCGTCTCCTCGTCGAGCGGTGGCCAATGGGACGCGAGCAACGTGCGCACGTAGGGCTCGCTCTGGAGAAGCCCCGGGATGTACTGGCTCTCGTACCAGTTGACGGCGATCGCCTCGGCCTCGTACCGCATGTACTCCCGGGCGTAGGTCGGGTACTTCTCCGGGGCCAGGAACGCCTCCGCCGCCGTCAGCTTGCCCCGCGCCCCGCAGAGCCCGTCGGCCACCTGGAGAAGCCGCTGCGTCGGGCGGCGGCGCCCCTGCTCCATCGACTTGACGGTCTCGTAGCCGTACCCCGCCTCGTCGGCCAGCTGCTCGCGCGTGACGCCGGCGTGCTCGCGCCAGAGCTTGACCTGGTTGCCGCAGTACCGCCACGCCATCGGGGGCGGGGACACGTCACTCGCCACTCGGGTACAACCACCCTCCGTACTCGCGCCGCTCCTCCCGACCGTACGCCGCGACCTGCACTTTTGAGCCATGAACGAGACAACTCCCCCTGCCGAGTGGTGGTTTTCGCGCCACCCGCGCAGCGTCGGCCGGGCGCGGGCCCGGCTGCGCGAACAGGCCGTCGCGTGGGGCCTGCCCGCCGAGGCGACGGACACCGCGGTCCTGCTGCTCAGCGAGCTGATGGGCAACGCCGTCCGCCACGCGCGGGTCCCGCCGGACCGGAGCATCGCCGCTCGGGCCGTCCTCGTCCCGGGGATCCTGCGGGTGGAGGTCTGCGACGCCTGCGACGACCCGCCCGTACCGCGGCAGGCCTCGGCCACGGACGAGTCGGGGCGCGGGCTGGCGCTCGTGGAGATGCTCGCCGACGCCTGGAACGTTCAACCTCGGCCGTACGGCATCGGTAAAACGGTCTGGTTCGAACTCAGAGTGACAAAACCGTGCGTAAACAGTAGTGACCAGTGGCCGGATCTCGACGTAGGGTTCGCGCCATGGACAGTGACCTGGGACTCCTGAACGTCATCGACGTCGAGGCGACGTGCTGGGACGGCGAACCGCCGCAGGGCTCGGTGAGCGAGATCATCGAGATCGGGCTGACCGTCGTCGACCTCGTCGCGGGCGAACGCGTCGCCCGCCAACGCGTGCTCGTACGGCCCGCGCGCTCCTCCGTGAGTCCCTTCTGCACCCAACTGACCGGTCTGACGCAGGCCGAGGTGGACTCGGGGCTGGACTTCGCGGACGCCTGCAAGCTGCTCGCGGTCGAGCACCGGGCGGGATCGCGTCCGTGGGCGAGCTGGGGCGACTACGACCGCCACCAGTTCAACCGCCAGTGCCGGGCCACCGACACGACGTACCCCTTCGGCAGCCGGCACACCAACGTCAAGACGCTCTTCACCCAGGCCCACCGCCTCACCAAGCGCGCCGGCATGGCGGAGGCGCTGCGGCTCGTCGGGCTGCCCCTGGAAGGCCGCCACCACCGCGGCGAGGACGACGCGTGGAACGTCGCCGCCCTCGTCGTCGACCTGGCCCGGCGGGGTGCCTGGCCGGCGATGCCGGCCTACTGACCGCCGGGGCCCTGCCCGGCTGTCAGGCGGTCCCGGGTTGCTCGGGCCGGGCGGGCCGTCCGCGCTCGGGCTCGGCCGGCTCGCCCGGCCCGCCCGGCTGGTCCTCGCGGGCGGCGGCCTGTTGCGCGCTGTGCGGGGTGGCCGTCCAGGCCGCGCAGTACAGCAGGAGCTTGGCCGTGAAGTTGATCCAGAGCAGCAGCGCGATGGGCACCCCGAAGGCGCCGTACATGCTCTTGGTGGCCACGCTCTGCAGGTATCCGCTGATGAGCAGCTTCAGCACCTCGAAGCCGATCGCGCCGATGAGGCTCGCCACGAGGACGTCGCGGCGGTTCGGTGTGACGCCCGGCAGCAGGGTGAGCAGGTAGGCGAGGATCAGCAGGTCGACGAGGACGGCGATGCAGAAGCCCGCCACCGACAACAGGGCCCGCCCCGGTCCGTGTTCGTCGAGGCCGATGGCGTCGCCGAGACGGCCGACGGCCGTCCCGGCGAGGGCCGAGCAGGCGACGGAGAACAGCGCGACGGCGCCCAGGCCGACCAGGACGCCGAAGTCCTTGAGCTTCTGGAGGAACGGGTTCTCGGACTCGTCGTCCTTGTGCCAGATCGCCCTGAGGCAGTCGCGCAGGGCGCCGACCCAGCTGACGCCGGTCAGGACCAGCAGGACGGCGGCGATGGTGCCCACCGTGCCCGCGTTGTCGACGAGCCCGCCGATGTTGAGCTGGTCGGCGATGCCCGGCACCTGCTCGGCCAGCTTGCCCTCGAGTTCCTTGAGCTGACCGGGGGACAGCAGGGCCGCGCCGACGGCGGCGCCGACCGTCAGCAGCGGGAAGAGCGCGACGAAGCTGACGAAGGTGATGGCGGCGGCCAGCCGCGTCCAGTGCACGCTCTCCAGGTGCTCGTACGTGCGCCAGGCGTGGGTGCGCATGAGCCGCGCGATCCACGGTCCGATCACTGGGAGCCGAGTCAGCCATTCCATACCGCGCGCCTGCCCTCCGTCACGACGTGCACTCTAGGTGGCGGTCGCCGTCGCGGCGGTGATCGCGTCCAGGACACGGTCCGTGTCGGCCTCGGATGTACGCCAGTTGCTGAACGCGGCGCGCACCGCGGGCACTCCGTGGAGGACCGTCGGGGTGAGGAAGGCCTCGCCGGAGGCGGCGACGGCGCGGACGAACGCGCCCACGCGCTCGGCCGTGGGGTCGCCGGCCAGGGTGAAGCAGACGACGTTGAGCCGGACGGGAGCCAGGAGCCGCAGGCGCGGGTCGGCTTCGATGCGCTCGCCGAGGCGCCGGGCGCAGGCGGCGTTGCGCTCGACGACCTCGCGGTGGCCCTCGACGCCGTAGGCGGTGAGGGAGAACCACGCGGCGAGGGCGCGCAGCCGTCGGGAGTTCTCGGGGGTGAGGTGGAGGAAGTCGGGATCGGGGAGGGCGGGCAGGCCCAGGTAGGGCGAGGCGTTGTGGAAGACCCGGACCTGGAGGTCCTGACGGCGGGTGAACTGCACGGCGGCGTCGTAGGGCACGTTCAGCCACTTGTGGAGGTCGACGCAGACGGAGTCGGCGGCGTCGATGCCCTCGGTGAGGTGCGCGTACGCGGGTGACAGCGCGGCGAAGCCGCCGAACGCGGCGTCGACGTGGAGCCAGAAGTCGTGACGCTCCTTCAGGGCGGCGATCGCACGCAGGTCGTCGAAGTCGACGGTGTTGACGGTGCCGGCGTTCGCGACCACGACGGCCGGGCGGCCCTCCAGAGCCGTCAGCGCCGCGTCGAGGCGGTCGACGTCCACCGCCTCGCGGCCACCGGGCAGCACCGGCACGGAGGTCAGGGACGACCGGCCGAGCCCGAGGACGGACAGGGCCTTGTCGACGCTGGAATGCGGGGTGCCGGAGAGCACCGTCACCGGGCCGAGCGCGGCCAGTCCGTCGCGGGAGACGGACAGCCCCCGCCGCTCGCCGAGCCACTCGCGCGCCACGGCCAGGCCCACGGTGTTGGAGACCGTCGCGCCGGTGACGAAGGCACCGCTGTGCTCCGCGCCGAGGCCGAACATCGCGCGGAGCCAGCCGACGGTCTCGCGTTCCAGGGCGGCGGCGGACGAGTCGCCGCCCGCCGAGACGTTCTGGTCGTAGGTGCTGGTGAGCCAGTCCCCCGCGACGGCGGCGGGGGTCGCTCCCCCGGTGACGAAGCCCAGGTAGCGCGGTCCGGCGCTGCCCGAGAAACCGGGTGCCCAGCGCCGTTCGAAGAGCGCGAGCGCGCCGTCGGCACCGGTCCCGGTGACGGGCAGGGGCTGCGGCTCGGGTGCGGGCCCGGGGCGGGCGGCCGGGCGGTCGTCGACGGCCGCCAGCTCACGGGCGGCCAGGTCCCGTACGGCCTGGAGGAGTTCGGGGAGGTGTGCGCGGTCCGCCGCGAGTGTGGGGTGCATGGCGGCAGCGTAGGCGGGCCGTCGTGCGCGGCCCCGCCCGGCGTGCTCACACGTGCGGCGGGCCTCCCGCGGGAGCCGGGCTGAGCGGCTCGCACGCACCGGGCTGGTGCGGCACGAGGGGATGCCCGGCACCGCCGCCGAAGGGATAGTCCCGCACACTGCGCCAGACGCCCTCGTCGTCCTGCTCGTAGAGCGAGAAGCAGCTGACGGTCCAGGCGGCGGCGAAGTCGGCGAGCTCCGTCTCGGCGCGGTCCAGCGCCTCGTCGGGGATGCCGTGGCCGATGGTGACGTGCGGGTGGTACGGGAACTGGAGCTCGCGGCGGACCGGGCCGGAGCGGACCCGCTCCTGCAGCTCGGCGCAGTCGGGGCCGCCCTGGACGAGGTCGACGTAGACGACCGGGGTGACCGGCCGGAAGCTGGCCGTGCCCTCCAGCCGCATGGGGAAGCCGCGGCCGGAGGCGGCGACCTCGGCGAGGTGCTCCCGGAAGGCCGGGAGCAGCGCCGCGTCCACCTCGGTCGGCGGGAGCAGCGTGACGTGGGTGGGGATGCAGTACGCCAGAGGGTCTCCGTAGCCCGCACGGCGCTGCTGCAGCAGGCTGCCGTAAGGCTCGGGGACCGCGATCGACACGCCGATCATGCGGTTTCCCACGCGTTCACCCCTTCCCCGGGTCGGTTCGCGGCATCGTACGCACGCCGTACGACACAACTCCGTCAGAGCCAGTGTGACGCGCGCGCGGCCTCCCGCGCGAGCGTCGTCCGTCACACCTGCGCGGGACCTAAGGCCCCTCTTTCCCGGGCGTCCCGGGGCGGGAAGGGCCGTCAGTGCTTGGCGGGCAGGAAGCCGATCCTCTCGTACGCCTTCGCCAGGGTCTCCGCGGCGACGGACCGGGCCTTCTCGGCACCCTTGGCGAGGACCGAGTCCAGCGTCTCCGGGTCGCCCAGGTACTCCTGGGTGCGCTCGCGGAACGGCGTGACCCATTCCACGAAGACCTCCGCGAGGTCGGTCTTGAGCGCACCGTAGCCCTTGCCCTCGTACTTCTGCTCGAGTTCCGGGATTCCGGTGCCGGTGAGGGTGGAGTAGATGGTCAGCAGGTTGCTGACGCCCGGCTTCTCCTGCTCGTCGTAGCGGATCACGGTGTCGGTGTCGGTGACCGCGCTCTTGATCTTCTTCGCGGAGGCCTTGGGCTCGTCCAGGAGGTTGATCAGGCCCTTCGGGGACGCCGCCGACTTGCTCATCTTCGACAGCGGTTCCTGCAGGTCGTAGATCTTCGCCGTCTCCTTGACGATGTAGGCGTCCGGGACGGTGAAGGTGTCGCCGAAGCGCCCGTTGAAGCGCTCCGCGAGGTCGCGGGTGAGCTCGATGTGCTGGCGCTGGTCCTCGCCGACGGGGACGGCGTTCGCCTGGTACAGCAGGATGTCCGCGACCTGCAGGATCGGGTACGTGAACAGGCCGACAGTGGCCCGGTCGGCGCCCTGCTTGGCGGACTTGTCCTTGAACTGCGTCATGCGGGACGCCTCGCCGAAGCCGGTGAGGCAGTTGAACACCCAGCCGAGCTGCGCGTGTTCGGGGACGTGGCTCTGGACGAACAGGGTGCAGCGCTCCGGGTCGAGCCCCGCGGCGAGGAGCTGGGCGGCGGCGAGCCGGGTGTTGGCGCGCAGCTCGGCCGGGTCCTGCGGCACGGTGATCGCGTGGAGGTCGACGACCATGTAGAAGGCGTCGTGGGACTCCTGCAGGGCCACCCACTGGCGGACCGCGCCCAGGTAGTTGCCCAGGTGGAACGAGCCTGCGGTGGGCTGGATGCCGGAGAGCACACGGGGACGATCGAGAGCCATGGCACTCATTCTCTCAGGTCCGCGCGGATTCCATGGCCGCGGTGGGAACCCGGGGGCGGGCAGCGGTGTAGAAGGGGTGACGGGGGCCGCACGGGGGCGGCGCCGGCGACGGGAGGGGGTCCGCCACGGAGGGGGAGGCGGCGGTGATCGCGCGCGTGCGCGCCGGTGAGCGGGAGGCGTACGCGGAGCTGGTGCGCCTGCACGCGGACGTCGCGCACCGTACCGCCGTGCTGCTCGGCGCGGGCTCCGACGCGGAGGACGTGGTGCAGGTCTCCTTCGTCAAGGCGTACCGCGCGCTCGCGACCTTCAAGGAGGGGGCGGCCTTCCGGCCGTGGCTGCTGCGGATCGTCGCCAACGAGGCGCGCAACGCCGGGCGGGCGGCCCGCCGTCTGCGGTCGGCGGTGGAGCGCAACGCCGCCCTGGAGGCCCTGCCCCCCGCGGCGGACGACCCGGAGTCGCTGGCGGTGTCGCGGGAGCGCCGGACGGAGCTGCTGGCCGCCGTACAGGCGCTGAGCGAACCGCACCGCATGGTGGTCACCTGCCGCTATCTGCTGGACCTGGACGAGGAGGAGACGGCGACGGTGCTCGGCTGGCCGCGTGGCACGGTGAAGTCCCGGCTGCACCGGGCCCTGGCCCGGCTGCGGGCGGGGCTCGGCGAGCCGGTGCCGGCCGGCCGGTACGACGACGGGGGGCGGCGCCCATGACCGACCGGCTCCCGGAGGAGCTGCGCGAGACGGGCCGGTGGCTGGAGATCCCGGCGCCGTCGCCCGACTCCGTCGCCGAGCAGGTGCTGGCCCGGCTGCTGGCCGAGGCGGTACCGGCCCCTGTCGTCCCCCCGCCGGGCCGCGGCGCCCGTGCGCGCGCGTGGGCCGCGGCACGTTGGCGGGCCCTGACGGCGGTGCTGTGCGGGCTGCTGGTGGTGCTGGTGCTGACCCCGCCGGTGCGGGCCGCGGTCGCGGACTGGTTCGGCTTCGGCGGCGTCGTCGTGCACCGGGACCCCTCCGCCCGCCCGTCCGGCGGCGCGCCGCCGCCGGTGCGGGGCGACGCGCCGCTGGACGGGGCGTACGTGCCGGCGGAGCTGGGCGAGCCGGACGGGGTGGCGGTCGTCGACGGGGGGTGGGTGCTGTCGATGAGCTGGCGGGTGGACGGGCGCACGGTACGGCTCGACCAGTTCCGGGCCACGATCGACATGGTCTTCCTCAAAAAGGTCGGCGGGGCGGCCGAATGGGTCGACCTGGGCACCGGGACCGGCTACGGGGTGTGGTTCGCGGAGCCCCACTACGTGCAACTGGTCGACCCCGACGGCCGTACCCGCCGTGAGGCCCCCCGGACCGCCGGGCCGACCCTGGTCTGGCAGCGCGGGGGGACGACGCTGCGCCTGGAGGGCGTACCGGACCTGGCACGCGCGCTCAGCGTCGCGGACTCCGCCCGGCGGCGTTAGGGCCTGTCTCCTGACACGGACGGGAACCTCGCGGGCCCGGGCGGTGTAACAGGGGCAGGACCGAGCGAGAGGGGGAGCGGATGCGGATCAGCAGGTTCGTCACCTGGGCCGGAGTCACCGTGACGGCGTTCGCCGCCGTGATCGGCGGGTCGGGGCCGGCCGCCGCGGGCGGGCCGACCAGCGTGATGCTGGTCGCTCCGGCCAGCGGCAAGGCAGCGGGTGTGTACACCAGTTCACCCGACTACCGGGAACTGGAGCAGTCCATCGGCGACGGGCCGGCGCAGAAGGCGCCGAAGTCGCTGACGGACGTGATGGACGACCGGCACCGCCAGGTCACCCTCACCTGGCTGGTCCACGACGTGTCGGTCTGGAAGGTGGACCACGTGTACCCGGACGGCCCCGGCGGCGCCTGGGTCCACTCCCTCTCGCCGGCGGAGACGGGTCCGCCGGACGAGGGTGTGTGGCGCAAGGCGGCGCGCTCCGAGGACCTCCGTCGCCTCCTCGGCCGGCTGGGCCTCATGGGCGCCGACAAGGGCCTCGGCGTGAGCGCCCCCGACTACCTGCCCGGCTCTGACGACGCCGCGGCCGTCGAGGAGACCCCCGTGGCGGCCCCGCAGCCCGCGGCGGCCGGCGACGGCGGCGGAGCGGACGGCTGGTGGCTCTCCCTGCCCGGGCTCGGCGCCGGCCTGCTGGTGGGCGGCGCAGGCACCTTCCTCGTCCTGCGCCGGATATCCCGCCGCACGCCCGAGGAGGGGCCCCGCCAGGCACTCGTCGACATCTGACGCGACGGGGGTGCGTGCCGTGCCGGCACGCACCCCGTGCGGGCGGAGGGTCAGCCGAGGTCGATCCCGGGGTAGAGCGGGAAGCCTGCCAGCAGGTCCGTCGCGCGCTGCGCGATCTCGTCGGAGACCTTCCCGTCCAGCACGTGCTGAGCCTTGGACGGCTTGCCGGCCGAGGTGACGCCCGCCGTCGTGGCCGTGAGCACCCGGTCGATCAGCCCGGCGATCTCGTCCATCTCGCCCGTGCCGAGGCCGCGGGTGGTCAGCGCCGGGGTGCCGATGCGGATGCCGGAGGTGTACCAGGCTCCGTTGGGGTCCTGGGGGATGGAGTTGCGGTTGGTGACGATGCCCGAGTCCAGCAGGGCGGCCTCGGCCTGCCGGCCGGTGAGCCCGTAGGAGGACTCGACGTCGATCAGGACGAGGTGGTTGTCCGTGCCGCCGGTCACCAGCGTGGTGCCGCGCCGCAGCAGCCCCTCGGCCAGGGCCCGGGAGTTGTCCACGATGCGCTGCGCGTAGGAGTGGAAGTCGGGGCGCCTGGCCTCCGCCAGGGCCACCGCCTTGGCGGCCATGACGTGCGGCAGCGGACCGCCGAGCACCATGGGGCAGCCGCGGTCGACCTGCTCGGCGAGCGAGGAGTCGCACAGCACCATGCCGCCGCGCGGGCCGCGCAGCGACTTGTGCGTGGTGGTGGTGACGATCTGCGCGTGCGGCACGGGGTCGAAGTCACCGGTGAGGACCTTGCCGGCGACCAGGCCCGCGAAGTGCGCCATGTCGACCATCAGCGTGGCGCCGACCTCGTCGGCGATCTCCCGCATGATCCGGAAGTTCACCAGCCGCGGATAGGCGGAGTAGCCCGCCACGATGACGAGCGGCCGGAACTCGCGGGCGGTCTTGCGCAGCGCCTCGTAGTCCAGCAGCCCTGTGGCGGGGTCGGTGCCGTAGCTGCGCTGGTTGAACATTTTTCCGGAAATATTCGGACGAAAGCCGTGCGTGAGGTGGCCGCCCGCGTCCAGGGACATGCCGAGCATCCGCTGGTCTCCGAGCTCGTGGCGCAGCCGCGCCCAGTCCTCCTCGGACAGGTCGTTGACCTGGCGGGCCCCGGCCCGCTCCAGCGCGGGCGCCTCGACCCGCGCGGCGAGCACGGCCCAGAAGGCGACGAGGTTGGCGTCGATGCCGGAGTGCGGCTGCACGTATGCGTGCTGGGCTCCGAAGACCTCGCGCGCGTGCTCGGCGGCGAGCGCCTCGACGGTGTCGACGTTGCGGCAGCCTGCGTAGAAGCGGCGGCCGACGGTGCCCTCGGCGTACTTGTCGCTGAACCAGTTGCCCATGGCCAGCAGCACCGCCGGGGAGGCGTAGTTCTCGCTGGCGATGAGCTTGAGCGAGGCGCGCTGGTCCTCCAGCTCCTGGCCGATGGCGTCGGCCACGCGCGGCTCGACACCCCTGATCACTTCGAGGGCACTGCGGAAGGCGGTGGATTCGGTGGAACCACTCGGCATGTCAGACCTCCTGCTGCACGACACGGCACACGGGACGGCCCAGGCGCACGGCACACAGTTCACGGGCCGCTCCCCGATGGTCAATCCCATCCCAGCGCGCCAGTCACGACCCGTGGCCAGCCTAGCAACGCCGGTCGGGGCGCCGCCCGGCGCGAGGTTTCTTCGCATCCGGGACGAGCGACGATAGAAAGGGGCCCCACCGGGTCCCAGCGCCACAACTCCCGACGTACCACGAACGGAGCACTCACGTGTCGACCGCCGCCGAGCACATCGCCGCCACCGAGGCGCACAGCGCCCACAACTACCACCCCCTCCCGGTCGTCGTCGCCTCCGCCGAAGGCGCCTGGGTGACGGACGTCGAGGGCCGCCGGTACCTCGACATGCTCGCCGGCTACTCGGCGCTGAACTTCGGGCACCGCAACGCCCGTCTCATCGAGGCCGCCAAGGCCCAGCTCGACCGCGTGACGCTCACCTCGCGGGCCTTCCACCACGACCGCTTCGCGCGCTTCTGCGCGGAGCTGGCCGAGCTGTGCGGCATGGAGATGGTGCTGCCGATGAACACCGGCGCGGAGGCCGTCGAGACGGCGGTGAAGACGGCCCGGAAGTGGGGCTACAAGGTCAAGGGCGTGCCGGACGGCCAGGCCAAGATCGTCGTCGCGGCGGACAACTTCCACGGGCGGACGACCACGATCATCAGCTTCTCCACCGACCCCGAGGCCCGCGCGGACTTCGGCCCCTACACCCCGGGCTTTGAGATCGTCCCCTACGGCGACCTGTCCGCCCTGGAGGCGGCCCTGGACGACCGTACGGTGGCGGTGCTGATGGAGCCGATCCAGGGCGAGGCGGGGGTCCTGGTGCCGCCGGCCGGGTACTGGGCGGGCGTGCGCCGGCTCACCAAGGAGCGCGGGATCCTCTTCATCGCCGACGAGATCCAGTCGGGCCTGGGCCGGACGGGCCGGACCTTCGCGTCGGAGCACGAGGGCGTCGTCCCGGACATGTACGTGCTGGGCAAGGCGCTCGGCGGGGGCGTCGTCCCGGTCTCGGCGGTCGTGTCCTCGGCGGAGGTGCTCGGGGTCTACCGCCCCGGTGAGCACGGCTCCACCTTCGGCGGCAACCCACTGGCCTGCGCGGTGGCGCTGGAGGTCCTCGCGATGCTGCGCACCGGGGAGTACCAGCAGCGGGCCACCGAGCTCGGCGACCACCTGCACCACGAGCTGGCGCTGCTGACCGGCAGCGGGGCCGTCACGCAGGTCCGGGGCCGCGGACTGTGGGCGGGCGTGGACATCGCCCCGGAGCACGGCACCGGCCGGCAGATCTCCGAACGGCTCCTGGAGCGGGGCGTCCTGGTCAAGGACACCCACGGCTCCACGATCCGGCTCGCGCCGCCGCTGGTCATCTCCAAGGAGGACCTGGACTGGGGTCTGGACCAGCTGCGGGCCGTGCTGTCGGCCTGAGCCCGGGGGCACGGGCCCGACGCGGGATGCGTCCCGGCGGTCAGACGCCGTCGGGGCGCACCGCCGGGGACATCCGCGTCGTCACGCCGATGCGGTTCCAGGCGTTGATGGTGACGCACATGGCGATCAGCCGGGGCAGTTCCTCCTCGTCGAAGACGCGTGCGGCCTCGTCGTAGACGTCATCAGGGACTCCGCGTTCGCCCAGCCGGGTCACCGCCTCCGCCAGCGCCAGCGCGGCACGCTCGCGGACGGTGTAGAAGGGGGTCTCCCACCACACGGTGAGCCCGTTCAGCTTCTGCTCCGTCAGCCCCAGCTTGCGGGCGTCGGCCAGGTGCTGGTCCACGCAGTAGGCGCAGCCGTTGAGCTGCGAGGAACGGGCCTTCACCAGCTCCGTGATCACCGGGTCGAGGCCACTGGCCGCGGCCGCGTCCAGGGCGATCATCGCCTTGTAGAAGTCGGGGGCTGTCCTGCCGAGCGCCATGCGCGGCGCGTGGGCAGGGACCAGGTCGTCCGGGCCGGGGCCCGACGGCGCAACGGCGGAAGTCGTGATCATCGTCATGCAGGCCAACCTAGTGACGGGGTGGCCTCGTCCCGTGGTCCACTTGAAGGGTGAACGAGTGGGCCATTTCAGGAGTCGACCTTCATCTGGACCTCGCCGGCGGCTCCGGTGCGCGCGCCGGGCTGGAGGACGCGCTGCGCGAGGCGGTGCGCGACGGCAGGCTCGCCCCCGGCACCCGGCTGCCGTCCTCCCGGGCGCTCGCCAAGGACCTGGGTGTCGCCCGCAACACCGTCGCCGACGCCTACGGACAGCTGGTGGCCGAGGGCTGGCTGACGGCCCGCCAGGGCTCCGGCACACGGGTCGGCGACGGCTGGCGCCCGGCCGGCCCGCCCGCCGCCCCGCCGCCCGGCGGTCGCACTCTCGCCGGAACCCCGCGGCCGGACGGCACCACGGACCCGGCCGGCGCCTCGGAGCCGCCGGCCGGACCGCCGTGGCGCCGGGAGCACGTCCCCTACGACCTGCGGCCCGGCTCCCCCGACCTCGGCTCGTTCCCCCGCGCCGCATGGTCCGCCGCCGCACGCCGCGCCCTGGCGGCCGCGCCCAACGACGCCCTCGGCTACACCGATCCGCGCGGCCGCCCCGAACTGCGCGAGGCCCTCGCGGCGTACCTGGGCCGGGTGCGCGGGGTGCGCACCGCCCCGGAGCTCGTCGTGGTGTGCACGGGCTTCGTCCAGGCCGCCGGGCTGATCGGCCGTACCCTGCGGACCCGCGGAGCCCGCCGCGTCGCCGTCGAGGCGCTCGGCTACCCGCACACCCTGCGCATCCTGCGGAAGTCCGGGCTCACCACCGTCCCGCTGACCGTCGACGACGACGGCGCGCAGGTCTGCGCGCTCGACGCCGGCGTCGACGCCGCGCTGCTCACGCCCGCGCACCAGTTCCCGTACGGTGCCCCGCTCTCCCCCGCGCGGCGCACGGCGACCGTGACCTGGGCGCGCGAGACCGGCGGACTGGTCGTCGAGGACGACTACGACGGGGAGTTCCGCTACGACCGGCAGCCCGTCGGCGCGCTGCAGGGCCTCGCGCCCGAGCACGTCGTGTACGCCGGAACCGCCAGCAAGAGCCTCGTCCCCGGGCTGCGGCTGGCCTGGCTCGCCCTGCCGCCCGCCTTCGTGGAGCCCGTGCTCGCCGAGAAGGTCCTCGCCGACCACCAGTCCCCGGTCCTCGACCAGTTGACCCTGGCCGAACTGATCGTCTCCGGCGGCTACGACCGCCATGTGCGCCGGATGCGGCTGCACTACCGCCGCCGCCGCGACCGCCTCGTCACCGCGCTCGCCACCCGCGCCCCCGCCGTGCGGGTGTCGGGCATCGCCGCCGGCCTCCACGCCGTACTGCG
Source organism: Streptomyces sp. NPDC058864 (assembly GCF_042742985.1). NCBI lineage: Bacteria > Bacillati > Actinomycetota > Actinomycetes > Kitasatosporales > Streptomycetaceae > Streptomyces > Streptomyces sp. NPDC058864. The sequence continues at coordinate 97,366 of NZ_JBHYMQ010000001.1, read as the reverse complement.
GCTGCCGCCCGGCACCTCGGCCGGCGAGCTCGTCGTGCGGGCGCGGGAGCGCGGCCTCGCCCTGCAGAGCGTCGCCGACTTCGGCGGCACGGACGACGACGCCATCGTCGTCGGCTACGGCGCCCCGCCCGAGCACGCCTTCGCCGGCTCGCTGGACGTGCTCTGCGCGCTGCTCGCCGCCCACACGGACTGAGCAGCACGCGAAGCGGCCCTCCGCCGCGCCCTTGCGGGAGCGCGGCGGAGGGCCGCTCGTGGGACTCGGTGTCCCGGGATCAGATGAGGCCGAGGCCGCGGACCGCCTCGCGCTCCTCCTCGAGCTCCTTCACCGACGCGTCGATGCGCGCACGGGAGAACTCGTTGATCTCCAGGCCCTGGACGATCTCGAACCTGCCGTCCTTCGCGGTCACCGGGAAGGAGGAGATGAGGCCCTCCGGCACGCCGTAGGAGCCGTCGGAGACGACACCGGCGGAGGTCCAGTCACCCTCGGCGGTGCCGTTGGTCCAGGTGAAGACGTGGTCGATCGCGGCGTTGGCGGCCGACGCGGCGGACGAGGCGCCACGCGCCGCGATGATCGCGGCACCGCGCTTGGCGACGGTCGGGATGAACTCCTCGGCCAGCCACTTCTCGTCGTTGACGGTCTCGGCGGCGTTCTTGCCGGCGACCTCGGCGTGGAAGATGTCCGGGTACTGGGTGGCGGAGTGGTTGCCCCAGATGGTGAGGCGGCGGATCTCGCTCACCGGCACGCCGGTCCTCTTCGACAGCTGCGAGATGGCGCGGTTGTGGTCCAGGCGGGTCATCGCGGTGAAGCGGTCGGCCGGGACGTCCGGGGCCGAGGACTGCGCGATGAGCGCGTTGGTGTTCGCCGGGTTGCCGACGACGAGCACGCGGATGTCGTCCGCGGCGTGGTCGTTGATGGCCTTGCCCTGCGGGCCGAAGATGCCGCCGTTGGCCTCCAGCAGGTCGCCGCGCTCCATGCCGGCGGTGCGGGGACGGGCGCCGACGAGCAGGCCCACGTTGGTGCCGTCGAAGGCGACGTTCGGGTCGTCGGAGATGTCGATGCCCTTGAGCAGCGGGAACGCGCAGTCGTCCAGCTCCATCGCGGTGCCCTCGGCGGCCTTCAGGGCCGGGGTGATCTCCAGCAGCCGCAGCTTCACCGGGACATCGGGGCCGAGCAGGTGGCCGGAGGCGATGCGGAAGAGCAGCGCGTAGCCGATCTGGCCGGCGGCTCCGGTTACGGTGACGTTGACGGGAGTGCGAGTCATTGCCTTCTCCTGGCCTTCTCCTGCTGGATCCCTTGCCGCCCCGGCAGCGTCCCATGCCCCGGAACGGGGATCTCTCGGCGTCAAGAGACCCACGCCAGGCTATACCCGCGCCGTCGCGGCAGAAGCCACTGCCGGTGTGGCCCCGGTCACCGTCCGCCCCGTGCGCCCCGCCCGCACCGTCCGCCCCGCCCACACCGTCCGCACCGTCCGCCCCGTCCGCCCCACGCCCTTCGACGTCGGCCGGCACGACGCCACCGGCACACCTGCGGCGCGCCGCACGCGGCGACCGGCCACGAAACCCATGCCGGCACCGAGCGTGGCCCGGCGCCGCGCGCCACCGTCCCGCCGACCCCGCTGCCACCCGCGCCGGCGGTCCCATCGGCTCCGCACCCGCCGCGCCGGAGCGGCGTGCCCGCGGGGCGTCCCCCGGTGTGCCGCGCCGCGCGGTCGTCAGCCCGGCGGAGGTGTGGCGCAGCCGCGGGGGCCCGTGGTGAGGGTGGCGCAGGCGCGGGCGGCACCGGGGGTGCGGACGGCGAGCATCGAGGTGTACGCCGCGGGGTCCCGGCCGATGCGGCTGCGCTGGGAGCGGCGGGCCCCGCCCGCTTCCGTGACGCTGACCGTGTCACCCGGGACCCCGGCGGAGATGCGGGCCCAGACGGCCGCGCAGACCCGGCTGTAGCGCATCTCGACGTACGCGCCGCCCACCCAGGCCGCCGCGGCCGTACGGGCGTTGCCGCCGCCGCAGCCCATGCCCTCGGGGTCCTTGCCGGTGCAGTCCTGGCCGGTGCACTTCACCCCGGCGGGGAGTACGGCCGCGTGGGCGGTACGGGACGGGCCGGGCCGGGCGCGGTCGTCGCCGTCACCGCCTCCGGTCAGCGCGGTGGCGCCGACCACCGCCAGCACGACGGCCACGACGCCCACCACGAAGAGCACGACCGGACGGCGCCGTACCGCGGGGGCGGCCGGCGGCGGCCCCTGCACCGCGGCCGTCACCGCGGCGGCCGGGGCCGGGCCGAACTCCCCCAGCGCGGCACGGGCCTCGGCTATCCGGAGGGCCTCCATCGTGACGTCGTGGCGGCCCTCGGCGCGGCTCCAGACCCGCTCGGTGACCTCCCACATCGTGGTGAAGTGGGCCGGGTCGGCACCCGTCGCCCCGGCGAGCGCGACCACGGCGTGACGGGGCGGCAGCAGCCGCCCGTTGAGATACCGCTCCCAGGAACTCCTGCTGTACCCGGTCGCCTCGGCCAGCGCCGCGACGCTCAGACCGCCGCGGTCGACCTGGCGCCGCAGCTGCTCGGCGAACTCCCGTACCCGCGGGTCCAGGTCATCGGCCAGTGGCCGCCAGCGGGCCATCTCCCGTTCCCCCTCTTGCCGTTGCCGTTCTGTCCGGAAGGCTACCGATGAGGATGCTTCGGGCGGCCCGTCCGGTTGCGCCCGTCATCCGATGCAGATGCCCAGGATGATCAGGCCCAGGCAGAGCCCCTTGCCGGGGCTGCGGCTCGGGGACGCGGAGGGCGCCGGCGCCGCCGGGGCGCTCGTCGCGGGCGGGGGTGCCTCGGTGGTGGGTGCGCCGCCACCGGGCGCGGCCGTCGTCGGCCCGGCCGTGCCGGGTGCCGCCGTGTGCGGGTCGCGTCCCGGGGCGGAGGACGTCACGCCGGGCCGCGCCACCTGCGTCGCGGGCGTGCCGCCGTCCGGGGACATGGCGCCCCCTGTACGCGAGGCCGCCGCGTCCGTCGTCCCCGCCGCGGGGGCCGACCCGGGCCAGGAGGTGACGGCGGAACCGGCCGAGCGGGAGGCGGAGGGCACCGGACCGGCCGGCACGCCGGCCGTGGGGCGGCCGGACAGCGGCGCCCCGGCGCGCCCGCTCCCGTCCGTGGCCACCCCGGACGCCAAGAGCAGTGCGAACACCCCGCCGAGCACCAGCCCGCCCGCGACCGCCAGCAGCGCCTTGCGGCGACGCCTCAGGGCGTGCCGGGGCATCCCCTCGACGGGGGCGAGCGGGTCGAGCGGGTCGGCGTACGGGAAGCCCTTCATGGTCTCGGCGACCCCGCGGTCGGCCAGCTCCCACAGGGCCATGAGCCGGTCGTAGTCGGCGCCGCTGAGCTGCCCCAGCACCTCGACCGCGTCGCGCGGCGGGATCCGCACCCCGTTGAGGTACTGCTCCCAGGCACCGGTGCTGCTCGCCGTGCGCGCGGCCAGCGCCGGGACGCTCAGCCCGCTGCGGTCCTTCATCCGGCGCAGATGCACGGCCAGACGGCGCGCGGCACCGTCCAGTGTCTCGGGCAATGGCTCCCACCGTGCCACCACGCACCCCCCGGCTCCGTCGGTCAACCCACGGTAGCGACGCACATACGCTCGATGCATGAAATCCGGAGAATCCTCATGCTCCCCGCGGGGTGACGAGTCCGGTCTCGTAGGCGAGGACGACGGCCTGGGCACGGCTGCCGAGGTCGAGCTTGGCCATGGTGCGGTTCAGATGGGTCTTGACGGTCGCCTCGCTGATGAAGAGCAGGTCGGCGATCTCCGGGTTCGACAGGCCGCGGGCGATCAGCCGCAGCACCTCCACCTCGCGCGCGGTCAGCGCCGCCAGTTCGGCGGGCGGGGCACGGTCGGCGCCGGCGGGCGGGGCGCCCGGGCGCGGCGGGGCGTACGCCTCGATCAGCCGCCGGGTGACGCTCGGGGCGAACAGGGTGTCCCCTCCGGCGACGGCGTGGACGGCGGTGATCAAGCGTTCGGGGCCGGCGTCCTTGAGCAGGAAACCGGAGGCCCCGGCGCGCAGCGCGGTGTAGACGTACTCGTCGAGGTCGAAGGTGGTGAGCACGAGGATCCGCGGCGGCGGTTCCTCCGCGGCGGCCAGGATGCGCTCGGTGGCGACGACCCCGCTGATGCCCGGCATCCGGATGTCCATGAGGATCACGTCCGGCGCGGTGCGCGCCGCCCGCTCGACCGCCTCCTCACCGTCGCCGGCCTCCCCGACCACCTCGATGCCGGGTGCGGCGTGCAGCAGCGCGACGAGGCCCGCCCGGATCAGGAACTGGTCGTCGACGACGAGCACCCTGGTCATGCCTCCGATGCGTCCCCTCGCCGCTCTGTCCCCCGCGCGGACGTGGGGAGCACGAGCCGTACCTCGAAACCCTCGCCGAGCGGGCCGGTGTCCACCGTCCCGCCGTAGAGCCTGGCGCGCTCCCGCATGCCGATCAACCCGTGTCCCGTTCCCCGGCCGAATGTGGCCGGATCGGAACGTCCGGATGGCGCCCCGGTGTCCCCGCCCCTGCCCGTGGTGCCCGCGCCGTCGTCGGTGACGGTGACCGTCAGGTGGTGGGGCTCGTAGCCGACCAGGACCCGGGCCCGTGCGAGGGGGGCGTGCTTGAGCACGTTGGTCAGCGCCTCCTGCACGACCCGGTACGCGCACAGGCCGACGCCGGGGGCGACCGGCCGGGGCTCGCCCTCGGTCCGCAGCTCGACGGCGAGCCCCGCCCCCCGCACCCGCTCGATCATCTCCCCCAGCCGGGTCACCGAGGGCATCGGATCGTAGGAGGCCCAGCCCTCCTCGGGCTCGCCCGGCCCGGCGCGGAGCACCTTCAGCATGCGGCGCATCTCCTGGAGCGCCTCGCGGGTGGTGTCGGAGATGGTGTCGAGCGCGCCGCGGGCGGTCTGCGGGGACGTGTGGAACACGTACGCGGCCATGCCCGCCTGCACCGAGATCACCGACATGTGGTGGGCGACGACGTCGTGCAGCTCGCGGGCGATCCGCGCCTGCTCCTCCGCCACCGCCTCCCGGGCCCGGTCCTGCTGCTCGGTCCGCAACCGCTCGGTGAGCCGGGCCAGCCGCTCCTCGCGCTTGCCCGACACCCGGGCCGAGCGCCCGAAACGGCACATCACCAACGGGAACACCACGGCCTGGGCGGCCACCGTGGCCATCGAGCCCTGGGCCGCGGTCAGTCCGGCGTACACCCAGACCGCACCGGTCAGCGCGGCGCAGGCCAGCGCGGTGCGCACCGGGCGCAGGGCCGCGACGGTGTACAGCGCGAGGAGCGGCGCCATGGAGTTGACGACCGGCCAGTAACCGGCGGCGACGTAGAGCGTCCAGGCGGCGCAGACGAAGACGCAGACACCGACCGGCGCCCGGCGGCGCACCAGGATGGGCAGGTTGACCAGGGCGGTCAGCGCGTAGCCGAACAGGTCGAGGCGTATCCAGTCGTCGGGCGGCCGTTCGTGCCCCAGCAGCATGCTGGCGGCGGTGAAGCCCACCGCCAGCAGGACGTCGACCAGCCCCTTGTTCCCCACGGGCGCAGCGTAGGCCCCGGTCGTACGGGCGTGCGTCAGCCCGCGGCCGTACCGCGGAAGTTGTACGTCCCCTTGCGAAAGGTCAAACCGGCACGGGACGACCCACCGCCCCCGCCGGCCGTAGCGTCGTGGCCGGGGGCCAGAGGGGGGCGCCCCAACACGACGGTGCCCCGTCCTCCGACGGGGGGAGGACGGGGCACCGGGTCGTGGGTAGGTGCCGCGCGGCGTTCGCGGGAGGCCCGCCTCAGCCGGACATGCGCTTGCGCAGGTTCTCGTCGACGGCTGCCAGGAACTGCTCGGTCGTCAGCCACGGCTGCTCCGGGCCGACCAGCACCGCGAGGTCCTGGGTCAGCTGGCCGGCCTCGACGACCTCCAGGCAGGCGCCCTCCAGCGTTCCGGCGAACCGGGCGAGCTCGGGGGTGTCGTCCAGCCGGGCGCGGTGGGCGAGGCCGCGGCTCCACGCGAAGACCATCGCGATGGGGTTGGTCGAGGTCGGCCGGCCCGCCTGGTGCCTGCGGTAGTGGCGGGTGACCGTGCCGTGCGCCGCCTCCGACAGCACGGTCCTGCCGTCGGAGGTCATGAGGAGCGAGGTCATCAGGCCCGCCGAGCCGACGCCCCGGCTGAGGACCCCGGACAGGATGTCGCCGTCGTAGTTCTTGCACGCCCACACGTAGCCGCCGGCGCCCTTCAGGGCCGAGGCCGCCATGTCGTCGACCTGGCGGTGCTCGTGGCCCAGCCCCGACGCCTCGAACTCGCGCCGGAACTCGGTGTCGAAGACCTCCTGGAAGAGGTCCTTGAAGCGGCCGTCGTACTTCCTGAGCACCGTGTTCTTCGTGGACAGGTGGACGGGGAGCCCGCGCGCCAGTCCGTAGCGGAACGAGGCCCGCGCGAACTCGCGGATGGACTCGTCCAGGTTGACCATGCCGAGCGCCACGCCGGGGCCCGGGAAGTGGTGGACCTCCAGGTCGACCGGGTCGGAGCCGTCGGCCGGGGTGAAGCTCAGCGCGAGGGTGCCGGCGCCGGGGATGCGCAGCTCGGTGGCCCGGTACTGGTCGCCGAAGGCGTGCCGGGCGATCACCACGGGCCGGGTCCCCCCGGGCACGGCCCGCGGCACGTTCCGCAGGACGACGGGTTCGCGGAAGATCCCGCCGCCGAGACGGTCGCGGATGGTCGCGTTCGGGGAGCGGTACATCCCCCTGAGGCCGAACTCCGCGACCCGTGCCTCGTCGGGCGTGACGGTGGCGCACTTCACGCCGACGCCGTGCCGCACGACCGCTTCCGCCGCTTCGGCCGTCACCCGGTCGTGGGTGGCGTCCCGGTGCTCGATGCCCAGGTCGAAGCGGACCAGTTCGACATCGAGGTACGGCAGGACCAGCTCGTCCCTGATGAAACGCCAGATGATCCGCGCCATCTCGTCGCCGTCGAGCTCGACGACCGGGTTCCTTGCCTTGATCTTGGTCATGGGAGTCGTTCTCCCTCTCACGCCGTGACGTGTGCCCGGGGTACACGTCGTACGTCAGGACACTCGCCACACAGCGTAACCGGATCAACGCACGGAGAAACGGACCACGTCCTCCAGGAAGGGGATCTCGAGCACCGGGTGCGGCTGCGCCATCAGCGCCAGGAGCACGATCAGCACGCCCAGCGCACCGTAGGTGATCATGTCGGTGAAGCGGCTGCGGACGGCCAGCATGCCGACCGAGGGCAGCAGCCAGCGCATCAGCGCGCCCAGGAGCAGCGCCGAGCCGAGCACCACCAGGCCGGCCCGGGTGACGTCCGCCGCCACCAGCACCAGGCCGAGCAGCACCGCGCCGGAGACCACGAGGATCGGCCACTGACGCGCCGGGGCCGGGGCGTGGGCGCCCATGGCCCGGCCGCCGCCCTCGGGGCGCGCGGTACCGCGGGTCAGCACCTGGAAGCGGCGGCTGCGTCCGGCGTCGCCGCTCTCCTCCGGCGCCGCCTCTCCCGTACGGGGGCCCGTCCCGGTCATGCGTACCGGCCCTCCGCGGCCTCCACGACGTTCGCCAGCAGCATGGCCCGGGTCATCGGGCCGACGCCGCCGGGGTTCGGCGAGATCCAGCCGGCGACCTCGGCCACGCCCGGGTGCACGTCACCGACGATCTTGCCGTTCTCGTCGCGGCTGACGCCGACGTCCAGCACGGCGGCGCCCGGCCGCACGTCCTGCGGCTTCACCAGGTGCGGGACGCCCGCGGCGGCCACGATGACGTCGGCCTGGCGCAGCTGCGCGGACAGATCGCGGGTACCGGTGTGGCAGAGGGTGACGGTGGCGTTCTCCGACTTGCGGGTCAGCAGCAGCCCGATCGAGCGGCCGACGGTGACACCGCGGCCGACCACGGTGACGTGCGCGCCGTTGATCTCGACGCCGTGCCGCCGCAGCAGCTCCACGATGCCGTTGGGGGTGCAGGGCAGCGGGCCGCGCTCGTTGAGCACCAGCCGCCCGAGGTTCGTCGGGTGCAGGCCGTCGGCGTCCTTGGCCGGGTCCATCAGCTCCAGGACGCGGTTGGTGTCGATCCCCTTGGGGAGCGGCAGCTGGACGATGTAGCCGGTGCACTCCGGGTTGTCGTTCAGTTCACGGACGACCGCCTCGATCTCCTCCTGGGTGGCGGTCTCCGGCAGCTCGCGCTGGATGGAGGCGATGCCGACCTCCGCGCAGTCGCGGTGCTTGCCCGCGACGTACCAGCGGCTGCCCGGGTCGTCGCCGACCAGCAGCGTGCCCAGCCCCGGGGTGACACCCCGCTCCTTGAGCGCCTGGACGCGGGTCGACAGTTCGGACTTGATCGCGGCGGCAGTGGCCTTGCCATCGAGAATCTGGGCGGTCATACCTCCATCTTCTCAGGTCCGCACACCAACGCTGGACAGCGGATGACGCCGACCAGGACGATGTGGCCCGTCCCCAGTCCCATCCGCGCGAAAGAAGCCAACGTGAGCTACCCGCCCGGTCCCGGCAATCCGTACGGCCAGCAGCCTCCGCAGCAGCCCCCTCAGCAGCCCTACGGCTACCCGCAGCAGCCCCCGGCCCAGCCCGGTTACGGCTACCCGACGCAGCCCCAGTCCCCCTACGGCGCCGTTCCGCCGCAGGCCCAGGGCCCGTACGGCGCCTACCCGGGAGGTCCGGCCGGCCCCGTTCCGGGCATGCCGCCGTTCGCGAGCTGGGGCGCGCGCGTGGGCGCGACGCTGATCGACTTCCTGGTCGCCGGGCTCGTGCCGATGATCCTCATCGGCATCGGCTACGGGCAGTTCATCGCCGTGGTGGTCGACGCGGCCCGCGACTGCGACACGAGCGGCACCTATGGCACCTGCCCCGCGCCCGCGATGCCGGGCGGCGCGCTCGCCCTGATCGGCCTCGGCTTCCTGCTGTCCCTGCTCGGCGCCCTGTTCCTGTGCTACCGCGAGGGCAAGACCGGCCAGACGCCGGGCAAGAAGGCCCTCGGCATCAGCGTGCTGCGGGAGTTGGACGGCCGTCCGCTGGGCTTCGGCATGGCCTTCGTCCGCCGGCTGTGCCACGGCCTGGACGGCGCCGCCTGCTACATCGGCTACCTGTGGCCGCTGTGGGACGACAAGAAGCAGACCTTCGCCGACAAGATCCTCAACACGGTAGTCGTCAAGTCCCGTTAGAGCCGGGGCGAGAAGGCCCACGTCCCCGGACCCCGTCCCCGCGAAGGAAGTCAGAAGTGAGCTATCCGCCCGGCCCCGGCAATCCCTACGGCCAGCAGCAACCGCAGCAGCCGTACGGATACCCGCAGCAGCCAGCGGCCCAGCCGGGCCACGGCTACCCGACGCAGCCCCAGCCGCAGGCGCAGCCGCCGTACGGCTACCCCCAGCAGCCGCAGCCGGGAATGACGTTCGCGGCGTACCCGGGCGGGCCGGAGGTCATGCCGTCCTCGGCGCGGGCGGCCCGGGCGATGCTCTTCGTGCTCGGCGGGATGCAGATCCTGGGCGGCCTGCTGCTCCTGCTCGGGGCGGCGGCGCTCAAGAGCGTGGACGACACCGACGAACTGGCCATGCCCATCGGCCTGGTCTACGTCATGGGGGTGCTCTTCCTCGCCTTCGCCGTCCTGTCGATCGGCATGGGCGCCAAGTACAGGACCGGCGGCAACGGCACCCGGATCGGGTCCATCGTGATCGGCGTGCTGGTCGCGCTGAGCAGCGTCGCCACCATGTTCAGCGGTGCCTTCCTGCTGATCGCGCCGCTCGCGCTCAGCGTGCTGCTGATCGTCTTCGCGGCGAAGGCCGAGACGGCGGCCTGGTTCAGGCGCCCGCAGTACTGAGGGGGCCCGCCCGCAGGCCGAAGGCCCCCGCGCGGGCGGGGGCCTTCGGCGTTCCGGCGCTCGGGCCGGTCAGTGGAAGAAGTGCCGCGTCCCGGTGAGGTACATGGTCACGCCGGCCTTGCGCGCGGCCTCGACCACGGCCTCGTCGCGCACCGAACCGCCGGGCTGCACCACGGCCTTGACGCCGGCGCCGGTGAGCACCTCCAGCCCGTCGGGGAACGGGAAGAAGGCGTCGGAGGCGGCGTAGGAGCCCGTCGCGCGCTCCTCACCGGCCCGCTGGACGGCGAGCTTGGCGGAGTCGACCCGGTTGACCTGGCCCATGCCGACGCCGACCGTGGCGCCGTCCTTGGCCAGCAGGATGGCGTTGGACTTCACGGCCCGGCAGGCCCGCCAGGCGAACGCCAGGTCGGCCAGCTCGCCGGCGGTCAGCGGCTCGCCGGTGGCGAGCGTCCAGGTGGCCGGGTCGTCGCCGGCGGCCTGCAGGCGGTCCTTCTCCTGCAGCAGCAGCCCGCCCTCGACGGGACGGAACTCCGTCTGCGCGACGGGCGCCTCGGGGCAGCGCAGCACGCGGATGTTCTTCTTGCGGGCGAGGACCTCGACCGCGCCCTCCTCGAAGTCCGGCGCCACGATGACCTCGGTGAAGATCTCGGCGACCTGCTCGGCCATGGCCACGCTCACCGGCCGGTTGACGGCGATGACCCCGCCGAAGGCGGACAGCGGGTCGCAGGCGTGCGCCTTGCGGTGCGCCTCGGCGACGTCGTCGCCGACCGCGATGCCGCAGGGGTTGGCGTGCTTGATGATCGCGACGCAGGGCTCGTCGTGGTCGTACGCCGCCCGGCGCGCGGCCTCGGTGTCGACGTAGTTGTTGTAGGACATCTCCTTGCCGTGCAACTGCTCGGCGTTGGCCAGGCCCGTCCCGCCGTCGGTGTACAGCGCGGCGGCCTGGTGCGGGTTCTCGCCGTAGCGCAGCACGTTCTTGCGCGCGTAGGTGGCGCCCGTGAAGTCCGGGAACGGGCTGTCGTCGACGGGGGCGTACGAGCTCGCGAACCAGTTCGCGACCGCGACGTCGTAGGCCGCGGTGTGCTGGAAGGCCTCGGCCGCCAGGCGCTTGCGGGTGGTGAGGTCGAAACCGCCCTCACGGACGGCGGCGAGCACGTCCGCGTACCGCTCGGGGCTGGTCACGACGGCCACGGACGGGTGGTTCTTGGCCGCGGCGCGGACCATCGAGGGGCCGCCGATGTCGATCTGCTCGACGCACTCGTCCTCCGAGGCGCCGGAGGCGACCGTCTCGCGGAAGGGGTAGAGGTTGACCACGACGAGATCGAAGGGCTCCACGCCCAGCTCCTCCAGCTGCCGGCGGTGGTCCTCCAGCCGCAGGTCGGCGAGGATGCCGGCGTGCACCTTCGGGTGCAGGGTCTTGACCCGGCCGTCCAGGCACTCGGGGAACCCGGTCAGCTCCTCCACCTTGGTGACCGGCACTCCGGCGGCGGCGATCCGCCCGGCCGTCGAGCCGGTGGAGACCAGCTGGACGCCCGCCTCGTGCAGGCCGCGGGCCAGCTCCTCCAGACCGGTCTTGTCGTAGACGCTGACCAGTGCGCGACGGATCTCCCGCTTGGTACTCACGGCAACAGAACCTTTCGTCCCTCAATGCGATAGCCGTCGCGGGACAACCGCCCCACGACGTCGACGAGCAGCGTTCGCTCGACTTCCTTGATGCGCTCGTGGAGCGCTTCCTCCGTGTCGTCCTGCCGGACCTCGACCGCGCCCTGCGCGATGATCGGACCGGTGTCGACGCCGTCGTCGACGAAGTGGACGGTGCAGCCGGTGACCTTCACGCCGTAGGCGAGGGCGTCGCGCACTCCGTGGGCACCCGGGAAGCTGGGCAGCAGCGCCGGGTGCGTGTTGACGAAGCGGCCGCCGAACCGGGCGAGGAACTCCTTGCCCACGATCTTCATGAACCCCGCCGAGACGACCAGGTCGGGCTCGTACCCGGCCACCGCCCCGGTCAGCGCGGCGTCCCACGCCTCGCGGTCGCCGTGGTCGGCCACCCGGCAGACGAACGTCGGCACCCCGGCGCGCTCGGCGCGCTCCAGGCCGGCGATGCCGGTCCGGTCCGCGCCGACGGCGACGACGTGCAGTCCCGCGTCGAGCAGCGCCTGCAGGTTCGTTCCCGAACCGGAGACGAGCACGACGAGTCGGGCGGGGCGGGAAAGGGGCGGAAAGACTGTGGCCACTGCGGGTCATCTCTCGGGGATCCGGCGCTTGGAGGATCGTACGACTCGAAGATCGCCGGAATTCCGGGGAACTCTACGAGGCCGTCGACCGTCAGCAACGATACCGGCACACCCACCCGCCCCCACGGGACGGGGGAGCGCGCGGGCGGTAGCGTCTGGGGTGAGAACGGCGAAGTCACGCGTCCGACAACACGAGGAGTCGACGGCAAGGGGATGACCCAGGCAAACATGAGCGGTGGCCGAGGCCACGAGCAGGACAACCCGTTCGCCCCGCCGCCGGAGAACGCTCCCGAGCAGCCCTGGCAGCCGCGCCGGCCGCAGCAGCCCTCCGACTCCGGGGACGAGCCCCCCACGCCCACCCCGCCTCCGCCGCCCCCGGCGTGGGGCGGTCAGTGGAGCGACCGGCAGCCCGGCCGGCAGGACGGCGGCTACGGCGACCGCCCCGGTGGCGGCTACGGCGGGCGGCGCCCGGACGGACCGCGCTTCGACCCCACCGACCCCGCCCAGCGGCGTGCCCGCTACGCCATGATCTGCGGCATGTGGGGCCTCTTCTTCGCGCTCTTCCTCGGCTGGACGTACGTGGGGCTGCTGCTCGGCGCCCTCGCCCTGTACTGGAGCGTCAACGCGCTGCGGATGAAGCCCGAGGAGCGGGCCAAGGCCCGCGCGGAGGCGGCCGCGCTGCTGGCTGAGGGCGGGGCCACCCCGCCGCCGCAGCGGCCCGCCGACCCACGCAGCAAGCCGCAGCGCCCGGCCGCGCTCGGCGGTCTGATCATGGGCGGGCTCGCGCTGTGCGTCGTGGCGGTGACCTTCACGACCCAGGTGGTCTACAAGGACTACTACGCCTGCACGCGCGACGCGCTGACCTCCTCGTCGCGCGACGCGTGCGAGAAGCTGCTGCCGACCCCGCTGCGCGACGTGCTCCACACGCCCTGACGCACCCGTTGCGCCGGCCCCGGCCGGAGGCTCAGCCCTCCGCCGGGGCGGCGCCGGGGGCGGCCGCCTCGCCCGCCACGTCCGCGGCCGGCGTCCGCCCGTCCGTTCCCTGCGGGTCGTCCTCCTGCCCGCGCTCCGTCGCGGCGGCCGCGCGGCGCACCCGCACCCAGCGCACCAGCAGGGCCGTCGGCGTACCGGCGGCCGCCGTCCACCCGGCCGCCGCGGCGCCGGTGAGCCACCAGGACGGCCCGAAGTCCTCCAGCGCCCCGGTGCCCAGCGGCCCGGCCGCGAACCCCGTGAGCAGCGCCATGACGATCCCGCACACGAGCCCGCCCAGGGCGGCGTGTGCCGCGGTCCGCCCGAGGCCGTACGGCCGGCTGCGGTCGACGGCGAGCACCCCCACCGCGACCCCGGCGAGCACCGGCACGACCAGGGCCACCCAGGTCAGCGTTGTCCCCGGACCGGGCTGGGGCAGCGCCGCGAGCAGCGGGAAGTCCGGCAGCACCGGCTCCCCCACCACCCCGGCCGGACGCACCACGGCCTGGGTGCCGAGCGCGAAACCGGGGCCCAGCGCGTAGGCCGCACCCCAGACGGCCGCGTTCGGGATCAGCGCGACCGCCACCGCCAGCACCGCCAGCCGCCCGGACAGCGCCTCGCTCAACCGCGTGAAGGACGCCCCCGCGGCGCCGGGGTGCAGCGCCAGCGTCACCGCCGTGAGCGCCGCGCCGCCCGCGACGAGGACGCAGACGCCCGCCGCCGCCGAGCGCAGCACGGCGAGGGCCTCGCGCAGCGGCACCGTCACGGGCACCCGGGACAACCAGGCGGGCAGCGGCATCCGCGGCCGGCCCCGCTCCGCCCAGGCCCCGGCGCCCGCCGCGAGGGCGGCGACGAGGGGCAGGTGCAGTGCGGCGGCGAGGGGGTCGCTGCGCACCGGACCGTACGAGGTGTAGACGACCACACCGGCGCCCACCGCGAGGTACCCCCCGATCAGCCATGCGACGGCGGACCGCGCGACCTTGCCGTCCGAGGCGGGTGCGACGGCGTCCGCCCCGGCCCGGTACAGCAGCCACACCGGGAACACCATGGGCAGCAGCGGTGCGACGCCGATGGGCGCGGCGGCCCCGGAGAGGGTCTCGGTGCGCACGAGGTCGCCCCCGTGGGCGAGCAGCCAGCAGTCCGCGGCGACGTGCAGGGCGCCGTCCAGCCCGCTGTCCGGGAACGGGGAGACGACCCACAGGAAGAGCACGAGCATGGCGAAGCCGCCCAGGCCCAGGCCCGCCGCGACCACGCCGCCGGTGAACGCGGGGGCGGATTCGGAGGTGCGCAGGGACGTGTGGGCCGCCCGGATCCGGTGCACGGCGTGACTCAGGGCGCTGGTGGCACTCACGGATCTCATGCTGCCAAGAACATCCCCTTTCGCCGTGGCAGCATGCGAATGACCGTCGTGTCGCGGAATATGGCGTTATGCGTTTCTTCATTCGATCCGAGTGGTCGATCGCATGAGTCGCACATCCACCGCGAAGGCCGAGAAGGCCGTCAAGAAGCGAAGGCGTCACCGGCCGGCGCAGGCCGGGAACGCCGCGCAGGACCCGCAGGCCGCACCGACGGCCGGCGCGGGGGAGGGCGCCGCGCCCGCACGGCGGCCGCAGCCCACGGGAGCCGGCGGCCCCCGCGACCCCGGGCCGGGCCCCGGTTCCGGTCTCACCGGCCCGGCCCCCGCGTCCGCTCCGCCCGGCGAGCAGGCGGTCGAGGCCGTCCGGATCGCCGAGGCCGCCCAGGCGGCCTTCGACGGGCTCTACACCCGCAACGCCCCCGCCCTGCTCCGCCAGGTCGAACTGCTCACCGGCAACATGGGGCTGGCCCGGCACGCCGTGCACCGCGCCTTCGACCTGGCCTGGCAGCGGTGGCCCGAGGTCGCCGTCGACCCGGACCCGGCCGGATGGATCCGGGCGGAGGCGCACCACCACGCCCTGGCGTCCTGGCAGCAACTGCTGCCCTGGTACCGCACCCCGCCCCGGGAGCGCAGCTCGTTCCAGCGGCTGCCGCGCGGCACCCGGCACGCCGTGCTGCTCCACGACGGACTGGGGCTGAGCCTGCAGCGCACGGCGGCGGAGAGCATGGCCACCACCTCCATGACCAGGCGGCGCATCGTCCGGGGGCGTGAGGCCCTGGGCGAGGGCGCGGCCGTCCGGCTGGGCGACCTGCTGGACGAGCAGCCGCAGCCGGAGTACCCGGCGGCCATGGTGCGCGAGCTGAGCGAGCAGTGGCTGCGCATCCGCACGGTGGGCGCCGTGGTGGTGACGGTGCTGATCGCGCTGGTGACCGCGGTCGGGCTGGTCTTCGGGCCGCTCACCGACCGCGTCGCGGCCGACCGCGACCGGGTCGGGCAGCGCACCTCGGCCCCCGCGCCCTGAGCGCGGCCGTCCCCGCACGCGCACGCGGGCCCGCCCCCCGGAGGGAGCGGGCCCGCGTGGGTGCCTCCGTACTCCGTACGGAGGCGGGGATCAGCCCTGGAGGATGGCGCGCGCGAGGCGGGCCGTCTCCGACGGGGTCTTGCCGACCTTGACGCCGGCGGCCTCGAGGGCCTCCTTCTTCGCCTGGGCGGTGCCGGAGGAGCCGGAGACGATGGCGCCGGCGTGGCCCATGGTCTTGCCCTCGGGCGCGGTGAAGCCCGCGACGTAGCCGACGACCGGCTTGGTGACGTGCTCGGCGATGAAGGCCGCGGCACGCTCCTCGGCGTCGCCGCCGATCTCGCCGATCATGACGATCAGGTCGGTCTCGGGGTCGTCCTGGAACGCCTTCAGCGCGTCGATGTGGGTGGTGCCGATGATCGGGTCACCGCCGATGCCGACCGCCGAGGAGAAGCCGATGTCGCTGAGCTCGTACATCATCTGGTAGGTCAGCGTGCCGGACTTCGACACCAGGCCGATGCGGCCGGAGGTGGTGATGTCGGCCGGGATGATGCCCGCGTTGGACTGGCCGGGGGTGATCAGGCCGGGGCAGTTGGGGCCGATGATCCGGGTCTCGTTGCCCTTGCTGCCCGCGTACGCCCAGAAGGCGGCGGTGTCGTGGACCGCGATGCCCTCGGTGATCACGACCGCCAGCGGGATGCCGGCGTCGATGGCCTCGATGACCGCGTCCTTGGCGAACTTCGGCGGGACGAAGATGACGGTGACGTCGGCACCGGTCTTCTCCATGGCCTCGGCGACGGACCCGAACACCGGCACCTCGGTGCCGTCGAAGTCCACGCTGGTGCCGGCCTTGCGCGGGTTCACGCCGCCCACGATGTTGGTGCCCGAGGCGAGCATGCGCCGGGTGTGCTTGGTGCCCTCGGAACCGGTCATCCCCTGGACGATGACCTTGCTCTCCTTGGTCAGGAAGATAGCCATGATGTGGTGACCTGTCCCTTACTTCGCAGCCAGCTCGGCGGCGCGCTCGGCGGCGCCGTCCATGGTGTCGACCTGCTCGACCAGCGGGTGGTTGGCGTCGGTCAGGATCTGCCGACCCAGCTCCGCGTTGTTGCCGTCCAGGCGGACGACGAGCGGCTTGGTGACCTCTTCGCCCTTGGACTTCAGCAGCTCCAGGGCCTGCACGATGCCGTTGGCGACCGCGTCGCAGGCGGTGATGCCGCCGAAGACGTTGACGAAGACGGACTTGACGTCCGGGTCGCCCAGGATGATCTCGAGGCCGTTCGCCATGACCTCGGCGGAGGCGCCACCGCCGATGTCGAGGAAGTTGGCGGGCTTGACGTTGCCGTGGCCCTCACCGGCGTAGGCGACGACGTCCAGGGTGCTCATGACGAGACCCGCGCCGTTGCCGATGATGCCGACCTCGCCGTCGAGCTTGACGTAGTTGAGGCCCTTGGCCTTGGCCGCGGCCTCCAGCGGGTTGGCGGCGGCGTGGTCGACCAGCGCCTCGTGCTCCGGCTGGCGGAAGTCGGCGTTCTCGTCCAGGGAGACCTTGCCGTCGAGCGCGATGACGCGGCCGTCGGCGACCTTGGCGAGCGGGTTGACCTCGACGAGGAGCGCGTCCTCGGAGATGAAGGTCTTCCACAGGGTCTGCAGGATCTCGGTGACCTGGTCGGCGACGTCGGCCGGGAAGGCGGCCGCCTCGACGATCTCGCGGGCCTTCTCCGGGGTCACGCCCTCGATGGCGTCCACCGGGATCTGGGCGACGGCCGCGGGGTTGGTCTCCGCGACCTCCTCGATCTCCATGCCGCCCTCGACGGAC
Source organism: Streptomyces sp. NPDC058864 (assembly GCF_042742985.1). NCBI lineage: Bacteria > Bacillati > Actinomycetota > Actinomycetes > Kitasatosporales > Streptomycetaceae > Streptomyces > Streptomyces sp. NPDC058864. Next base: position 80,131 of record NZ_JBHYMQ010000001.1, on the reverse strand, counting down.
GCGATCGCCAGGAAGGTCCGGTTGGCGCGGTCGAGGAGGAAGGAGACGTAGTACTCGGAGGCGATCTCCGGGGCCAGCTCGGCCAGCATCACCTTGTGGACCGTGTGGCCCTTGATGTCCATGCCGAGGATCTGGCCGGCCTTCGCCACCGCGTCCTCGGGGTCCGACGCCACCTTCACGCCGCCGGCCTTGCCGCGGCCGCCGGTCTTCACCTGGGCCTTGACGACAGCCTTGCCACCGAGTCGCTCCGCGACCTCGCGCGCCGCCTCAGGCGTGTCGATGACTTCACCGGCCAGCACCGGTACACCGTGCTTGGCGAAGAGGTCCCTCGCCTGGTACTCGAACAGGTCCACGCGCGTCCGTCCTTGGTAATCGCGGGTTCGTTGTCTGCGTGCGTGCCGGGGGCGGTCGTCGCTGACGTCTTCGTAACGAACCATGCGAACGGTCGTACGGGGGGCGCACACGTCGGCCGAGCACGCGGCATGTCCGTCTCGCAGGTTATCGCCGCGCGGGGGGCACGGGTAAATCGGAGGTGGCGCGAGAGCGGTGAGAACGGTCACAGACCAGCCGAACGAGCGGCTTTCCGGGGTGACGGGAACGCGGCGGACGCGGGCGGACGGCCGCCCCGGCGGCGGCGACCGGAGCGGGGTGGCTCACCGAGGGTGACCGGGCGGCTCCCGCGCGCCCGCCCGGCGTCACCCGTCGGAGGCGGGCTCGGGCACGGGCAGCGGCCGCCTCTCGATGGCGGCCGCCATCACCTCCGGGAAGAGGTCCGGGGTGCAGGCGAAGGCGGGTGCCCCGAGCGCCGCGAGCGCCGCCGCGTGCTCGCGGTCGTAGGAGGGCGCGCCCTCGTCCGACAGCGCCAGCAGCGCCACGAACTGCACCCCGGACGCCTTCATCGCGGCGACCCGTTTGAGCATCTCGTCGCGGATGCCACCCTCGTGGAGGTCGCTGATGAGGACGACGACGGTCTCGGCGGGCCGGCTGATGCGGGACTGGCAGTAGGCAAGCGCCCGGTTGATGTCGGTTCCGCCGCCGAGCTGCGTGCCGAACAGCACGTCGACGGGGTCGTCCAGATGCTCCGTCAGGTCGGCGACCGCCGTGTCGAAGACGACGAGCCGGGTGTCGATGCTGCGCATGGAGGCGAGCACGGCGCCGAAGACGGACGCGTAGACCACCGACGCCGCCATCGAACCCGACTGGTCGACGCAGAGCACGACGTCCTTCCGCACCGCCCGCGAGGCGCGACCGTGACCGATCAGCCGCTCGGGCACGATCGTGCCCTGCTCGGGCAGGTAGTGCCGGAGGTTGGCACGGATCGTGCGGTCCCAGTCGATGTCCCGGTGACGGGGACGTTCCACCCGGGCCGAACGGTCCAGCGCGCCGGTGAGAGTGGCCCGGGTGCGGGTCGCCAGACGTCGCTCCAGGTCCTCCACGACCGCGCGTACGACCGCCCGGGCCGTCTCCTTCGTCGTCGCGGGCATCGCCTTGTTCAGCGACAGCAGCGTGCCGACCAGGTGGACGTCGGCCTCGACCGCCTCCAGCATCTCCGGTTCCAGCAGCAGCGCGGACAGCCCGAGCCGGTCGATGGCGTCGCGCTGCATCACCTGCACGACGCTGCCGGGGAAGTACCGGCGGATGTCCCCCAGCCAGCGCGCGACCTGGGGCGCCGAACCGCCCAGCCCGGCGCTCCTCGGGGGCGGCGCCCCGCCGTCGCCGCGCGGGGCGGTGCCGTACAGCGCCTCCAGCGTCTGGTCCATCGCCGCGTCCCGGCCGGTGAGGCGCCGCCCCGTGCCGTCGGCCTGCCCACCGCCGAGCACCATCCGCCAGCGCCGCAGCCGCTCGTCGGCGTCCGCGCCCGGGTCCGGGCCGTTGCCTGTGTCCGTCATGCGTCCTGACCCCCGCCCTCTCCGCCGGGCCCGAGCAGCAGCCGCACGGTGGACAGCGCCGCCTCCGCCCGCTCCTCGTCGGGCTCCGGGCCGAAGCCCGGCAGTCCGTCTCCCGCGGCGTCGCCCCCTCCCCCGCCTCCCGGGCCGCGCCGGACCAGCTCTCCCACCGTGCGCCGCACCCCCGGGTCGAAGCCGCCGAAGGTGCGCCGCAGCAGCGGCAGCACGTCGTCGAAGGCGGCCGCCGGCACTGCGGACAGCCAGTCGTCGACCAGCGCGAGCAGCCGCTCGTCGTGGACCAGCAGCATCCCGCCCCCGGCGAGGAAGCCCTCCACCCAGGCGGCCGCCTCGTGGGGCGCCGTGCCGTGGGACAGGGCGAGTCCCATCAGCCGGGCCACCTCGCCGGGCTCCAGACGCGCGTCGTCGAGCAGCAGCCGTGCGGCGCCGCCCCGCAGCAGTCCGGGTACGCCGCGGTCGCGTACGGCCAGCTTCCGCAGCACGCCGGCCCAGCGGTCGCGCAGCGCGTCGTCACCGAGCAGGACCAGGGCCTGCTGCACCTCCGTGACATGACCGCGCATCTCGGCGGCGCCGTCCGCGTCGAGCCCCGCGCAGGCGGGTGGCAGCCCGACGCAGATCCGCTCCGCGAGTCCTTCGGCGACACCGCGCAGCGCCCCCGCGTCCGTGCCCCGCACGTCGCCGTACCGCAGGGAGCGGACGAGCGCCGGCAGTGCCTGCGCGAGGTGGGCGACGTCCGTGTCGAGCGCCGCACGGTCGGCGAGCACCCGCATCACCGTCGGCAGGGCGTCCGGCAGCCCGGCGAGCAGGCAGCGTTCGGCGAGGCCCGTCACCTCGGCGAGCGCCCGCGCGTTCACCGCCGCGTCCTCGGCCCGGGCGGTGGCCGCGGACTCCACCGTGGTGCCCCACACCCCGGCCTCCGCGACCGCCACCGCGAGTTCCGGCTCCCAGCGCAGCCGCCAGCTCTCCCGGAAGGTGCCGGTGGCGGCCGTGCGGGACCGGCTCGGCTCGCCCCACCCGATGCCGAGCATCCGCAGCCGGTGCAGCAGGCGGCTCCGTCCCGCGTCGGTGTCCTTGCGCAGGTCCAGGTCCACCTCCTTCTCCAGGGCCTCCGGCTTGATGCGCAGCCTGCGCTGCTCGCGTGCCAGGTCGCGGGCGAGGGGCACCGCCGGCGCGCCCTCCGGGACCTCGCCCAGCACGTCCCCCACCACCAGCCGGTCCCGGATCAGCGCCAGCGGGACGTCCGATCCGTCGCACATCACCGCCCGTACCGCGTCCGTGGTCTCGCCGAGCCCGGGCAGCGGGCGGCCGCGCAGGGCCGCCAGGGTGTCGGCGAGCCGTACCGCCTCGATGACGTGCGCGGAGGAGACCGGGAGGTCCTCCTCGCGCAGCAGGCCGGCCACCTTGGTCATCCACCGGGCGACGGGCCGGTCGGACGAGGTGAACAGATGGCGGTACCAGCCGGGTGAGTCGATGCCCGCCCCGTAGCCACTTGCCCGGGTGAGCCTGCGGTGCGTCCAGGGCACCCAGGTGACCTCCACCTTCGCCTTGGGCAGGCCCTTGAGCAGGGCCCGGTCGGCGGTGACCCCGCCCGCCCGGGCGAGCGCGGGCACGTGCCAGGCCCCGCACACCACGGCCACCCGCTCGTGGGCGCGGCGCGCCTCCCGTATCCGCAGCCGCATGTGGGCCTCGCGCACCGCGTCCCGGGGGTGTCCCCCGTCGCCGTGGATCTCGCGCAGCGCGCCCATGGCCTCGGCGAGCGCCCCGAACGCGGCCAGCGGATCGCCGTCCCCCTCCCCCCGCCCGTCCCGGCCGCGGTGCTCGACGGCGTCCTCCCACCAGCGCTCCGGGTCGTCGTGGCCGGCCGTCCGCGCCAGCACGGCGAGCGGGTCGATGCGCGCGTGCGCCGTCCCGGCTTCCCCTTCTCCCCCTCCTTCTTCTTCTCCTTTTCCTCCTCCTTCCGTTTGCCGTCCCTCCGGCGCGTCCCCCTCGTCGCGCAGCAGGAGCGAGTGGGCGGCGGGAAGGTCGATGAAGCGCACCGGCACCCCGCGGCCGGCCGCCCAGCGGATCGCCGCCCACTCGGGGGAGAACTCGGCGAAGGGCCAGAAGCCGGCCCGGGACGGCTCGTCCACGACGTGGGCGAGCAGCGCGACGGGCGGCCGCATCCCGGGATCGGCGGCGAGTCCCAGCACCGCGTCCGCCTCCGGCGGGCCCTCGACGAGCACGATCGGCGGCTCCAGCCGGTCGAGCGCCGCCCGTACGCCGCGGGCCGACCCGGGGCCGTGGTGCCGCACCCCCAGCAGCGCCACCCCGTCCGCGGATGTCACGGCGTCACCTCTCGGCAGGCGCGGTAGAAGTCCTTCCAGCCCTCCCGCTCGCGGACCACGGTCTCCAGGTACTCCTGCCAGACCACCCGGTCGGCGGCCGGGTCGCGGACCACCGCGCCGAGGATCCCCGCGGCGACGTCCCCGGCGCGCAGCACGCCGTCGCCGAAGTGCGCCGCCAGCGCGAGGCCGTTGGTCACCACGGAGATCGCCTCGGCCGTGGAGAGCGTGCCGGAGGGCGACTTCACTTTCGTGCGCCCGTCGGCGGTGACCCCGCCGCGCAGTTCGCGGAAGACGGTGACGACCCTCCGGATCTCGTCCGCGCCCTCCGGGGCAGCCGGCAGCTCCAGCGAGCGCCCGAGCTGGCCGACACGGCGGCTGACGATGTCGACCTCCTCCTCCACGGTCGCCGGCAGCGGCAGCACGACCGTGTTGAAGCGCCGCCGCAGCGCGCTGGAGAGGTCGTTGACCCCGCGGTCCCGGTCGTTGGCGGTCGCGATCACGTTGAACCCGCGCACCGCCTGGGTCTCGGTGCCCAGCTCCGGTATCGGCAGCGTCTTCTCGGAGAGGATCGTGATGAGCGTGTCCTGGACGTCCGCGGGAATGCGCGTCAGCTCCTCCACACGGGCGATGCGCCCCTCGGCCATCGCCCGCATGACCGGGCCCGGGACCAGGGCCTCCCGGCTCGGGCCGCCGGTGAGCAGCCGGGCGTAGTTCCAGCCGTAGCGGATGGCCTCCTCCGGGGTGCCCGCGGTGCCCTGCACGAGCAGCGTGGAGTCACCGCTGACGGCCGCGGCGAGGTGCTCGGAGACCCAGGTCTTCGCGGTGCCCGGAACGCCGAGCAGCAGCAGCGCCCGGTCGGTGGCGAGCGTGCTGACCGCGACCTCCACGATCCGCCGCGGACCCACGTACTTGGGGGTGACGACCGTGCCGTCGGGCAGCTCGCCGCCCAGCAGGTACGTGGCGACCGCCCACGGCGACAGGTTCCACCGGGCCGGGCGCGGCCGGTCGTCGGACGCCGCGAGAGCCTTGAGCTCATGGGCGAACGCGTCTTCGGCGTGCGGCCGGAGTGCGGTGTCCACGGACATGGTTCTCCCCTGTTCTCCCATGGAGCGGCTGGTGCGGACGCCCCGTCAGCCCCCCGCGGGGCGTCCGCGTTCCCACCATCGCGCACCCCACTGACAATCCCGATCCGCCGTCATGAAGCCGCAGCTCAGACCGGTTTGTCAGTGCCTGCCCGTAGCGTCGTGGCCATGGACGGGATGGACGGACAGCGGACGGAGCGGTGGACCGCGGACCAGGTCCTGGCACTCGCGCCCGACGCGTCGTCGCGCAGGGCCGGGACGGGGCTGGCGACGGACGCCCGCTGGTCCGGGACGGGTAGCTCGGGCACGGCGGTGTGGGGGCTGTGCGCGGGCAGCGGCGGCACCCCGTACCGGACGGTGGTCGACACGGCGGGGCCCGCCTTCGGGTGCGGCTGTCCCAGCCGCAGGTTCCCGTGCAAGCACGCGCTCGCGCTGCTCCTGCTGTGGGCCGGGGGCGAGGTCGGGCCGGCCGCGCACGGGGGTGGCCGGCCCGACTGGGTCACCGAGTGGCTGGACGCGCGCCGCGCGCGCGAGGAACGGACGGAGCCGGGCGGGCGCGGGACGGCCGGCGGTGACCCGGAGGCGGTGCGCAAGCGCGCCGAGCGCCGGGCGGGAAGGGTCGCCGCCGGCGCCAGGGAGCTGGAGCAGCGGCTGGCGGACCTGCTGCGGGGAGGCATGGCGGGCGCCGACCGGGAGGGCTACCGGCGGTGGGAGGAGACGGCGGCGCGCATGGTGGACGCCCAGGCCCCCGGGCTCGCCTCGCGGGTGCGCGAGTTGGGGGCCCTGGCGGGGGCGGGGGGCGACTGGCCGGCTCGGCTGCTGGAGGAGACGGCGCTTCTGCACCTGCTGGCCCGGGGCTGTCTGCGGCAGGACGCGCTGCCCGAGCCGCTGGCGGCCACCGTCCGGTCCAGGGTCGGCTTCACCGTGGACTCGGGGGAACTCCTCGCCGGGCCGACGGTGCGCGACCGCTGGCTGGTCCTGGCACGGCAGGACACCGCCGACGACCGTCTCACCACCCGCAGGACCTGGCTGCTGGGGGAGGCCACCGGCCGCACCGCGCTGCTGCTGTCCTTCGGCGCGGCGGGCCGGGCGCCGGAGCCCGCGCTGCCGGTCGGTCTCGGCCTCGACGCGGAGCTGGCCTTCCACCCGGGGGCCCGTCCGCTGCGGGCGGCGCTCGGGCCGCGGCACGGCGCGCCGCTGCCGGGCCGTGTGCCACCGGGGGTACGGGTCGCGGCGGCGCTCGGCGCGTACGGGCAGGCCCTGTCCGGCGATCCGTGGCTCGACGCCTGGCCGGTCGTGCTCGCCGGCGTCGTGCCGATACCGGGCGGGACGGGCTGGCAGGTGGCGGACGCGGACGGGAGCGACGCCGTCCCGGTCACGGCGGGCGGTGGCGCCGGGGCCGGAGCGGGGCTGTGGCGTCTCGCCGCGGTCTCCGGCGGCCACCCCGTGACGGTGTTCGGCGAGCTGGGCCACCAGGGCTTCCGGCCGTTCACGGCCTGGGCGGGCACGACCGCGGAGCCGGTGCCGCTGGCGGTGTGATCCCGGCCGGTATCCCCGCGGGAGGCCGCGCGGAGACGACGACGATGGGGGACCGATGACGACGACCTGGGCCGACCTGGTCGGCACCGCACTCCTAGGTACGGGCCGCAGGGGCGGCACACCCGAGGAGCTGCTGGACTCCGCCGCGCTCGCCGTCGTACGGCGCCGCGCCGGCCTGCGACCGGCCACGGCGGGGGCCCGGCCGGCCACCGCGCCGCACGACCCGCGTCCGCCGCTGCCCGAGGCGGCGCGACGGCGTCTGTCCCTGCTGCTGGCGGACCGCTCGGTCGGTGGCGGCGGGGGCAGTCGGCGCGGCGCCGCCCCCAACCTCGCCGAACTGCTGCCCCAGTGGCTCGCCGAGGCCAATGCCCGCGGCTGGGCGGCCCCGCCGGAGTTGCTGCCCGCACTGCTGGACGCCGCCCGTGCACGCACCGACCTGCGGCCGGACGCCCTGGCGCTGGCCGGACCTCGCGGGCTGTGGCTGGCCGAGCTGAACGCGGACTGGCGGTTCGCGCTGCGCGCCGGGGCGCCCGGCGTCGTGCCCGACACCGCCGACCCGGGCGCCGTGCGGACGCTGTGGGAGGAGGGGCTCTTCGCCGAACGGGTGGCGTTGCTGGCCCGGCTGCGGGCCCGCGACCCGCGCCGGGCGCTGGAGCTGCTGCGCTCAGGATGGACCGCCGAGCGCGCCGAGGACCGGCTGATGTTCCTGGACTCCCTCCGGGAGGGCCTGTCCCCGCAGGACGAGCCGTTCCTGGAGCAGGCCCTCACCGACCGCAGCCGCAATGTGCGGGCCACCGCCGCCGACCTGCTGTCGGCCCTCCCCGGCTCCGCCCTCGCCGCCCGGATGGCCGCACGGGCCAGGACGTGCGTCGCGTGGGACCCGGCGGGGGGCCGGATCGCGGTGGAGGCGCCGTACGAATGCGACGCGGCCATGGAGCGCGACGGAGTGGTGGCGATACCCCCGGCCGGGCGCGGGGAGCGGGCGTGGTGGTTCGGCCAGGTGGTGGACGCGGCGCCGCTCGCCACGTGGCGGGAGCGGTTCGGCGGCCGGACACCGGAGGAGGTCATCGCGCTGCCGGTCGCCGACGACTGGCAGGCGGATCTGCACGCGGCGTGGTGCCGGGCGGCGGTGCGCCAGGGGGACGCGGCCTGGGCGCGTGCCCTGCTGGGCCCCACCCCGGCGCCCGCGACGGCGGTCAGCCCGGTCGGGGACCCGGCGAAGCTGCTGTCGATCCTCCCGGCCGCGGAACGGGCGGAATGGGTGGCCCGCTTCATCGCGGCGCACGGCCTGTCGGAGGCGTTCCAGATGCTCGCGGTCTGCGCCGTGCCCTGGGCCGGGCCGCTGGGGGCGGCGGTGGTGGACGCCCTGGACATCGCACGGGACGCGGGCAGCTACCCGTGGAGCTTCAGCGGGGTGATGGGCCTGGCCGAGCGCTGCATGGACCCCGCGGAGGCCGACCGGGCGGCCCCGCTGGCCGCGGTGCCCGCGGAGTCCGCCGACACCTCACCGGGGGCGGGGGCGTACTGGGCGGAGGCCTTCCAGCGGCTGGTCGGCACCCTGCGCCTGAGGGCCGCGATGCTCGCGGAACTCGCCTGAGCGCGCGGCCCGCGGGCCGGCCGGTGGTGGTGCGGACGTCGCCCGCACCACCACCGGTGACGATCAGGCCTCGGCCGGATGGCGGATGTTGTCGTTCACCCAGGTGACCACGTCACCGGTCGACGTGCCCGGGGTGAAGATCGCTGCCACGCCCAGCCCCCGCAGGGGGGCGATGTCGTCCTCCGGGATGATCCCGCCGCCGAAGACCTTGATGTCCTCCGCGTCACGCTCTCGGAGCAACTCGATCACCTTGGCGAAGAGCGTCATGTGGGCACCGGAGAGGATCGACAGGCCGATGGCGTCGGCGTCCTCCTGGATAGCGGTGTCCACGATCTGCTCCGGCGTCTGGTGGAGACCGGTGTAGATGACCTCCATGCCTGCGTCCCGCAGCGCCCGCGCGATCACCTTCGCCCCGCGGTCGTGACCGTCCAGGCCCGGCTTGGCGACCACCACACGGATCGGTCCGGACACTCCCATCGCTGCCTCCATACACGATTGCTGCGCTCAGCGGGCACATGTGTGAACGAACGTTATCGCCAGCATCCCCCGTGCGGACAGTTTCACGGAGGGCCCCGAGGGGGAAATCACACATGGGACACGTTCACGTTAGAAACGCGTTCGGCCCGTGGTCGTCCTCCGTTCAGCAGGCGACGCGGGCCGTCGCGTTCTCGGCGCACGGGGGACAGGGCCGTCTCCGTGTGCCCACGGGAGGTAGGCCATGGGCGTCCTGTCTTTCGGTGTCGGAGACCGCCTGGTACGCCAGGCGGCCTACGTACGAGCCGCGGCGATCGAGATCGCCATCCTGACCGGTCATGTCTTCCTCTACCCGACCGGGATCTTCCAGGAACGCGGGCCGCAGCCGGCGGCCGGTGACCCCGAGGAGCCGCCCCGCCTGCCCACCGCGGGCCGGAGCCATCCCCCGGTGCTCCTGCTGCACGGCTTCGTGGACAACCGTTCGGTGTTCGCGATGCTCCGCCGGTCGCTGCGACGGCACGGCTGGCCGCATGTGCAGGCGCTCAACTACTCGCCGCTGACCTGCGACATCCGTACGGCGGCGGCCCTCCTCGGACGCCACGTCGAACAGATCTGCGAGCAGACGGGGCACCGCCGGGTGGACATCGTCGGCCACAGCCTCGGCGGGCTCATCGCCCGCTACTACGCCCAGCGCCTGGGCGGCGACACGCGGGTGCGCACCGTGGTCACCCTGGGCACCCCGCACGCCGGGACCCGGGCCGCGCCGCTGCTGAACCCGCACCCGATCGTCCGCCAGATGCGGCCCAACTCCGACCTCATCGAGGAGCTGGCCAAGCCGGCAGCCGGCTGCCGCACCCGTTTTGTAGCGTTCTGGAGCGATCTGGACGAGCTGATGAGCCCGGTCGAGGCCGCCCGTCTCGACCATCCGGACCTCATCGCCCGCAACGTCCACGTCGCCGGGGTCGGGCATCTGACGATGCCGGTGCACGCGGCCATCGCCGCCGGCATCCGGCAGGCGCTGCTGGGCGAGGAACTGGCGTCCGGGGCCGTGGACGCCGCCTGACGGCCTTGCCCCCATAACCATCGAAAGGCCGTCGAACACAAGGCATCGGGGATGCCTGAATCCCGCCGAAGATTGTGGGTGTCGCCCGCTGGGGGATACAGTCGCCGCTAATTCTCCTGCTGCCGAGGCGAAAGAGAAGCGGTGAACGACCGTCATCCGGCGGGGTACGCCCCCGAGTACAGCGGCTATGGGTACGAGGGGCATTCCGACGCCTCGTACGCGCCCATGGGTGCCACTCACGCGGATGACGATCCTCTCTTCGGCTCCTGCCAGGGCTACCCCGCCTACGACACGGGGTCCTACGCCACCGCCCCGTACGACTCCACCGCCGGCAGCAGCGCGACCGGCTACTGGCCCTCGGGCCAGACCACCGGCAATCCCGGCTACGGCGACCACACGGGCGCGGCCACCGGCACCTGGTACCTGGACCCCTCGCAGACGCAGCCGACGGCGGCCTACGACTACACGCAGTACGAGCACACGGCCGTCCACGCCGCCTACGAGGAGCCCGAGGTCGCCCACGCTCACGTGCCCGAGCCCGCCGCCTACGAGCAGCCGGAGCAGTACGGGACCGAGGCCTACGCCCCGGAGCGGTACGAGACCGAGCAGTACGGCGCCGAGTCCTACCCGGCCGAGCCGTACGAGCCGGAGCCCCACGACGCCGGGACCTACGAGCCCGGCGGCTACGAGCCCGACCTCCACGACGCCGCCGAGGACGACACCGAGCCGGAACCGGAGCACGACTCCTGGGAGGACGCCCCCGCGGCCGCCCTGCCGCGCCCGCGCGGCGGAACCGGCGGCGGGAGCGGGAGCCGCAGGCGCCGCCCCGCCCGGCGCTCGGCCCTGCTCACCGTCGCCGTCCCCTCCGTGGCCGTGATGGGCGTCGCCTGCGCGGCCGCCGTCACCGTCAACACCGACGACCCCGACAGCAGCCGCACCCAGGCGGACGGCGCCCCGGAGGCGGCCAACGCCCCCACCACGAAGCTCGACCAGCAGCTCGCCGGGGTCAACCGGGACGTCGACGACTTCACCGACCGCGCCAGCCGCAGCCAGGAGCGCATCGACCTCAAGGAGCGCCAGGCCCTGGAGCGGGCGAAGAAGGCGGCGGAGGCGGCCCTCAAGGAGCAGCTGCGCCCCAAGTTCCTGCTCCCGGTCAAGCAGCACGGCCTCAGCGCCTACTTCGGGCAGGCGGGCGTGAACTGGATGTCGGTCCACACCGGCATCGACTTCCCGGTGGACTACGGCACGCCGGTGATGGCCGCGACCGACGGCGTCGTGCGCACCCAGTGGAACAGCGCCTACGGCAACATGGCGATAGTGACCGCCCCCGACGGCACCGAGACCTGGTACTGCCACCTGAGCAGCACCAAGATCCGCTCGGGCTCGGTCAAGGCCGGCGACGTCATCGCCTACTCCGGCAACTCGGGCAACTCCACCGGGCCGCACCTCCACTTCGAGGTGCGTCCCGCCGGCGGCGCCGCCGTCGACCCGCTGCAGTGGCTGCTGAAGCACGGGGTCGACCCGCGCTGAGCCCCCGGACCCCGGACCCGGACCCGCCGCAGCGGGACCGGATCGGGACGCAGCCAGATCGGGACGGAGCCGGGACGGGACCCGCCGAGGACGGCTCCCGGAGCACCGCGGCTAGAGCTTCTCCACCGGCGCGTACCGCAGCAGCAGCACCTTCGGCCGCTCGTCGCCGAAGTCGATGGTCGCCTTGGCCTTCTCCCCGCTGCCGTCGACCGCGACGACCGTGCCCAGCCCGAACGTGTCGTGCGTGACCCGGTCCCCCACCGCCAGCGAGATGACCGGGCGGTCCTGGGTGCGCCGCGTCGCGAAACCGGAGGGGCCGCTCTTCGACGGGGAACGCGACAGCATCGAGGCCGCCGCCGACACCGAGGCGGACGGTGCCGCGGAGGCGCCCGTGCGCTTCCACTCGATGAGCGGCTCGGGGATCTCCTCCAGGAAGCGCGAGGGCGGGTTGTACGAGGGCTGGCCCCAGGCGCTGCGCATGGTGGACCGCGTCACGTACAGCCGCTGCCGCGCCCGCGTGATGCCGACGTAGGCGAGCCGCCGCTCCTCCTCCAGCTCCTTGGTCTGGCCGAGCGCGCGCATATGCGGGAAGACCCCGTCCTCCATGCCGGTCAGGAAGACCACCGGGAATTCCAGGCCCTTGGCGGTGTGCAGGGTCATCAGCGTTATGACGCCGCCGCCCTCGTCGTCGTCCGGGATCTGGTCGGAGTCGGCGACCAGCGCGACCCGCTCCAGGAATTCGGCGAGCGTGCCGGGCTCCTCCTCGGTGCGCTCCTGCTCGAACTCCAGGGCCACCGCCGCGAGTTCCTGGAGGTTCTCGATCCGGGTCTCGTCCTGCGGGTCGGTGGAGGCCTGGAGCTCGGCCAGGTAGCCCGTGCGCTCCAGCACGGCCTCCAGGACGGTGGCGGGGCCGGCGCCGGAGTCGACGACCGTGCGCAGCTCCTCCAGCAGCTCGTTGAAGCGCTTGACGGCGTTGACCGAGCGGGCGGCCATGCCGAAGGCCTCGTCGACCCGGCGCAGCGCCGCGGCGAAGGAGATCCGCTCGCGCGAGGCGAGGGCGTCGACCATGGCCTCGGCGCGCTCCCCGATGCCGCGCTTGGGCACGTTGAGGATGCGGCGCAGCGGGACGGTGTCCTCGGGGTTGGCGAGCACGCGCAGGTAGGCCAGGACGTCCCGGACCTCCTTGCGCTCGTAGAAGCGGACCCCGCCGACGACCTTGTAGGGCAGGCCGACGCGGATGAAGACCTCTTCGAAGACACGGGACTGCGCGTTGGTCCGGTAGAAGACCGCGACCTCGCCGGGGCGGGCGTCGCCCGCGTCGGTGAGCCGGTCGATCTCGTCGGCGATGAACTGCGCCTCGTCGTGCTCCTGGTCGGCGACGTAGCCGGTGATGACCGGGCCCTGGCCGGCCTCGGTCCACAGGTTCTTCGGCCGCCGGGAGGCGTTGCGCTCGATGACGGCGTTGGCGGCGGTCAGGATGTTCTGGGTGGAGCGGTAGTTCTGCTCCAGCAGGATGGTGCGGGCCTGCGGGTAGTCCTCCTCGAACTGGAGGATGTTGCGGATCGTGGCGCCGCGGAATGCGTAGATGCTCTGGTCGGCGTCGCCGACCACGCACAGCTCGGCGGGCCCCTCGCCGCCCTCCTCCGCGTCACCGGTCCCGACCAGCTCGCGCACCAGGGTGTACTGGGCGTGGTTGGTGTCCTGGTACTCGTCGACCAGGACGTGCCGGAAGCGGCGCCGGTAGTGCTCGGCGACGTCCGGGAAGGCCTGGAGCAGATTGACCGTGGTCATGATGATGTCGTCGAAGTCGAGCGCGTTGGCCTCGCGCAGCCGCGACTGGTACATCGCGTAGGCCTCGGCGAGCTTCTTCTCGAAGGGGTTCTCGGCCTGGTCGGCGAAGGTCTCCTCGTCGATGAGCTCGTTCTTGAGGTTGGAGACCTTGGCGCTGAAGGACTTCGGCGGGAACTGCTTGGGGTCCAGGTCCAGGTCGCGGCAGACCAGGGCCATCAGGCGCTTGGAGTCGGCCGCGTCGTAGATCGAGAAGCTGGAGGTGAAGCCGAGCCTCTTGGACTCCCGGCGCAGGATGCGGACGCACGCGCTGTGGAAGGTGGAGACCCACATCACATTGGCGCGCGGGCCGACCAGCTGCTCGACGCGCTCCTTCATCTCCCCGGCGGCCTTGTTGGTGAAGGTGATCGCCAGGATCTGGCCGGGGTGCACCTTGCGGGCGCCCAGCAGGTACGCGATGCGGTGGGTGAGCACCCGGGTCTTGCCGGAGCCGGCGCCGGCGACGATGAGCAGCGGGGAGCCGGTGTGCTCGACCGCGGCGCGCTGCTGCTCGTTGAGCCCCTCGAGCAGCGCGGCCGGGTCGACGGCCGGGCGGGGGGCGCCGTCCCGGTAGTACGCGTCCCGGTCGGCGGGCGCGTCGAAGCGCCCCTCGAAGAGGTCGTCGGGGACCGTGTCGGGCTCGTCCTCGGGAGGCGGCGGGGGCTCCTCCTCCCTCGGTTCGAGGCCGGCCAGGAAGCTGTCGTCAAAGAGGCTGCTCATCGCCTCCCGAGTCTAGGCCGTGGAACGGACAGCGTTGCGCCGCTTGCCCGAGCCCGCCGCCCCGGCCCGGTTCCAGCCCGTCACGACCGGACGGGACACGTCCATCCGCGGCCCCGAACGGTGAAGGTCACGAAATGATTGCGGACAAATCGAACACCAGGGTTCCCACGGACCCCCGCAGTTGACTACCGTGCCGGATCAGGCGGTCCGCTCCACGCGGCGGCGACCGTGCCGTCACGGGCCGCCTCCGCTGAGTCCGGCCACCGCCGGAGCCGGGGACCCAACGACCTTGGGGTGAATCGGCCCGTACGAGCGCAGCGCGCCCGCACGGACCGTAGGGCGGCCTTCCGAAGCCCGAACCCGACAGCTAACCCGGTAGGCGGTCCACGGAAGGAGCCGCCTGACTTGGCGACGCACCGCAAGCCGCGCCCGCGCGCGCTGACCGTCCCCGGCCCCCGGGCCGCGGTCGGACTCACGACCGCCGCACTGGCGACCGTCACCCTCTTCGGCGAGAGCGCGAGCGCGGCGCCCGCCTCACCCGACAAACCGTCCATCACCGAGGTGAAGGCCCAGGTCGACAAGCTCTACCACCAGGCCGAGGCCGCCACCGAGCGCTACAACGGCGCCAAGGAGCAGACCGAGCAGCAGCGGGCGCACGCCGACGCGCTGCTGGACCAGGTGGCCCGCAAGACCGAGACGCTCAACGCCGCCCGCCGCACCATCGGCGAGTACGCAGCGGCGCAGTACCGCGGCGGCGGCCTGGACGGGACGACGACCTTCCTGCTCACCTCCGACCCGCAGCAGTTCCTGGACCAGGCGCATCTGATGGACCGCCTGTCGGACCGCCAGGAGCACGCGCTCGAGACCTTCCGCTCCGAGCAGGCCGAGACGACGGTCAAGCGCTCCGAGGCCGTCGAGAGCCTGCAGAAGCTGACCGAGGCGCAGCAGCGGCTGAACGCGGAGAAGACCGCGGTCAAGCAGAAGCTCGCCGCGGCGCAGAAACTGCTGAACAGCCTCACCGCGCAGGAGAAGGCACGGCTGGCGGCGCTGGAGAAGAAGCGCCAGGAGGAGGCCGCCGCGAAGGCGGCCGAGATCGCCGCCAAGGAGAAGGCAGCGCAGGAGGCGGCCTCGTCGGGCTCGTCCACCGGCTCCACAGGCTCGACGGGGTCCTCGGGCACGACGACCCCGGCGTCCGGGACCTACGCCGCCAAGGCGGCCAAGGCGATCGAGTTCGCGCGGGCCCAGCTGGGCAAGCCGTACGTGTACGGCGCCACCGGCCCAAACTCCTACGACTGCTCGGGCCTGACCCAGGCCGCCTGGGGCGCGGCGGGCGTCTCGATCCCCCGCGTCACCTACGACCAGGTCGACTTCGGCACCCGTGTGAGCTCGGACCAGCTGCAACCCGGCGACCTGGTCTTCTTCTACTCGGACATCACCCACGTCGGTCTCTACATCGGCGGCGGCCAGATGATCCACGCGCCCCACACCGGGAGCGTGGTGAAGATCGCCCCGATCACGGAGATGCCGATCTACGGCTACGCCCGGATGGCCTGAGCCCCCGCCCGGCCGTCCGCGGCCGGGCTCAGGTCCACAGCACCGCGATGAAGATGTTGGCGGTGGTCAGCGCGCCGACGGTGCCGAAGGCCGCCGCCGGCAGCTTCTCCTCGTCCCGCTTGACGTAGACCAGGCCGAGGATCACCACCAGGACCGCGAGCTTCACGCCGATCTTGATGTTGTTCACCGGCTGGTCGTCGGCCTGGTTGAGGCCGACCAGCAGCGCGCCCGTGACCAGCATGGTCAGCGCGCCGTGCAGCATGCCCGGCACGAAGCGGGCCTCGCCGCGGCCCATGGCCTTCATCTGGGTGAGGAAGCCGCCCAGGAGGGCGGCGATGCCGATGATGTGCAGGCCGACGATCAGGTTGATGAGTACGTCCATGGCTCAGGACCCTAGCCAGAGCCATATCAGCGCCCGGCACCGAGGTCGCAGTCTTCCGGCAGATCGGTCATGTCCGGACCGGAAGTGACCAGGTCACCCGTCGAACAGCGGTCATCCGCGTACAGTCCGCGGCCGAATCGGACCAGTCCCGCACACTCCGGCGCCCCCTCGCGGCGTCCAGGTTTAGCGTCCTGCACCAGGTGGCCGATCCCCACTGCCGCGCGGACCCCGTCCCCGGCACGGCCGCCCCCGCCGAAGGTCCGGCGGTGGACGGCTCCCCGTCCGCCCGCCGCCGGACCGCCGGGGGGCGTACGGACAGCCCGGAAGGAGTGACGGCGCGTGGCGTCGCACAGCAGGCCCAAGCAGCGCGGTCCGGCAGGCACGACCGCGCGCGCCGCCCTCGGTCTCGCCCTGGCGGGCGCGGCCTCCGTGACGGTGTTCGGGGAGGCCGGGCACGCGGAGCCCCGGCTGACCACGGACGAGGCCAGGGCCCGGGTGGACCGGCTGTACGAGGAGGCCGAGCAGGCCACCGAGCGGTACAACGGCGCGAAGGAGAAGGCGGACACGGCCACCGGGCGGATCGAGCGCCTCCAGGACGAGCTCGCCCGCAGGACCGAGCGTCTCAACAGCACCCGCGACGGCCTCGGCTCCCTCGCCACCGCCCAGTACCGCAGCGGCGGCATCGACCCCGCCGTCCAGCTGGCCCTCGCCTCCTCCCCCGGCGACTACCTGGAACGCGCCGGGATGCTGGACCGGATGAGCAGCCGCCAGAACGCGGCGCTGCGCGCCCTGTCGGCCCAGCGGCGGGACATCGAGCAGCTGCGCGCCGAGGCGGGCGCCGAACTCGACGAGCTGGCCGGCACCCGCGCCGAACTCGCCCGCCACAAGCGCACCGTGGAGCAGCGCCTGGCCTCCGCGCGGCAGCTGCTCGGCCGTCTCACCGCAGGCCAGCGTGCCGAGGTGCTGTCCTCCGGGGGCCACGGTTCCGCCGACCCGGCCCGGGCCGGCCGCGCCGCCGGCTCCCGCGCCGGCCTGGCGCCCGCCGCCGCCCCCAACGCACGGGCCGCCCGTGCCGTCTCCTTCGCCTACGGCTCCCTCGGGCTGCCCTACGTATGGGGCGCCACCGGGCCCTCGGCGTACGACTGCTCGGGCTTCACGCAGGCGGCGTGGCGGTCGGCCGGGGTCTCCCTGCCGCGTACGACGTACACCCAGATCAACGCGGGCACCCGCATCTCGCGCTCCCAACTGGAGCCCGGAGACCTGGTGTTCTTCTACTCGGGGATCAGCCACGTCGGCCTCTACGTGGGCAACGGCATGATGATCCACGCCCCGCGCACCGGTGACGTCGTCAAACTCGCCCCGGTCGACCAGATGCCCTTCGCGGGCGCCACGCGTCCGGCGTGACGCCCGAACCGCGAGGGCTCAGACCAGCCGGCGGGCGGTCGCCCAGCGGGTGAGTTCGTGCCGGTTGCTGAGCTGCAGTTTGCGCAGCACCGCCGAGACGTGCGACTCGACCGTCTTCACCGAGATGTAGAGCTGCTTGGCGACTTCCTTGTACGCGTAGCCGCGCGCGATGAGCCGCAGCACCTCGCGCTCGCGCTGGGTCAGCCGGTCCAGGTCCTCGTCGACCGGCGGGGCGTCGGTGGAGGCGAAGGCGTCCAGGACGAAGCCGGCCAGCCGGGGCGAGAAGACGGCGTCGCCGTCGGCGACCCGGAAGACCGAACTGACCAGGTCGGGGCCGGTGATGGTCTTGGTGACGTAGCCGCGGGCACCGCCGCGGATCACCCCGATGACGTCCTCGGCGGCGTCGGAGACCGACAACGCCAGGAAGCGCACCGGGTGTTCGGCGTCGGCCATGAGCCCCGCACAGCGCTTGAGCACCTCGACCCCGCCGCCGCCCGGCAGGTGGACGTCGAGCAGGACGACGCCGGGCCGCGTCGCGGTGATGACGGAGACCGCCTGGTCCACGTCCGCGGCCTCGCCGACCACGTCGACCCCGGTCCGCTCGGTCTCGCCGATCTCCGCCTGCACCCCGGTGCGGAACATGCGGTGGTCGTCGACGAGGACGACCCTCACGCGTCGTTCCGTGCTCATGACGACCTCCCTGGTCCCTGGGCCCTGTCCATCTCCAGCTCCACTTCCGTCCCCCCGCCCGGTGCGGGGCGCAGCCGCGCCTCGCCGCCGTTGCGCCGCATCCGGCCGATGATCGACTCCCGGACGCCCATCCTGTCCGACGGTACGTCGTCGAGGTCGAAGCCGGGGCCGCGGTCGCGGACCGATACGAAGACCTTGCTCTCCTCGACCTCCGCGTACACCTGCACGGGTTCGTCCCCACCGTACTTGGCGGCGTTGACCATGGCCTCGCGGGCCGCCTGCATCTGCGCCACCAGGCGTTCGTCGAGGGGGCAGTCGCCGACGCACACCACCTCGACGGGAACGCCGTGCGCGTCCTCCACCTCGGCCGCGGCCCGGCGCACCGCTTCGGCGAGGGTGGCCGGTTCGTCGTCCTTGCCGTTGCCCTCGGGCCGGTAGAGCCAGGCCCGCAGCTCCCGCTCCTGCGCCCGGGCCAGCCGGGCGACCTCGCGGGGGTCCTCGGCGTGCCGCTGGATGAGGGTCAGGGTGTGCAGAACGGAGTCGTGGACGTGCGCGGCGACCTCGGCCCGTTCCTGCGCGCGGATGCGGGCCAGCCGCTCGGCGGACAGGTCCTGGGTCATGCGCACGAGGTACGGTCCGGCGATCAGCGCCACCCCGACCAGGACGGCGAGCGCGGCCTGCAGGATGGTGCCCAGGTGGCTGACCGAACCCTGCACGACGAGGAAGCCGGTCACGCCCACGCCGACGAGGATGACCCCGGCGGCGCCGCGCGCGAACGGCAGCAGCCTCTTGCGCCGGCTGAGCTCGGCCCAGCGGGCCCGGCGGGCGTTGTCGGCCTGCCGCCACACCAGGGCGACGCCGAGCCCGATCAGCAGCAGCGGCCACACATAGGCGTTGGCCCTGCCGAGGTTGAGGTTGTCCAGCAGGATGCCGAGGCCGATGGCGAGCGCGATGAGCGCGACGATCTGGCCCCGGTCGGGCCTGCGCCCGGCGAGCCAGGAGCGGGCGTCGCGCGGCTCCTTGGCCTCGACGACCCCGCCGACACCGAGCGGCACCACGAACCAGAAGACCGCGTAGAGCAGGATGCCGAGGCCCTGGATGGTGGCCAGGACGACGAAGACCACGCGCACCCACGCCACGGGCAGTCCGAGGTGCCCGGCCAGTCCGCGGGCGACGCCGCCGATCATCCGGCCCTCGGAACTGCGGTACAGCTTGCGGACCGGGGATCCGGCCGGGTCCGGCGACGCGAAGTACGACGCCCCGTCGGGCGGGCTGGTCGGTGGTCCGGCGGCTGGCATGTCCCGATCGTCACACGTTTCGCGCACGGTGGGTATCAGGGTTGGCCCCCATGCAGGGTCAGGGTCGTTCCGGATACCGGCACTCGTCCCGGACCGCCACCATGGAGCCATGACGGAGCAGCACACGGAGACGGAGGCGGCCGGTTCACCGCCCGGCCGGCGGCTGGCGCGCTGCCGCGAGCGGAAGGTGATCGCCGGCGTCTGCGAGGGCGCGGGACGGTACTTCGACATCGACCCGGTGGTCTTCCGGATCGTGCTCGGCGTGCTGGCGCTCACCGGCGGCCTCGGGCTGGTGGCCTACGGCCTGGCGTGGCTGCTCGTCCCGCTGGAGGGCGAGACCGAGAGCGAGGCGCACCGGCTGCTGTCCGGGCGGGTCGAGGGGACCGCGCTGACGGCGGTGCTGGTCGCCCTGGTCGGCTGCGGGCTGTTCCTGTCGCTGCTGGGCAGCGGCGGGAACCTGGCCTTCTCGCTGGGGCTGCTGGCGGCCTTCGCCGGCGCCGTGTACTGGTCGGTGCACCGGAGGCAGACGGCCGAGGCGCCCGCGCAGCCGGTCGCCCCGCCGCCGACCCAGCCGCCTCCGCAGCCCGCCACGGCAGCGTGGTGGAAGGAGACCGCGGTCGAGGACGCGCCCCCGGTGCCGGGGCCGGGCGGCTACCTGTGGGGACCGGACGACGGTCCCTCGGACGTGGAGCGCGACCGCCGCGAGTGGCGGGACCGGCGCCGCGCGGTGCGGCGCGAGGGCGCCTGGCTCGGCGTGCTCGTGTTCTTCCTGGCGGCCGCCGCGGCGGCGGCCGGCCTGGCCGCGTCCTGGACGTCCCAGCCGCTGGCCACCAGCGTGCAGATCGGCCTCGGCTCCGCGCTCGCCGTCTTCGGCCTGGGTTTCGTGGTCAGCACCTGGTGGGGACGGCTGGGCGGCGGCACCGTCTTCGTGGTGCTGCTGACCGCCGCGCTGCTGGTGGGCTCCACGACACTGCCGCGCTCGGTCGGCACCGACTGGAAGCAGCGCACCTGGACGCCCGCCACGCTCGCGGCGGTGCAGGACTCGTACGAGCTGGGGACCGGCCGGGCGACGCTGGACCTGTCGAAGCTGCGACCGGGCGGGCGCACCGTATCCACACGGGCCCAGGTCGGCGCGGGGCAGCTGGTCGTCAGGATCCCGGACGACGTCACGCTGCGGATGCACGTCCAGGTGGGCGTCGGCGACGTGCAGTTGCCCGGCGAGAAGGAGAAGGACATCGACGTCCAGCCCGGGCTGGACCGGAAGGTGACCCTTGACCCGGTGGACGGGCGGAAGTCCGGGGGCACGGTGGAGCTGGACGTGGAAGTGGGCGTCGGACAGGTGAAGGTGGTGCAGTTCCCGTGAGACGGCATCCGTTCGCGCCCTCGGCGCTGCTGACCGGGCTGGTCCTGCTGGGACTGGCCGCGGTGTTCCTGCTCGACGCCGCCGGTGAGGTGTCGCTGTCCCCGCACACCGCGGTGCCCCTGACCTGTGCGGGTCTGGGGCTCGCGGCACTCGGCTCGGTCACCTCCCGGCTGCTGCGGGGGCGGGCCGCCGCCCGGCGCTCAGACCAGACCGCGCCGGCCCCGGCCGCGGCGTCCGGCGATCATCGAGTCGACGGAGAGTAGCGGGGCGCCGGCGAGGACCAGCGGCAGCCAGGCCATCAGGTAGGCGAGGTCGTTGCCGTAGTAGTACGGCTGCGCGGACCAGCTCACCGTGAGCCACAGGCTCAGCGAGATCAGCGCGCCGCCGAGGGCGGCGATCCGGCTGAGGAGGCCGACGAGGGTGCCCACGCCGACGGCGATCTCGCCGAAGGCGATGGCGTAGCCGAAGCCGTGCGGGTTCTTCAGCGCCAGGTCGATCATCGCCGGGATCGCCGCGGAGCCGCGCACCCCGTTGAGGGTGGCGACGAGCGAGCCCGGGGCGCTGTCGTTGAAGAAGGTGTCGGACATCAGTTTGTCGAAGCCGGCGTA
This sequence comes from Streptomyces sp. NPDC058864, assembly GCF_042742985.1. Taxonomy (NCBI): domain Bacteria; kingdom Bacillati; phylum Actinomycetota; class Actinomycetes; order Kitasatosporales; family Streptomycetaceae; genus Streptomyces; species Streptomyces sp. NPDC058864. Next base: position 58,772 of record NZ_JBHYMQ010000001.1, on the reverse strand, counting down.
GACGAAGGTCACGCCGAGGAAGATGCGCAGCGGCAGCAGCGCGTAGCGCCGTGCCGTGTCCCGCCACGGTCCCTGGCTGGGGTACCGCTCCGTGTCCCTCGTTCCGCTCATGCCCGTTATGCCCGTCACGCTCATGACGTCCGCCCTCTCGCACGCGACTGCCGTGGACCCCTCCCGGACCGATTCTCCAGGAGCGCCCTGAGAGATACGTAGGCGAACCGGCCGTCGTTCAATCAAAAAGCTCTGAATTATCGCGGGCTATCCGCTCATAGGTGGGCTGGTAGTTGATCCAGGCGACCAGATCGTGACCCAGTTGCTCACGGGTGGCGAGCGCGTCCTCGTGCGCGATCCACACCGGCTTGCCCGCCGCCTTCGCGCTCAGCTGCACCTGGCAGGACTTCTCCATCGTCATGAACCACCACGCGGCCGCGTCCACGGTCTCGCCGACCGTCAGGAGGCCGTGGTTGCGCAGTACCACCCCTTTGTGCGCCCCCAGGACCACCGCGATGCGCCGCGCCTGCGCCTCGTCCACGACGACCCCGGTGTAGGCGTCGAAGAGAGCGTGGTCCTCGTAGAAGGCGCACGCGTCCTGGGTGATCGGCTCCAGCCGCTCACCCAGCGCGGCGAGCGCCCGGCCGTAGGTCGAGTGGCTGTGCACGACGGCCGTCACGTCGGGCCGCGCGGTGTGCACATGGGCGTGGATGGTGAAGGCCGCCTGGTTGACGTGGTGGCGGCCCTCGACGACGGAGCCGTTCTGGTTGACCAGGATCAGCTCGCCCACGGTCAGGTGCCGGAACGGCACCCCGAAGGGGTTCACCCAGTAGTGCTCCGCCAGTTCCGGGTCGCGCACGGTGATGTGTCCCGACACCCCGTCCTCGAACCCCAGCTCCGCGAACGCGCGCAGCGCCACCACCAGCCGCTCCTTGCGGTGGCGGCGTTCGGCACCGGGGTCCTCGAAGGTGGGCGGGAGGGCGAAATGGAGCCGATCGGGCGGTACGGGCTGCGGCGCGGTGTCGGTCATGGCGCGGAAGTTACCCCGAGGTACCGCAGATGAACAGGGGCGATACCAGGTTTCCCCGGTATCGCCCCAAGCCTGCCCCACGTGAGGGGGCTACTCCCACTCGATGGTGCCCGGGGGCTTGCTCGTGACGTCCAGCACGACGCGGTTGACGTCCGCCACCTCATTGGTGATCCGGGTCGAGATCCGGGCCAGCACCTCGTACGGCAGCCGAGACCAGTCCGCGGTCATGGCGTCCTCGCTGGAGACCGGGCGCAGCACGATGGGGTGGCCGTAGGTGCGGCCGTCGCCCTGCACCCCCACCGAGCGGACGTCGGCGAGCAGGACCACCGGGCACTGCCAGATGTCGCGGTCGAGACCGGCGGCGGTCAGCTCCTCGCGGGCGATGGCGTCGGCCTCGCGCAGCAGGTCCAGGCGCTCCTTGGTGACCTCGCCGACGATGCGGATGCCCAGGCCCGGGCCCGGGAAGGGCTGGCGCTGGACGATCTCCTCGGGCAGGCCGAGCTCCTGGCCGACCATGCGGACCTCGTCCTTGAACAGCTTGCGCAGCGGCTCGACGAGCTGGAACTGCAGGTCCTCGGGAAGGCCGCCCACATTGTGGTGGGACTTGATGTTGGCGGTGCCGGTGCCGCCGCCGGACTCCACGACGTCCGGGTAGAGGGTGCCCTGCACCAGGAACTCCACCGACTCGCCGTGGGCGCCGGCCTCGGCGACGATCTCGCTCGCGGCCTGCTCGAAGACCCGGATGAACTCCCGGCCGATGACCTTGCGCTTCTCCTCGGGGTCGGACACCCCGGCGAGCGCGGTCAGGAAGCGCTCCTCGGCGTCGACGACCTTCAGCTGGACGCCCGTGGCGGCCACGAAGTCCTTCTCGACCTGCTCGGACTCGCCCTTGCGCATCAGCCCGTGGTCCACGTACACGCAGGTGAGGCGGTCCCCGATGGCCTTGTTGACCAGGGCCGCGGCGACCGCGGAGTCCACGCCGCCGGACAGGCCGCAGATGGCGCGCTTGTCACCGACCTGGGCGCGGATCGCGGCGACCTGCTCCTCGACCACGTTGTGCGTGGTCCAGTCCGGGGCGATGCCGGCGCCGCGGTAGAGGAAGTGCTCGAGCACCTGCTGGCCGTGCTCGGAGTGCAGGACCTCGGGGTGGTACTGGACGCCGTAGAGCTTCTTCGCGTCGTTCTCGAACGCGGCCACCGGCACCAGGTCGGTGGAGGCGGAGACGGTGAAGCCCTCCGGGGCGGCGGTGCAGGTGTCGCCGTGCGACATCCACACCGACTGCTCGGCCGGGGTGCCCTCGAAGAGCGTGGAGCCGGTCTTGCCGACGTGCAGCGGGGTACGGCCGTACTCGCGCGCGCCGGTGTTGTCGACGGTGCCGCCGAGGGTGATCGCCATCAGCTGGAAGCCGTAGCACATGCCGAAGACGGGGACGCCCGCCTCGAACAGGGCCCGGTCCAGCCGCGGGGCCCGCTCGGCGTACACGGACGAGGGACCGCCCGACAGGATGATCGCCGCCGGCCGCTTGGCCAGCATCTCCTCGACCGGCATCGTGCTCGGCACGATCTCGCTGTAGACCCGGGCCTCGCGGACGCGGCGGGCGATGAGCTGGGCGTACTGCGCCCCGAAGTCGACGACGAGGACGGTGTCGGGGGCGGCTGGGGTCGCTGATGCCACGGTGGGCCTTCCGGCGGTGTCGAACGTGAGGTCCCCACCGAGTCTACCGGGGCCCACGGCTTTACTTCCCCGGCCCGAGGGCGCACACTGTGCCGCATGCTCCACGGCACGCGCTTCGCGTTTACCTATGGCACCGGCTGGTCCGGCTGCCATGGTCGTGCTGTCTGAGCGAGGAAACGCATCCAGACGTCACCAGGCGCCCCGGGCCACACGGCCCGGGGCGCCTGGCGTTTCCCGTCCCGGGCGGCCCGGGGGCCCGGCCCCCGAGGAGGAACCCCATGAGCAGCACCCCCGCGGCACCGCGGACCACCGACCCCGCGGCCGTCATCGCGGAGGCCCGCGAGCGGATCGACGGCCTCGACGCGAGGATCATCGCGCTGGTGAGGGAACGGATGACGGTCTCGGCCGGCATCCAGCGCGCCCGCATCGAGTCCGGCGGCCGCCGTGTGCACCTCTCCCGCGAGATGGACGTCCTCCGCCGCTACAGCGACCAGTTGGGCAAGCCCGGCACCGCACTCGCCATGACCCTGCTGGAGCTGTGCCGCGGCCGGGTCTGAAACCCCGGTGGCACCGGCCCCGTGACCCGTTCGGGGGGCATCACCCGTACGGCACGTGACCGCCTACGGATGCCTTCGTTGAATCCGGTGTCCGTGCCAGCCAGGCGCGGTCACCCTGGGCCAGGGAAGCAAAGACGTCGAACACCACGCGTGGACACCGCTCAGACGCAGCTGGGCGGGGTGCCACCGGAGCGATGAGGCGCGCCCGCGCGAGTGGAAGCAATGCGGCCGCGTCGTGGGACCTCGCTCCGGTGATCCAGTGACCGGACGGCAGGGGACAGCAGCCCGGTCACGACTCAAAGTGGCGGTCGGTTCCGGGGACGCCCGGGACCGGCCGCTCTGCGAGGAACACACTACTCATTTCGCGGCACTTGAGCAGGTATCCGACCCTCGAACGAGTGAGTCGGGCCGTGCACGGCGCTCTCCGCGCGGTCCAGGACCGGCCGGAACACGGCCGGGAGGGCCGCGTCCCGGGCGGATGCGGCCCCCTCGGCGTCCGGGACTCCGGCGGCGTCAGGCCTTGGGCGGCACCGGGGGAACGGGGAGCACCGGCAGCCGCAGCGCGCCGAAGGCGTCCGCGGGGACGACCGGCTGCTTGGGCTCGACCGCGGCGACGCGCCGGTAGGCCTCGCCCTGCGCCGGACGCGGGTCGGAGTCCCCCTTGTTGGGCCACAGCGACATGGCGCGTTCGGCCTGCGCGGTGATGGTGAGCGAGGGGTTGACGCCCAGGTTGGCGGAGACCGCGGCGCCGTCCACCACATGGATGCCCGGGTGCCCGAACAGCCGGTGGTACGGGTCGATCACACCGTGCTCGGCGTCCTCGCCGATCACGCAGCCGCCCAGGAAGTGGGCGGTGAGCGGGGTGCCCATCAACTCGCCGACGTTGCTGCCCGCGAAGCCGTTGATCTCCTCGGCGAGCAGGCGAGCGGCCTCGGCGCCCTCGGGGATGAAGGAGGGGTTGGGCGCGCCGTGCCCCTGCCGGGCGGTGAGCAGGCCCTTCCCCAGGCCCTTGGGCTTGCGGTAGGTGGTCAGCGAGTTGTCCAGGGACTGCATGACCAGCCCGATGATGGTGCGCTCGGACCAGCGGCGGTTGGACAGCGACCGCATGAGCAGGACCGGGTGGCGGGCGCAGTGCGCCAGGTAGGCCAGTCCGCGCGGCAGCCGGGTGCCGTGCGGGACCTGCAGGATCGACAGTCCGCCCATCGAGTTGGAGCCCTTGCCGTAGCGGACCGGCTCGATGTGGGTGTTCGCGTCCGGATGGATCGAGGACGTGATCGCCACGCCGCGTGTGAAGTCCACCCGCTGCTCGCCCGTGCGCCTGCGGTAGCGCCGGCTGTCGGTCTGCGCGCCCACCAGAGCCTCGGAGTTGGTGCGGGTCAGTTCGCCGAGCCGGGCGGACAGGCCCGGCAGCCGGCCCGCGTCGCGCATGCGGTGCAGCAGCGTCTGGGTGCCGTAGGTGCCGGCGGCGACGACCACGTGCCCGGCGCGCAGCACGCGCGGCTTCGCCTTGCGGCGGCGGTCGGTGGGGACGACGGTGACGTCGTAGCCGCCCTCGGGGTTCTCCGACAGGGCGGTGACGGTGGTCATCGGGTGGATCTCGGCGCCCGCCGCCTCGGCGAGGTGCAGGTAGTTCTCGTTGAGGGTGTTCTTGGCGCCGTGGCGGCAGCCGGTCATGCACTCCCCGCACTCCGTGCAGGCCCGCCGGGTCGGGCCGGCGCCGCCGAAGTACGGGTCGGGGACCTCGCCGCCTGGCGCGGCCTCCGCGTCGCCCGCGGCGTCCTGACCGTCGCCGAAGAACACGCCGACCGGGGCCATGTGGAAGGAGTCGCCGACGCCCATCCTCTCGGCGGTCGCCTTCAGGTGGACGTCCGAGGGGGTCATCGTCGGGTTGAGCCGTACGCCGAGCATGCGCTTGGCCTGGTCGTAGTGGGGGGACAGTTCCTCCTGCCAGTCCGTGATGTGGCCCCACTGGCGGTCCTCGAAGAAGGCCTTCGGCGGGACGTAGAGGGTGTTGGCGTAGTTCAGCGAACCGCCGCCGACCCCCGCACCGGCCAGGATCATCACGTTGTCGAGCAGGTGGATGCGCTGGATCCCGTACAGGCCGAGCGCCGGGGCCCACAGGTAGTCCTTGACGTGCCAGGAGTTCTTCGGCAGGGACTCCCGCGTCCAGCGGCGGCCCGCCTCCAGGACGCCGACCGTGTAGCCCTTCTCGGTCAGGCGCAGCGCCGACACGGATCCGCCGAAGCCGGACCCGATCACGATCACGTCGTAGTCGAAAGGCATCCGCTCCCCCTCCATCAGCGCAGCCTCAGCGTCTTCATCACGCGCAGGCTGCGGCTCATGAAGGCCGCGTACCCCGAGTCGTCCATGCCCAGCGACGGGGCCATCGGCAGCAGCCGCTGCGTCGCCACGGTCTGCGCCTCGGTGTACTTGAGGATGCCCTCGGAGCCGTGCCTGCGGCCGAGCCCGGAGTCCTTCATGCCGCCCATCGGGGACTGCACGCTGCCGTACGCCGGCGCGTAGCCCTCGTTGACGTTGACGGTGCCGCTGCGCAGGCGCGCGGCGATGCGGGCGCCGCGACGGGTGTCCTTGGTCCAGACGCTGGAATTGAGGCCGTACGGCGTCGCGTTGGCGCGCTCGACCGCCTCGTCCTCGTCGGTGAACCGGTACACGGACACCACCGGGCCGAAGGTCTCCTCCGCGCACACCGCCATCGGCGGCTCGACGCCGTCCAGGACGGTCGGCTCGAAGAAGTACGGGCCGACGTCGGGCCGGGCCCTGCCGCCGGTGAGGACGGTGGCGCCCTTGGCGACGGCCTCCTCCACGTGCCGGGTGACGGTCTCCAGCTGGCGCTCGCCGGCCAGCGACCCCATCCCGGCCCCGTAGGCGAGCGCGGTGCCGAGCTTGAGGGCCCCGGTGCGCGCGGTGAAGCGCTCCAGGAAGGCGTCGGCGACGGAGGCGTGGACGAAGAGCCGCTCGATGGAGATGCACAGCTGGCCCGCCGAGGAGAAGCAGGCGCGGACCGCGCCCTCGGCCGCCTTGTCGAGGTCGGCGTCCTCCAGCACCAGCAGGGCGTTCTTGCCGCCGAGTTCGAGGGAGGCGCCGATCAGGCGGGCCGCGGCACGGGTCGCCACGTCCCGGCCGGTACGGGTGGAACCGGTGAAGGAGACGTAGTCGGCGTGCTCCACGACCGCCGGGCCGACGACCGGGCCCTCGCCGATGACGACCTGCCAGACGTCGGCGGGCAGCCCGGCCTCGATCAGCTGCTCGCGCGCCCACAGGGCGGTCAGCGCGGTCTCGGTGTCCGGCTTCATCACGACGGCGTTGCCGGCGACGAAGGCGGGCAGCGCGTCGCCGACCGAGAGTTCGAGGGGGTAGTTCCACGGCGCGATCTGGCCGACGACGCCGCGCGGGTGCCGCAGCTCCCGCACCTTGGTGAGGGTCGGGATGGCGCCGGTGTGCCGCTTGGGCCTCAGGTACGACGGGGCCTTGACGCCGTAGTGCCGGGCGGCGACGGCGACCGCCAGCACCTCCTCGTGCGCGTGCAGCCGCGCCTTGCCGGTCTCCAGCTGGATCAGGTCCAGCACCTCGGACTGGCGGGCCAGCACCAGGTCGTGGAAGCGGAGCAGCACCGCGGCGCGGCGGCGCACCGGCGTCGCCGCCCAGGCCTTCTGCGCCTCCCGCGCCCTCTCGTAGGCCGCCGCCACGTCCTGCGGCGTCGACTCCGGGAGCTCCGCCAGCTTCTCGCCGGTCAGCGGCGTGTGGTTCACGGTCCGGCCGCTGCCTGCGACGCCCCGCGTCAGCCGCGCCACGAGGTCCGGGGTCACCACGTCCGCGGCGGTCCTGGTGCCGGAGGGGGCGACCGGATTGCCGTTACCGGCAGTAGGAGAGTCCGTCATGGCGGGAGCGTACGACGGGGTGACACCGCGTGCATACCCGTCAGTAGCCAGTTTTCACAATTACGCCAGCAAAAGCTGGCAGGAACGCCGCGACCCGTGTTCCGCTTGCTCCGGCTGCCCCGCGCGGGCGCTCATCCGGCGCGGAAGGCGGCCCGGGCGGTGTCGAAGTAGTCGCGGCCGCGCTCGGCCTGCCGGAGCGGTGAGGAGACCCACAGGTCGTACTGCCGGCCGCCCTCCTCCCAGCACAGGTCGAAGGTGCGGCGCGGCTCGCCGGGCGTGAAGCCGTCCCAGGTGAACTCCCACAGCGCGGCGGGCCGCCCGTTCTGCGTGGTGGGGGTGACGAAGCCGTCCCGGTAGCCCCGGTACGCGGCCGGGCCGGCGGCGTCCTGGGCCGCCATGACCGCCTCGGGGCCGCGGGGGTCCGGGCGCTGGGTGCGGATGCCGACGCGGAACTCCTTGCCGGCGGAGTAGTAGAAGATCCGCGGCGGTTCGAGGGAGCGCCGGAAGCCCTCCGGCAGGGCGAGGGAGAAACCGGCGGGGTCGTCGACCCTGCGGAAGCCCTCGGGCAGCGGCGAGGGGGAGGACGGTGCGGACGGGACGGCCGGGGCGGGCGTGGAGGACGCGGTGGTGCGCGCGGGTCCGCCGCTCGTGGCGACGGTGCGGCCCGGGGCGGCACCGCCCGCGGATCCCCCGTCCGGCAGCAGGGCCGCGGCCGCGAGACCGGCCCCCGCCAGCACCGCCACACCCAGCGCGGCCGCCAGCGGGGCACGCCCGCGCCGGGTCCGGGGCAGCGGCGCGTCCTGCCGCTCGGTCTCCGGGACGGGCGCCGGCACCGGCACCGCGGTGGGGGGCACACCGGTCTCCGCGTACGCGGCGAGCAGCGCCTCCGTCTCCTTCGCGGTCGGCCGCCGTTCGGGCTCGCGCCGCAGCAGGGCCTCGACGACGGGCAGCAGCGGCCCGGTCCGCTCCGGCGGCCGGATCTCGTCGAACACGACGGCGTGCAGCACCTCCCCCAGGGAGTCCCGGCGGAACGGCGACCGGCCGACGACGGCCGCGCACAGCAGCACGCCCACCGACCACAGGTCGGAGGCGGGCCCCGCGGCCTGCCCGGACATGCGCTCGGGGGCGGTGTACTCGGGCGAGCCCACGAAGTCCCCGGCCTTGGTCAGCGTGGTCGCGCCGGCCACCCGCGCGATGCCGAAGTCGGTCAGCACGATCCGCCCGGTGCCGTGCTCGACGAGGACGTTGCCGGGCTTGATGTCGCGGTGCAGCACCCCGCGTTCGTGCGCCGCCCGCAGCGCTCCGGTGACGGCGGCGCCGACCCGGGCGGCCTCGCGCGGGGGCAGCGGGCCGTCCTGGGCGAGGACGTCGGCGAGCGAGCGGCCGTCGACGAGTTCCATGACGATCCAGGGGCAGCCGTCCTGCTCGACCACGTCGAACAGGACGATCACGTTGGGGTGGCGGATCCGGACGACCGTGCGGGCCTCCCGCAGGGCGCGGTCCTCCTCGCCCTCGGCGTGCAGCTCCTTGACCGCCACCTGACGGCCCAGCAGTTCGTCGTCGGCCCGCCACACCGTGCCCATGCCGCCGCGCCCGAGCCGCCCCGTGATCCGGTACCGCCCGGCGACCAGCCGCCCCCCGTCGCCCGTCATGGGGCCATGATGCCGCACCGTCAGTTCCCGGAGGGTTCCGGCCGCCAGGTCTGCAGGGCCACCTGGAACCCGGCGGAGGCGGCCGCCCAGTCGCCGGCCGGCGCGCCCATGTACAGGGCGTACTCGCTGCCGTCGGCGGTGACGTACGCCTGGTCGGCGGCGCGGCGCGGGCCCGGGTGCTCCTTGGAGTCGGTCCAGGTGAACTCCCACAGGCAGCCGTCGCCGCCGCGGAAGGTGTTCTGGTGCAGCCGGACCCGGTTGTAGCCGGGGAGTTCCCGGACCTTCTCCTCCAGTCGGAGCAGGTGCATGTACGGATTGACGCCCGGCGCCGCGCGGCCGACGCCTATGCGCAGCCGGTGCGCGCCGTTGTCGGGCGTGTAGTCGATCTGGTCGCCGTCCAGTTGCCGCCTCCAGCCGCGCGGCACGGCGAGGCTGAAGCCCGCGGGGTCGTGGACGCGCACATAACCGGCCGGGACCGCGGTGCCGTCGCCGTGGTCCTTGACCACCGCCAGGACGGCACCGCCGCCCGCGAGCAGCAGGGCCCCCGCGACCGTGGCGACCGCGAGCGCCGTGCGCCGCCGGCCGGGGCGGCGGCGCCGGGGGCCACCCGCCGCGATGGCGGTGAGCGTGGTCGCCAGCTGCCCAGCCGGCGGCCGCGCCGCCGGCTCCTTCGCGAGCAGCGCCGTGATCACCGGGCGCAGCGGACCGGCCGCCCGGGGTTCGGGCAGGTCCTCGTACACCACGGCCTGCAGCGTGCCGATCGGCGAGGTGCGGCGGAACGGCGAGCGTCCCTCGACGGCCGCGTAGAGCGTGGCGCCCAGCGACCACAGGTCGGACTCCGGCCCGGGACGCCCTCCGCGGGCCCGCTCGGGCGCCAGGTAGTCGACGGATCCGACGAGTTCGCCGGTACGGGTGATCGCCGAGTCGCCCTCGACGACGGCGATTCCGAAGTCCGTCAGCAGGACCCGGCCGTCGCGGGCGAGCAGTACGTTGCCCGGCTTCACGTCCCGGTGGAGCACGCCCGCGGCGTGCGCCGCGCGCAGCGCCTCCAGCACGGCGGCGGCCACCGCGGCCGCCCGTCGCGGGGGCAGCGGGCCGTCCCGGCGCACCACGTCGTCCAGGGAGCGGCCGTCGACCAGCTCCATGACGATCCAGGGCCGGCCGTCCTGTTCCACCACGTCGTGGACGGTCACCACGTTGGGGTGGTTGATCCGGGCGGCGGCGCGGGCCTCCTGCTTCATCCGCTCCTGGAGCACGGCGCGGTCGTCCTCCGCGAGGTGGGCGCCGAGGGTCAGTTCCTTGACGGCGACGGTGCGCCGCAGCACGACGTCCTGGGCCTCCCAGACCCGCCCCATGCCGCCGCGGCCGATGACGTCACCGAGCCGGTACCGTCCGGCCAGCACGCTTCCGCTCCCGCTCACTCCCCTGCCCCCACGGCCTCTCCGACGCGCGCCGGGACCAGCCGGTTCCGGTCCGGGCACCGCCCTCAGATGGTGCGGTAGGTCTCCGCGGCCTTCTCGAAGTACCGCTTGACGTCGGCGCGCCGGCCATCCGGCCCGATGACCAGGACGACGTGGTACCTGCCGTCGCGGATCATCACCAGGTTGCGCGCGAACAGCTGCCGACCGGATCCGTCGCTCCAGCTGAACTCGCCCTCGGCGGCCGTGATCCCGCCCATGTCCAGACGGCGCAGCCCGGAGGCCGAGGACCAGCCGGAGGCGCGGAAGCCCGCCAGCTCGGGCTCGTCGTTCTGGTAGACGATCGGGTCGCTGCCCTTGTCGGCGACGGTGTCGCGGCCGGGCACGACCAGCAGCTGGTAGTCGCCGCCGGTGTAGCGGACCTGCCCGTCGGCGTTCCGGCCGGTGCGCCGCCAGCCGTTGGGGACCGCGAGGCGGAAGCCCTCCGGGTCGGAGCGCACCCGGAAGTCACCGCCGAGGCCGGTGGTGGCGGCGGTGTCCGCGGGGGCGGATCGCGTGGGCGGCGGGGCGCTCGTGGCGGGGGCCGGACTCCGCGGGGACTTGCCGGCCGACGGCTCGGTCGTCTGCGGCCGCTCGTCGCCGCCGGGCACCTGCGCGGGCAGGGTACGTGTGGCGCCGGCCGCGCCCTCGTCGTCCGCGGGCCCGCCGCGCGGCATGAAGAGCACCGCGTACAGCACGGCGGCGACCATCAGCAGCAGCACCAGCCCGACCAGGGTGACCCCGAGGCTGCGCGGCCCACGTCCCGACCGTTGCTTCCGTTCCTTGGTGCGCTTGTGGCGCCCGTGCGCGGGATGGGCGGGCACGGGGTCGGCGGCGGCCTTGCGGCGGCGGACCAGTTCGCCCCGGCGGCGCACGACGGGCAGTTTGTGCGGATCGTCGGCGGGCACGGGCACCGTGCTCAGCCCCAGGTCCGGCTCCGGCGCGGAGCGCACGAGGGAGCGCAGCCAGCCGCGCAGCTCCTCCACGTCGGGCCGTTCCTCGGGGTCCTGGCGGAGCAGGGACTCCACGACCGGCCGCAGCGGGCCGCACTCCTCCGCGTACGCGGGCGGCTCGGCGATGACCAGCTGGACCAGTTCCGCGGTGCTCTCCTCCGGGAACGGCGGATGCCCCTGGACGCTGCGGAAGAGCAGCGACCCCAGTGCCCACAGGTCGGCGGCCGGGCCGACGGGCGGGGCGAGCTGCCAGTTCTCGTGGACTTCGGTGGCCTGCTCCGGGGCCCACCGCTCGGTGACCGGGCCGACGACGGTGAGCCTGGCCTGCCGGGCGCGTTCCAGCTCCAGCGCGGAATGCGGTCCCTCCCAGCCGCCGGGCGCCTCGCCGCCCCCGGCCATCGCGGGCACCGGCACCGGGTTGTACCCGCACAGCGCCTCCTGTGCGGCGCCCACGGCGAGGCCCGAGAGCATCGCCCGGCCGTCGTCGCAGACCAGCACGGTGCGGCCGGTGACGTTGCGGTGGACCCAGCCGTGCGCGTGCAGCACGCGCAGCGCGGTCAGCACGTCGGAGGCGACTTCGGCGGCCCGGTAGGGGCTCAGCCGCTTGTCGGCGAGGACGGCGGCCAGCGGGCGGCCGGCGACCAGCTCGCTCACTATCCAGACGCTGCCGTCCTCGACGAAGATGTCGAAGACCTGCACCAGCCGGGGGTGGTCGGGTATCGCGGCCGCGGCCCGCGCCGCCTCCAGGGCCCGGCCGGCGGTGTCCCCGCCGCCGTCCCCGTGGTGCGGTCCGGGCTCGGCGCTGACGACCTCGGGCAGCAGGACCTGGCGTATCAGCACCTCCTGGTTGCTGAACGTGTCCCAGGCCCGGGTCTCCACCAGTTCGAACTCATCGGCGGGCGGCCGCGGCAGGCGGTAGCGGTCGGCCAGTACGCGTCCCGCGTAGTCGTCCACGACGCCTCCCCAAAGCGTCAGATCCGATCCGTTGTGGATGCGGACAGTCCGCAATGACTCACGATACGTGCTCGGGCGGCGTCACTTGGCCGGTTTGAAGGTGTTGAAGAAGCTCGCCAGCATGGCCTGGGTCTTCGGGCTGTCCCAGTCCGCGGCGGGCGCCGTGAACAGGATCGCGTAGCCGTGCTTGCCGTCCACCACGAAGCCCCGGTTCACCGCGCGCATCTTCGTGCCGCCGGAGGTGAAGGTGAACTGCCAGTCGGCGGCGGTGCGGTAACCGCGGTAGTCGATCGTCTTGATGAACAGCTGCTGGTAGCCCGGGTACGAGCCCCTTGACCGCGGCTCCTGGTCCCGCCAGGCGGCCGCCGCGTCCGTGCCGGGCGTGGTGGTCCAGTCGACCTGTACGCGCGGCCGGTTGCCGACGTTGAATATCCGGCCGCTGCCGTAGCCGTTGTCCCTGCTGTTCTGGGCCCAGCCGTCGGGCAGCGCTATCGAGAAGTCACCGGTCGAGGAGGTGTAGGTCGTCCAGCCGGCCGGGACGGCGGCGGAGCCGTCCTTCCCGCTGCCGGAGCCGCCGCCGGAGGGCCCGGAGGAGGAAGTGTCCGAGCCCTTGCCGGAGTTGTCGTCCGTGCCCTTGCCGTCGTCGCCGCTCTTGTCGTCGCCGGACTCGCTGCCCTTGCCCTTGTCGTCGCCGCCCTTGCCGTCCTGGACGCCGCCGTCACCGGACTTGGGGCTGGCCGAGGCGGGCGGCTTGGCGGGGTTGCGGGAGCCCGGGTCGTCGTCGCCCTGGGCGGCCAGGATGCCGATGCCGGTCCCGATCAGCACGAGGACGACCACGACCGCCGCGAAGAGCACTCCGCGACGGCGGCGCTCGTCCATCGACGCCAGGAGCGGCAGCCGGGGGGCGGCAGGGGCGGGCACCGGTACCGGTGCGACCGGCGCGGACGCGGTCGCCGGGGTGGCCTCGGGCTCCGGCTTGGCCTTGGCGGCCCGCAGCGCCGCCTGGTCGGCGGCGGCGGCCCGGGTGGCCGGGGGCGCGTCGGTGGGCGTCGGCTGCGGGTCGGAGGGCGGCAGCGGCATGGTGCGCGTGGCCTCGGCGACCGGCACGTCCGGCGCGTGGGCGACGCCCGTGAGCAGCGGGCGCACGCCCGCGTCGTCCAGCCGCAGCTCCGGGTCCTTGTTGAGCAGCCCGTGGATCGCGTCGGCCAGCGGGCCCGCGTTGCGCGGGGTCTGCAGCGACTCGGTCATGACCGCGGTGAGCGTGGCGATGGCCGAGCCCTTGTCGTACGGCGGCCGGCCCTCGACCGAGGCGTACAGCAGCGCGCCCAGCGACCACAGGTCGGCCGGCGGGCCGGGCTTCTGGCCGCGGGCCCGCTCCGGCGAGATGTACGAGGGAGCGCCCACCAGCATGCCGGTGGAGGTGACGGACGGGTCGCCGTCGATCTGGGCGATGCCGAAGTCGCTGAGCACGACCCGGCCGTCGTCGGCGATCAGGACGTTGGACGGCTTCACGTCGCGGTGGAGGATGCCCTCCTTGTGGGCGGCCCGCAGGACGTCCAGCACGGTCAGCCCGACCTCGGCGGCGCGCTTCGGCGAGAGCGGCCCGTCCTCGCGGATCGCGTCCGACAGCGAGCGGCCCTCGACCAGCTCCATGACGATCCAGGGCCGGTCGTCCTCCTCGACGACGTCGAAGACGGTCACGGCGCCGGTGTTGCGGATCCGGGCGGTCGCCTTGGCCTCGCGCAGGGTGCGGGTGATCAGGCGGCGCTTCTCGTCCTCGTCGATGTTGTGCGGGAAGCGCAGTTCCTTCACGGCGACCGTGCGGCCGAGCGTCTCGTCGACGGCCCGCCAGACGGTGCCCATGCCGCCCTTGCCGAGGACTGCGCCGAGTCGGTACCGGTCGGCGATGAGACGCTGGTCGGTGTCGTGCGCCTGGCCCATGAATTCCCTCTGCAGTCGCTGAAGATGAAGCTCCCTCATCGCCCGGTTGCGGCGACCGCGGGATGGAGACCTCCATCATCCCTGACTCGGGGCCGTGGTCCCACCCCGGCCCCGCCGTGTGCTAGTCGTGAACGACGAGTCCGGCCACCGCGTTGTCGAAGACCGTCCGGAAATCGCCCCATTGGGCGGTCGGCGCGGAGAGGTAGACGGCGAACTCGCGTCCACCGGGCTCCCCGAAGCCGAGGTCGATGGCCCGGAATTCGCGGGCCTTGCCCTGGAAGGTGAACTCCCATATCGCGGCCGGGCGGTCACGCCACCGGGTGCTCTGCATCCGCAGCCGCTCGTACCCCTCCAGCTTGGGGATGGTCTGCTGCTCCTCCTCCCCGAAGTGCTCCAGCGGGTCGCTCGCCGCGTAGTCCAGCGTGCCGATCCGCAGGCCGGCCAGTTCCGTCGGGTCGACGTAGATGACCTGGTCGCCCTGCACCTGACGGGTCCACCCGTCGGGCACCGGGACCGAGAAGCCGCGCTCCGGCTCCTCGGCGAGGTGGTAGCCGGCCGGCACGGGCGACGGGCCCGGCCCGGACGGGGAGGGCGAGGGGGGCGGGGAGGACGGCGGCGAGGACGTCGCCGAGTGGCTCTGCCCCGCCGCGTCGCCCCGGGTGCCGGTGGAGTCACTGAAGTGCTGTGCGGCGTAGAAGCCGCCGCCGGCGAGGGCGACGGCCAGCGCCACGGCGAGCAGCGCCCGTACGCCGGTCCGGCGGCGGCGCTCCGGGGCCGCCGCCGGGACGGTGAGCTCCGAGGGGACGGTGGGTGCGTGCGGCGGGGCGGGCCGCGGGGCGGCCGCCGGGGGCCGGACGACGGCGGTCGGCTCCGTGTGGGGCAGGGTGAGGCTCTCGCGGGGGACGCTCGCGGTCTCGGTCTCCGCGGCGCTCGCCCGCAGCATCCGCTCCGCCTCCGCCGCCGGCAGACGCCCCTCCGGCTCCCGCACCAACAACCCCGCGATCACCGGCCCCAACGGCCCCGCACGCCCCGCCACCGGCACCTCATCCGTCGCGATCGCATACGCCGTCTCGATCGCCGTGTCCCGGCGGAACGGCGAACGCCCCTCCACCGCCTGGAACAACGTCGCCCCCAACGCCCACAAATCCGCCCCCGGCCCCGGCACACCACCGGTCAACCGCTCCGGAGCAAGGAAATCGATCGACCCGATCAACTCACCCGTCCGCGTCAGCGTCGACGTCCCCGAAGCCTGCGCGATCCCGAAATCCGTCAGCACCACCCGGCCCGACTCCGCCAGCAGCACATTGCCCGGCTTCACATCCCGGTGCAGCACCCCCGCCGCATGCGCCGCCCGCAACGCCGCGATCATCCCCCGCCCGATCCGCGCCGCCTCCCCCGGCGTCACCGGACCCCGCTCCTTCAGCACATCACCCAGCGTCCTCGACGGCACGTACTCCATCACGATCACCGGCAGACCCTCGTCGTCCACCACGTCATGGACCACCACCACATTCGGATGACTGATCCGCGCCGCACTGCGCGCCTCCCGCCGCGTCCGCTCGAACAACGTCTCCAACTCGTCGTCCTGCAGATGCGGCTGCGGCGGATGCAAACGCTTGACCGCAACCGCACGCCCCAGCAGCTCGTCCTCGGCCCGCCAGACCGTCCCCATACCGCCACGGCCTATCCGCTCCACCAGCCGGTACCTCCCGGCCACCAGGCGTCCGAGGTCGGACATCGCGCGCCCCTTCCTGCAACGTACGAGAAGGAACGATATCCGGCCGGACCACGGATCCCGACAAGGCCGTGGCCCACGCCTCACCCGCCGTACCGGCGGCGGCTACAGCGGGACGATGTCCGGGGCGCCCAGCCGGGCGGCGTCCGCGGTCTGGTCGTCGGGCTGGCGCTGGGACTCCCGCTCGGCCTCGACCCGCTTCTCGTAGTGCTCGACCTCCTTCTCCACCTGCTCCTTGTCCCAGCCCAGGACGGGCGCCATCAGCTCGGCGGCCTCACGGGCGCTGAGCGTTCCGCGGTCGAAGGTCTCGATGGAGATGCGGGTCCGCCGGGTGAGCACGTCGTCCAGGTGCCGCGCCCCCTCGTGCGAGGCGGCGTAGACGACCTCGGCGCGCAGGTAGTCGTCCGCCCCGCCCAGCGGGCGGCCCAGCGAGGGGTCGTCCTCGATCAGCCGCAGCAGCTCCTCGGAGAGCGAGCCGTAGCGGTTGAGCAGGTGCTCGATCCGCGCCACGTGCAGGCCGGTGCGCGCCGCGATCCTGGCCCGGGCGTTCCACAGCGCGTGGTAGCCCTCCGCGCCGGCCAGCGGGATCTCCTCGGTGACGCACTCCGCGACCCGGTGCGCCAGGCCGTGCACGGCCGCGTCGACCGCGTCCTTGGCCATCACCCGGTACGTGGTGTACTTGCCGCCCGCGACCACCACCAGGCCCGGCACCGGGTGCGCCACGGTGTGCTCCCGGGACAGCTGGCTGGTGGCCTCCGACTCCCCCGCCAGCAGCGGACGCAGTCCCGCGTACACGCCCTGCACGTCGTCCCGGGTCAGCGGCACCGCGAGCACCGAGTTCACGTGCTCCAGCAGGTAGTCGATGTCGGCGCTGGACGCGGCCGGGTGCGACTTGTCCAGGCTCCAGTCGGTGTCCGTCGTCCCGACGATCCAGTGGCGGCCCCACGGGATCACGAAGAGCACGCTCTTCTCGGTCCGCAGGATCAGCCCCGTCGCGGAGTGGATCCGGTCCTTCGGCACGACCAGGTGTATGCCCTTGGACGCCCGCACGTGGAACTGCCCGCGCTCCCCGATCAGCGCCTGCGTGTCGTCCGTCCACACCCCGGTGGCGTTCACGATCTGCCGCGCGCGCACCTCGTAGACGCCCCCGGCCTCCACGTCCTCGACCCGGGCGCCCACCACGCGCTCGCCCTCGCGCAGGAATCCGATCACCCGGGCCCGGTTCGCGGCCAGCGCGCCGTATGCGGAAGCCGTCCTGACCAGCGTCATCGTGTACCGGGCGTCGTCCATCTGCGCGTCGTAGTACTGCAGCGCCCCGACCAGGGCGTCCTTGCGCAGGCACGGCGCCACGCGCAGCGCGCTCTTGCGGCTCAGGTGGCGGTGGTGCGGCAGGCCGCGGCCGTGCCCGGAGGACAGCGCCATCGTGTCGTACAGCGTCACACCGGCACCCGCGTAGAAGCGCTCCCAGACGCGGTGCTGCAGCGGGTACAGGAACGGCACCGGCTTCACCAGGTGCGGCGCCAGGCGCTGGAGCAGCAGACCGCGCTCCTTGAGGGCCTCCCGGACCAGGGCGAAGTCCAGCATCTCCAGGTAGCGCAGTCCGCCGTGGATCAGCTTGCTCGACCGGCTCGACGTCCCGGACGCCCAGTCGCGGGCCTCCACGATGCCGGTCGTCAGCCCGCGCGTCGCGGCGTCCAGCGCCGTCCCGGCGCCCACGACGCCCGCGCCCACCACGAGTACGTCGAGTTCCTGTTCCGCCATCCGGGCGAGCGCGGAGGCACGCTCCGCCGGTCCCAGTGTCGCCGTCAGCATCCTGGCCTCCCGTCGTGACGCGGGGTCGCGCCTCAGCGCATTCCCCGTCCCCACGATCGTTACCCGTGTCGTGGCGCCCGGCTACTTCGGGCTCCGCCGGTGCGGGGCGCTGTGTGCGGGTGCGTTGTGGTTGCGGTTTGGGTTTTTCCCGCCCGCCCGCCCGTTGCCCCGGGGACGGTTGGTGCGGGTCTCGCCGGGTTTCGTGGGTGGGCCGGGGGCGGGGCCTCCGGGGTGGGCATTCTGTACCGCATATTTATGTGCATGGCGGGCAATCCGGGTTCGGCACCGCTCTGCCGCACAACAAATACACGTCAGCGTCCAGAACGCCCACCCCTACGACCCCACCCCCTCCGTATCGCGAGCGACCAACGCCCGGTGGGGGGTGATGAGGCAATCCGGGGTTGCCGCGAGTGCCTTACTCACCCCCCACCGGCCGTCATGCGCCCACTCAACGGGAGGGGGTGTGGCGGGGTGCGCCCGGAAGCGACGAGCGGCGGACCCGGGACGGAACGATCCGGCGAATCCGCGAGCGCTGAGGACGTGCGCCGGCGCGCCACCGACCCACAGACGAACAGAGCGCAGACCCGCACTGACCGCACCGGGGCAATCGGGCGGGCGGCGGGAAACCGCCCGCCGCAGGCGTAAACGACCCGCACATGGACAACCGGCCCGCACACGAACGCACAGACCGGATCGGGGAGGCGGGGGACCGGGGGGACCCCGGACCGCGTGGCGTGCAGTCATATCAGCTACCTGTCTGGTTAGCCTGATTTCGCGCCATTTGGGTACCAGGACGCCCCCCGTCGCAGGAGAGGACCCCCATGCCCGCAGACCTCGCAGTCATCGGACTCGGCCACGCCGGCCTGCCCCTCGCGCAGGCGGCCAGCGCCGCCGGCCTCGGGGTGATCGGGTACGACCCGGACGAGCACGTGGTGGAGGCGATCAACGCCGGCAGCCGGGTGCCCTGCGGCGCGCTGGCCGCCGCCGACGTACGGCGGATGCTCGCGGGCGGCTTCCGCGCGACCGCGGACACGGCCGCCCTGGGCCGGGTGCGGGCGGCCGTGCTGTGCGCGCCGACCCCGCCCGGGGAGGACGGGGAGCCGGACCTGACGGCGCTGGCGGAGGCCGCCCGTGCGCTGGCGGGGCAACTGCGGCCGCACAGCACGGTGGTCCTGGAGTCGCCGGTGTACCCGGGCACGACGGAGGACTTCCTGCGTCCGCTGCTGGAGGAGGGTTCCGGCCTGCGGGCCGGCCACGGCTTCCACCTGGCGTACGCCCCGGCGCGGCACCCCGGCGCACCGAAGGTGATCGGCGGGCTCACCCCCGCCTGCACGGAGGCCGCGGCCGTGTTCTACGGCCGGTTCACCGAGCGGATCGTCCGGGCGCGGGGCGTGCGCGAGGCGGAGAGCGTTCAGCTGCTGGAGACCAACTACCGGCACGTCAACATCGCCCTGGCCAACGAGATGGCCGTGTTCTGCCACGACATCGGTGTGGACGTCTGGGACGTCATCCGCTGCGCCGAGACCCGTCCGCAGGGCTTCCATGCCTTCCGTCCCGGACCCGGGGTCGGCGGCCACAGCATGCCGCTGGATCCGGGGCACCCGCCGTACCAGGGCCGGGTGCGCGGGCATCCGCTGCGGCTGGTCGAGTACGCGCGGGAGGTCAACGCCCGGATGCCGCGCTACGTGGTGCAGCGCGCCGCGGCCCTGCTGAACGAGCACGGCAAGTCGCTGCGCGGGGCGCGGGTGCTGCTGCTGGGCGTGACGTACAAGCCGGATCTGCCGGACCAGGAGCGCTCGCCGGCCCGGGAGATCGGCGCCCGTCTTTTCGAGCTGGGGGCGCAGCTGAGCTACCACGACCCGTACGTCCCGCGGTGGCGGGTACTGGACCGCCCGGTCCCCCGCGCCGACTCGCTGTGGGAGGCCGCGGCCGACGCCGACCTCACGGTCCTGCTCCAGCACCACCGCACGTACGACATGCAAGGCCTGGCGGTGAAGGCCCAGTTGATGCTGGACACCCGCGGGGCCACTCCGGTGGGGGCGGCCGCACGGCTGTGACGGCACGCCGAGGGGCCCGGACCGCGCGAGTGGCGGTCCGGGCCCCTGTGCCGTGCGGCGGCGGTCAGCGGTGGTGCGTCGGCGACACCGTGACCTCGACCCGCTGGAACTCCTTCAGTTCGGAGTAGCCGGTCGTGGCCATCGCGCGGCGCAGGGCGCCGAAGAAGTTCATGGAGCCGTCGGGCGCGTGGGAGGGGCCGAGCAGGATCTGCTCGGTCGTGCCGGCGGTGCCCAGGTTCATGCGCTTGCCTCGCGGCAGCTCCTCGTGGGTGGCCTCCATGCCCCAGTGGAAGCCGCGGCCGGGCGCGTCGGTGGCGCGGGCCAGCGGGGAGCCCATCATCACCGAGTCGGCGCCGCAGGCGATCGCCTTGGGCAGGTCGCCGCTGGAGCCGAAGCCGCCGTCGGCGATGACGTGCACGTAGCGGCCGCCCGACTCGTCCATGTAGTCGCGGCGGGCCGCGGCCACGTCGGCGACCGCGGTCGCCATCGGCACCTGGATGCCGAGGACGTTGCGGGTGGTGTGGGCGGCGCCGCCGCCGAAGCCGACGAGGACGCCCGCGGCGCCGGTGCGCATCAGGTGCAGCGCCGCGGTGTAGGTGGCGCAGCCGCCGACGATAACCGGCACGTCGAGCTCGTAGATGAACTGCTTGAGGTTGAGCGGCTCGTGGGAGCCCGACACGTGCTCGGCGGAGACCGTCGTGCCGCGGATGACGAAGATGTCCACGCCCGCGTCGACCACGGCCTTGGAGAACTGCGCGGTGCGCTGCGGGGAGAGCGCGGCGGCCGTGACCACACCGGCGTCGCGCACCTCCTTGATGCGCTGCCCGATCAGCTCCTCCTTGATCGGCGCCGCGTAGATCTCCTGCAGGCGCCGGGTCACGGAGGCGTCGTCCAGCTCGGCGATCTCGGCGAGCAGCGGCTCGGGGTCCTCGTAGCGGGTCCACAGGCCCTCGAGGTTGAGCACGCCGAGGCCGCCGAGGTTGCCGATGCGGATGGCGGTCTCCGGGGAGACCACGGAGTCCATCGGGGCCGCGAGGAAGGGCAGCTCGAAGCGGTAGGCGTCGATCTGCCACGCGATCGAGACCTCCTTGGGGTCCCGCGTACGGCGGCTCGGGACGACGGCGATGTCGTCGAATGCGTATGCCCTGCGGCCGCGCTTGCCCCGCCCGATCTCGATCTCAGTCACTGTCGCTATGCCTTTCCTTCGTGGCCTGCCCGTCCAGTATCCCAGGCAGGGCAGCCGGAAGCCCGCGGCCGTGCGCGGCCGCGGGCTTCGGGTCGTCCGCTCGTACCGTCAGCGCCCGTGGTAGTTCGGCGCCTCGGTGGTCATCTGGATGTCGTGCGGGTGGCTCTCCTTGAGGCCGGCCGCGGTGATCCGCACGAAGCGGCCCTTCTCCTTGAGCTCGGGGATCGTCGCGGAGCCGACGTAGCCCATGGAGGAGCGCAGACCGCCGATGAGCTGGTGGGCCACCGCGGAGAGCGGGCCGCGGTAGGGCACCTGGCCCTCGATGCCCTCGGGGACGAGCTTGTCCTCGGAGAGCACGTTGTCCTGGAAGTAGCGGTCCTTGGAGTAGGACTGGGCCTGCCCGCGCGACTGCATCGCGCCCAGCGAACCCATGCCGCGGTACGACTTGAACTGCTTGCCGTTGATGAAGAGCAGCTCGCCCGGCGACTCCTCGCAGCCCGCGAGGAGGCTGCCCAGCATGACGGTGTCCGCGCCGGCCGCGATGGCCTTGGCGATGTCGCCGGAGTACTGCAGGCCGCCGTCGCCGATCAGCGGGACGCCGGCCGGTCCGGCCGCGAGGGAGGCCTCGTAGATCGCCGTCACCTGGGGGGCGCCGACGCCGGCGACCACGCGGGTGGTGCAGATGGAACCGGGGCCGACACCGACCTTGATGCCGTCGGCGCCCGCGTCGATCAGTGCCTGGGCGCCGTCGCGGGTGGCGACGTTGCCGGCCACCACGTCGATCTTGATGTTGGCCTTGACCTTGGCGACCATGTCGAGGATGCCGCGGCTGTGACCGTGGGCGCTGTCGATGACCAGGAAGTCGGCACCGGCCTCGACCAGCCGCTGCGCGCGGAGGAAGGACTCGTCGCCGACGCCCACCGCGGCGCCGACCAGCAGCCGGCCCTCGGCGTCCTTGGCGGCGTTGGGGTACTTCTCGGCCTTCACGAAGTCCTTGACCGTGATCAGGCCCTTGAGGCGGCCTTCGTCGTCGACGAGCGGCAGCTTCTCGATCTTGTGCTTGCGCAGCAGGTCCATCGCGTCGACGCCGGAGATGCCGACCTTGCCGGTGACCAGCGGCATCGGCGTCATGACCTCGCGGACCTGCCGGGAGCGGTCGCTCTCGAAGGCCATGTCACGGTTGGTGACGATGCCCAGCAGCTTGCCGGAGGCGTCGGTGACGGGGACGCCGCTGATGCGGAACTTGCCGCACAGGGCGTCGGCCTCGGCGAGGGTGGCGTCGGGGTGGACGGTGATCGGGTCGGTCACCATGCCGGACTCGGACCGCTTCACCAGGTCGACCTGGTTGACCTGGTCCTCGATGGACAGGTTGCGGTGGAGGACGCCCACACCGCCCTGGCGGGCCATCGCGATGGCCATCCGCGCCTCGGTGACCTTGTCCATCGCCGCCGACAGCAGCGGGATGTTCACGCTGACGTTCCGGGAGACCTTCGAGCGGGTGTCGACCTGGTTCGGCACGACGTCCGACGCACCTGGGAGCAGCAGCACGTCGTCGTAGGTGAGTCCGAGCAGCCCGAACTTCTCGGCTACTCCGTCGGCGTTCAACGTCATGACACCTTCCCCATGGTCTTGCCCGGCGAGATGTTCAATGCTAATGGGTCCCGCGGGAAACCAGTTCCGGCCCCTGGAGCGGGGCCGGGGCGACGGGTCCTAGGCGCTCAACCCGGGGGCGCCCGCGGCGGCTTCCTCCGCCAGCGCGCGCAGCCGGGACAGCGCCCGGTGCTGGGCCACCCGGACGGCGCCCGGCGACATGCCGAGCACCTGACCGGTCTCCTCGGCGGTGAGGCCCACGGCGACGCGGAGCAGCACCAGCTCCCGCTGGTGTTCCGGGAGGTTGGCGAGCAGCTTCTTCGCCCACTCCGCGTCGCTGCTCAGCAGCGCCCGCTCCTCCGGCCCGAGCGAGTCGTCCGGCTGCTCGGGCATCTCGTCGGAGGGCACGGCCGTCGAGCCCGGGCGGCGCATGGCGGCCCGCTGCAGATCGGCGACCTTGTGGGCGGCGATGCCGAAGACGAAGGCCTCGAAGGGCCGCCCCTGGTCCCGGTAACGGGGCAGGGCGCACAGCACCGCGAGGCAGACCTCCTGGGCGAGGTCGTCCACGAAGTGGCGCGCGTCACCCGGCAGCCGCGACAGCCTGGTACGGCAGTAGCGCTCGGCGAGCGGGTGCACGTGGGCGAGCAGGTCGTGCGTCGCCTGCTCGTCGCCGTCCACAGCTCGACGTACGAGTGCCCCTATGGCTGTCTCATTGCCGGTGGCCTCGTCGCGCATCCGTCCATAGTGCATCGCCGCGGGCCGCTCCGTGGGCTCGGACCCGTGGTTGTGCTCCGAAGCGTTATGCGGCGCGCCGTGCGGGGCGCTTCGAGGGACCGCACCGGCCGTAGTCATGTCATGCACCCGCCGCCCCGCCCGACCGTGTCCCCGAGAGTCCATACCTCAAGCATGCGCCCTCGGCGCGGAAACCGGTACGAGCGGGGCAGCCGCACGGCCGCCCCACAGCTCATCGGCCCCTCAGCCCTCACGAGGCCGCCGCC
Source organism: Streptomyces sp. NPDC058864 (assembly GCF_042742985.1). Taxonomy (NCBI): domain Bacteria; kingdom Bacillati; phylum Actinomycetota; class Actinomycetes; order Kitasatosporales; family Streptomycetaceae; genus Streptomyces; species Streptomyces sp. NPDC058864. Next base: position 35,286 of record NZ_JBHYMQ010000001.1, on the reverse strand, counting down.
TCAGCGCACCAGGCCCCAGCGGAAGCCGAGCGCCACCGCGTGGGCCCGGTCCGAGGCGCCGAGCTTCTTGAAGAGGCGTCGCGCGTGCGTCTTGACGGTGTCCTCGGAGAGGAAGAGCTCGCGGCCGATCTCCGCGTTGGAGCGGCCGTGGCTCATGCCCTCCAACACCTGGATCTCGCGGGCGGTCAGGGTCGGGGCGGCGCCCATCTCGGCCGAGCGCAGCCGGCGCGGGGCGAGCCGCCAGGTCGGGTCGGCCAGCGCCTGGGTGACCGTGGCCCGCAACTCGGCGCGCGAGGCGTCCTTGTGCAGGTATCCGCGGGCACCGGCGGCGACCGCGAGGGCCACCCCGTCCAGGTCCTCGGCGACCGTGAGCATGATGATGCGGGCGCCGGGGTCGGCGGACAGCAGCCGCCGTACGGTCTCGACGCCGCCGAGGCCGGGCATCCGGACGTCCATGAGGATGAGGTCCGAGCGGTCGGCGCCCCAGCGGCGGAGGACTTCCTCGCCGTTGGCCGCGGTCGTCACGCGCTCCACGCCGGGCACGGTCGCAACCGCGCGGCGCAGGGCCTCTCGGGCAAGCGGGGAGTCGTCGCAGACGAGAACGGAAGTCATGACCGTCCTCCGCAGCTGATCCGCGTCACGTTGAGCCTCCAGGCTGTACGAATCGTTCACCGGTGGGGATGACGGCCTCGGGCGCCTGCCCGATTAGTTCGACCGCCAACCACTTCCGCACCTTCAACGACCCTCACTCGAAAGAGTTACGGAGTTTGGCGGGCGACTCCCGCACTCTCCGTGCGCGGACCGACACGGATCAGCAACGTCGCAGGTCGCGGCCGTTCGCCGGGCTCCAAAAAGCGGCACAACGGGCGCCCGCTTGCAGCACACATCAGCCGCCGACCGGGGGGCAATGTCAGATTTTGCCTGTTTGGAGGCTTTTTACCCGCATGGCGGGAGTTCGTTGGCGATTTTGTGATGAATCATATTTACATCTACTTCGACAGTAGATGTAACGTCGACAGCACCCTCCCAGAGCTTCGCGCCTGGACGGTGTCCCTGCAGCCCACCTCTCGAGGAGATGAGCAATGGCAGACTTCTCCCGCCTCCCGGGCCCGAACGCCGACCTCTGGGACTGGCAGCTGGTCGCCGCCTGCCGCGGCGTCGACAGCTCCCTGTTCTTCCACCCCGAGGGAGAGCGCGGTGCCGCCCGGAGCGCGCGTGAGGCGGCGGCGAAGGAGGTGTGCATGCGCTGCCCCGTCCGCGCCGAGTGCGCGACGCACGCTCTGACGGTCCGCGAACCCTACGGGGTCTGGGGCGGACTCACCGAGGACGAGCGCGAGGAGATGATGGGCCGGTCCCGCAACCGGGTCATGAGCTCGCACGCCACCGGCAGTCACTGACCCACCGGACGACAGCCAACGAGGAAACGTTTCATCACAAGCGACGGAGGTACCCGCGGTGCCGCGGGCTCAGACCGTCGAGGGGTCGCGCAGGGCCGCGAGCCGCAGCCGCCCCAGCATCATGTCGACAGCCGGCACCTGAGCCAGGTCGGGCAGCGTCAGCGCCGCCACGTCCCGGCGCACGGCCGGCCGTAGGTCCCGTACGGCCACTCCGCGCAGCCGCACCGCCTCCAGCGCGAGGCCGGGCTGCGCCGAGACGCCCATCCCCGACGCCACCAGGCCGACCGCCGCCGGGTAGTCGTCGGTGGCGAAGTCGATCCGCGGCTCGAAGCCCTCCCGCCCGCACAGCTCCACCAAGTGCCGGCGGCAGTGCGGGCAGCCCGCGATCCACGGCTCGTCCGCGAGGTCGGACAGCCGCACCGGACCACCGCCGCGCGCCATCGCGTGCCCGGCCGGCAGCACCGCGAAGAGCCGGTCGGTGAGCAGCGGCCGCACGAGCAGGCCCTCCCACTCGGCCGCGTCCCCGGCGCCGTCGCTCCCGTCGCCGTCCACGTAGCGGTAGGCCAGCGCCAGTTCGCACTCCCCAGCGCGCAGCATCTCCACCGCCTGCGGCGGCTGTGCCTCGGCCAGCGTGATCCGTACGTCCGGGTGCGCGGCGCGCATCGCGGCCAGTGCGGTGGGCACCAGGGACGGGCCCGCGCTCGGGAACGACACCAGCCGCACCCGCCCGGCCCGCAGTCCCCCGATGGCCGCGACCTCCTCCTCGGCGGCGGCCAGCCCCGCGAGGATGCCGCTCGCGTGCCGGGCCAGCGCCTCACCCGCCTCGGTCAGCCGGGTGGTCCGCCCGCCGCGGACGAGCAGCGGGGTGCCCGCTGCGAGTTCCAGCGCCTTCATCTGCTGGCTCACCGCCGGCTGGGTGCAGCCCAGCTCCCGCGCGGCGCCCGACAGCGAGCCGGTACGGGCCACGGCGCGCAGCACACGGAGGTGGCGGGCCTCGAACACGCTCCGAGCATAAGTGTTCCTTGGGGGATGCGTTCGGTGTTCGATGATGGACTTTGAGCAGTCCGGGGCGCAGGCTGGGGAACCATGGACATCGCCGGGGAATTCGCGTTGGACGCCGGGATCACCTACCTCAACACCGCCTCGTCGGGCATCGGCCCGCTCCGCTCCGCCGAGGCGCTGCGCACCGCCGTGGCCGCCTGGTCCGAGGGCACCGACGACTGGGTGCGCGACGAGCGCGCCCTGACCACCGCCCGCACCGCCTACGCCCGCCTCACCGGGGTGACCGCCGACCGCGTCGCCGTCGGCTCCTCCGTCACCACGCACGTCGGCATGATCGCCGCGGCGCTCCCCGCCGGGGCCGAAGTGGTCCTGGCCGACGGCGACTTCAGCTCGCTGGTCAACCCGTTCGCCTCCCGTGCCGACGTCACCGTGCGCACCGTTCCCCTGGAGGGCGTCGCCGACGCCGTACGTCCCACCACCGGCCTCGTCGCGGTCAGCGCGGTGCAGTCCGCGGACGGCCGGGTCGCCGACCTGGCGGCGGTCCGCGAGGCCGCGTCCCGGCACGGGGCGCGCGTGCTCGTCGACGCCACCCAGGCGGTCGGCTGGCTGCCGCTGCGCGCGGATGACCTCGACTACGTCGTGTGCGGCGGCTACAAGTGGCTGCTCGCCCCGCGCGGGGTGTCGTTCCTGACCGTGCGGGAGGGCGCCGAGGACGGGCTGTCCGCGCAGTTCGCCGGCTGGTACGCGGCCGAGAACCCGTGGGGCGACTGCTACGGGCCGGTCGCGCACCTCGCGCGCTCCGCCCGGCGGTTCGACGTGATGCCGCCGCTGCTGCCGTACCTGGCCGGGGCGGCCTCGCTGGGCCTGGTCGAGGAACTGGGCGTCGAGGCCATCGGCGCCCACGACATCGCGCTGGCCGAGCACTTCCGTGCGGGCCTGCTGCGGCTCGGCCACAAGCCGGTGCCGTCCGGTGCGCGGGCCTCGGCGATCGTGGCCGTCCCGGGCCTGGGCGACGCGGCGGAGCGGCTGGCCGCCGCCGGCATCCGCGTCTCGGCCCGCGCGGGAAACCTGCGGGCGGCCTTCCACCTGTACAACACCGAGGCGGACGTGGACCGGCTGCTGCGGGTGCTCGCGGGCTAGGCACAGCGCCCCGCCGGCGGCCCCGGCCCGGCGGAAAACGTCTCGCCGGGTGCCGGGCGGGCGCCGTACGGTCGCGGGATGAAGCTGCTCTCGGTGAACGTGGGCCGGCCCCGTGCGAACCCGTGGAAGACCAGCGGGACGACCGGCATCGACAAGCACCCGGTCCCGGGCCCGGTGGCGGTGACCGCACCGGGTCCCAAGGGCACCGGCGCGGTCGGCCTCGCCGGCGACCGGGTGTACGACGTGGCGCACCACGGCGGCGCCGACCAGGCCGTCTACGCCTACGCCCGCGAGGACCTCGACACCTGGGAACGCCGGCTCGACATGCCACTGCGCAACGGCATGTTCGGGGAGAACCTGACCACCTCGGGGCTGGACGTCAACGCGGCCCTGATCGGCGAGCGGTGGCGGATCGGCGGGCCGGGCGGCGCCGTCCTGGAGGTGTCCTGCCCGCGGATCCCCTGCGCCACCTTCCAGGGCTGGCTGGAACAGGGCGGCTGGATCAGGACGTTCACGCGGGCCGCGCTGCCCGGCGCCTACCTCCGGGTCGCCGAACCCGGTGAGGTCCGGGCCGGCGACCCCGTCGAGGTCGTCCACCGCCCCGGGCACGAGGTCACCGTCGCGCTGACCTTCCGCGCGGTCACCCTGGAGCCCGCGCTGCTCCCCCGGCTGCTGGCGGCGGACGCCCTCCCGCAGGATGTGCGCGCCGCGGCCCGCGGGCGGACGGGGGCTCACTAGCCTGCGGGGCATGACGACTTCACTGATCACGGGAGCCACCGCGGGGATCGGCGCGGCGTTCGCGCGCCGGCTGGCGAAGGACGGTCACGCCCTGGTCCTGGTCGCCCGCGACGGGCAGCGGCTGGAGGAGAGCGCGCAGGAGCTGCGGCACGCGTACGGGGTGACCGTGGAGGTGCTGCCCGCCGACCTGTCCGAGGACAAGGGCATCGCGGCGGTCGAGGCGCGGCTGCGGGACCGCGAGCGCCCGGTCGACGTACTGGTCAACAACGCGGGCTTCGGCAACCGGGGCGGCTTCGGCGACGTGCCGGTGACCGACGAACTGACCATGCTCAAGGTGCACTGCGAGGCGGTGCTGCGGCTGACCTGCGCCGCCACCGGGGCCATGCGGGAACGCGGGCGCGGCTTCGTGGTCAATGTGGCCTCGGTGGCGGCCTTCGTGCCGCGCGGCACGTACGGGGCGAGCAAGGCGTGGGTCGTCAGCTTCACCCAGGGCGTGGCCCGGGAGCTCGCGGGCACCGGGGTGCGGCTGATGGCGCTGTGCCCGGGCTTCGTCCGCACCGAGTTCCACCGGCGGGCCGGGATGGAGACCGGCGGCATCCCCTCCTGGGCGTGGCTGGACGCCGACAAGGTGGTCGCCGCGGCCCTGCGCGACCTGGCCCGCGGCCGGTCCCTCAGCGTGCCCGACCCGCGCTACAAGGTCGCGGTGGCCGCGGCCAGGCTGGCGCCGAGCGGGGCGCTCGGCCGCGTCTCGTCGAAGGCGGGACGGCGCTTCGGGCCGGCCTACCCCCGCGACTGAGGCCGGTCGCCCCGGCAGCCCGAAGGCCCCCGTTCCCGGGCGGGAACGGGGGCCTTCGCGGACGTGCTCAGTGGGAGTGGCCGTGACCGTGGCCGTGACCGGCCTCGGCGGGCTCCTCCTCCTTCTTCTCCACCACGAGGGTCTCGGTGGTGAGGAGCAGGGAGGCGATGGAGGCGGCGTTCTCCAGGGCGGAGCGGGTGACCTTGACCGGGTCGATGACGCCGGACTTCACCAGGTCGCCGTACTCGCCGGTCGCGGCGTTGAAGCCGTGGCCCTTCTCCAGCTCGGAGACCTTGGAGGTGATGACGTAGCCCTCCAGGCCGGCGTTCTCGGCGATCCAGCGCAGCGGCTCGACCGCGGCGCGGCGGACGACCGCCACACCGGTGGCCTCGTCGCCGGTCTTGCCGAGGCCGTCCTCGAGCACCTTGACCGCGTGAACGAGAGCGGAGCCACCACCGGAGACGATGCCCTCCTCGACCGCGGCGCGGGTCGCGGAGATGGCGTCCTCCAGACGGTGCTTCTTCTCCTTGAGCTCGACCTCGGTGGCCGCGCCGACGCGGATGACGCACACGCCGCCGGCCAGCTTGGCGAGGCGCTCCTGGAGCTTCTCGCGGTCCCAGTCGGAGTCGGTCGAGGCGATCTCGGCCTTGATCTGGTTGACCCGGCCGCTGATCTCCGCGGACTCGCCGCCACCGTCGACGATGGTGGTGTCGTCCTTGGTGACGGTCACGCGGCGGGCGCCGCCGAGCACGTCCAGACCGACCTGGTCGAGCTTGAGGCCGACCTCCTCGGCGACGACGGTGCCGCCGGTGAGGGTGGCGATGTCGCCGAGCATGGCCTTGCGGCGGTCGCCGAAGCCGGGGGCCTTCACCGCGACGGCGTTGAAGGTGCCGCGGATCTTGTTGACCACCAGGGTGGACAGGGCCTCGCCCTCGACGTCCTCGGCGATGATCAGCAGCGGCTTGGAGGCGCCGGCCTGCAGGATCTTCTCCAGCAGCGGGAGCAGGTCCTGGATGGAGGAGATCTTGCCCTGGGTGATGAGGATGTACGGGTCCTCCAGGACGGCCTCCTGGCGCTCCTGGTCCGTCACGAAGTACGGGGACAGGTAGCCCTTGTCGAAGGCCATGCCCTCGGTGAAGTCCAGCTCCAGGCCGAAGGTGTTGGACTCCTCGACGGTGATGACACCGTCCTTGCCGACCTTGTCGATCGCCTCGGCGATCAGCTCGCCGACCTGCTTGTCCTGGGCGGACAGCGCGGCGACGGCGGCGATGTCGTCCTTGCCCTCGATGGGGCGGGCGGTGGCGAGCAGCTCGTCCGAGACGGCCTTGACCGCCGCGTCGATGCCCTTCTTCAGGGCGGCCGGGGAGGCGCCGGCGGCGACGTTGCGCAGACCCTCGCGGACCAGCGCCTGGGCGAGCACCGTGGCGGTGGTGGTGCCGTCACCCGCGATGTCGTTGGTCTTGGTCGCCACCTCCTTCACGAGCTGCGCGCCGAGGTTCTCGTACGCGTCCTCGATCTCGACCTCACGCGCGATGGTGACACCGTCGTTGGTGATGGTCGGGGCGCCGAACTTCTTGTCGATGACGACGTTGCGGCCCTTGGGGCCGATCGTCACCTTCACGGTGTCGGCGAGCTTGTTCACGCCGCGCTCAAGGGCGCGACGCGCGTCCTCGTCGAACTTCAGGATCTTGGCCATACCGGCGGAATTCCTCGTCTTTGGGTTCTCGTCGAAGACCGCGCCCCGGGTCCCCGGTCCGTTCGAGGACTCGGTGTGCCCGGGGCGTGGTCACGGCATTTCTCGCTTGCGCGCGGCGCCGGTCCTACTTCTCGACGATCGCGAGGACGTCGCGAGCCGAGAGGACGAGGTACTCCTCGCCGCTGTACTTGACCTCGGTGCCGCCGTACTTGCTGTACAGCACGATGTCGCCGACCTTGACGTCGAGCGGGATGCGGTTGCCGTCCTCGAAGCGACCCGGGCCGACGGCCAGGACGACGCCCTCCTGGGGCTTCTCCTTGGCGGTGTCCGGGATGACCAGGCCGGAGGCGGTGGTCTGCTCGGCATCCAGCGGCTGGACCACGATGCGGTCCTCGAGCGGCTTGATGGCAACCTTGGTGCTGGCGGTCGTCACGATCCGACCTCCCCCTTCAAAGGGCTCACGGGAGTGTCTGTCTGGGGTGGCGACCTGGTAGGCCCGTCGTCGCGGGTGCCGGACCTGCCCGTCGCGTTTGTGCTGGCACTCGGCAAGGCTGAGTGCCAGGTCCGAGACTAGGACGCGCTTAGCACTCGGTCAAGCGGAGTGCCAACGCCGCGCCGTACGATCCGCTCTCCCCCAGGTGGAACGGCATGCCCGGAAGCTCGGTTCCGGGCCCGCCGCGCGCCGGGCGCGGCACGCGTGAGGCAGGTCGCGCACCCCGGCCGGACCGGCATCTTCGTCGTCGCGCCGACGCCGGCGCGCGGCGCGACGCGGGTCCGGCCGTCTTCCGCCCGCCTCGTCCGCACGTGCGCCAGGCCGGTCCGGCGGGCAGCGGCGCCGCGGGACAATGGACGGCGTGGATCTTGACGCGTTCTCGGCTCTCCTGACCGACGAGGGGCAGTCCCTGCTGGCCTCCCTGCGGGACTACGACCCCGCCGCCGAACTGGCGACCGCGACGCGGCTGCGGCGGGAGCACGACGCCGGGCTGGTGGCGGCCGCGCTGACGCAGGCCCGGCTGCGGCAGCGGGCGGCGGCGAAGTTCGGCGAGGACGCGTACCGGATGTACTTCACGCCCGACGGGGTCGAGCAGTCGACGCGGGCCTCGGTCGCCCGGCACCGGGCGGAGCGGTTCGCCGCGCTCGGGGTGCGGCGGCTGGCGGACCTGTGCTGCGGGATCGGCGGGGACGCCGTCCCGCTGGCCCGCGCCGGGGTGGAGGTGCTGGCGGTCGACCGTTCCGAACTGACCTGCGCGGTGGCGCGGGCGAACGCGGAGGCGCTGGGACTGTCCGGTCTGATCGAGGTGCGCTGCGCCGACGTGACGGAGACCTCCGTGGACGGCTACGACGCGGTCTTCGCCGATCCGGCCCGGCGCGGCGGGCGGGGCCGGATCTTCGACCCCGAGGCGTACTCCCCGCCGCTGTCGTGGGCGGTGGCGGCGGCCCGTAAGGCCCCGCTGGCGGCCCTGAAGGTGGCGCCGGGGATCCCGCACGAGGCCGTGCCGGAGGACGCCGAGGCGGAGTGGGTCTCCGACCACGGCGACGTGAAGGAGGCCGTGCTGTGGTTCGGCACCGCCCCGGGGGCCCGCCGGGCGACCCTGCTGCCGTCGGGCGCCACGCTGCCCGCCGCCGGCCTGCCCGACCCGCAGGTGCGCCCCGTGGGGCGCTGGCTGTACGAGCCGGACGGCGCGGTGATCCGGGCCCACATGGTGGCCGACGTGGCGGCGCGGGTCGGCGGCGGCCTGATCGACCCGACCATCGCGTACGTCACCTCGGACGAGCCGCACACGACGCCCTGGGCGACCGCCTACGAGATCACCGACGTGCTGCCCTTCAACCTCAAGCGGCTCAAGGCGCTGCTGCGCGAACGCGAGGTGGGCGTGCTGACGGTGAAGAAGCGCGGCTCGGCCGTCGAACCGGAGGAGGTGCGCCGCCGGGTCAAACCCCAGGGCCCGCACGCGGCCACGGTCTTCCTGACCCGTGTCGCGGGCGCCCCGAGCATGCTGCTGGGCACCCCGGCCCGGACGGACGCTCCGGCCCGCCCCGCGGCCGACGGCGCCTAGCCCCGCCGCAGGAGGCTCCTCGCGACGCCCGGCACGTCGCCGAGGGCACCGGCGAGGACGGTGGGTCCGCAGCTGCCCAGGGCGGGGCCGGTGTAGCCCCAGGCCGCGCCGATCGAATGGATCCCGGCGGCCGCCGCGGCGGCGACGTCGGAGGGGCTGTCACCCACGAAGCAGGCACGCCCCGGCGGCACCCCGAGGCGGTCGAGCGCGAGCAGGATGCCCTCCCCGGAGGGCTTGGGCGCGGCGTCGCCCCACCCGACCACCACGCCGAAGTACGCCGACAGCTCCGCGGGGACGAGCCGCGCCACCCGGCTCGCGGGCTGCATGGTCACCACCCCGATCGCGGTGCCGGAGGCCGCGAGGTCGCTCAGCACGCCGGCGGCGCCAGGGAACGGGGACGCACCCCACGTGGCGAGGGTGAGCGCGTCCTCCCAGGCGGTCCCGAACACGGTCTCCTCGTCGGTCACCCCGAGCCGAGCCAGCAGTTCGTGGTGGGGAAGGTGGTCGAGTCCGGCCGGCAGACGGCTCTCGTCGACGCGCTCGCCCAGAGCCGCGGCGGCGACGTCGAGAATCGCCCGCCGCATCGCCCGCCGGCTGTCGAGGAGGACGCCGTCGAGATCGAAGAGGACGGCACAGCCGGAGTCGGTCATCGGTACTTCTCGCCACCTGAGGGAACGCCTCCCGGACACCGGTCGTCCGGCAGGACGCCTGCTCGGGGGCGCCACGGCAGAAGCCCGGTTGCCTTCGGCGCCGGAGTCATCCTACGACCGGCCCTCCCGGCGCCGGGACCTGCTCCCCCTCGCCCACCGACTCGAAGCGCCAGCGGTGGACGGCCCGCCGGGCCAGCCCCTCGTCCGGCTCGGGCAGTTCGGGCAGCACCGCCTCGTACGGGGCGTCCCACCAGGTGATGACCAGCACGCGGTCCTGGGGGGCGGAGAAGGTCTCCCGGCGCAGCGGGGCCGGCGACAGCGCCCGCGCACGGGCCCACGCCAGAAGCTCGGGCCCGCGCCCCTCGACGGCGCGGGCCTCCCACATGAGGGCGACGGTCACGAGTAGAGGTTGTCCTTGCTGAGCTCGTGGACGTGATCGTGATCGTGGGTGTGGGTGTGGCCGGGCACGGACACGTCCGTGACCTGCAGCGAGGAGTCCGCCGGCAGGTCCCACGTGGACGACGGCCGGCCGCGGGCCACCATCTCCGCGCCGAGGGCCGCGACCATGGCGCCGTTGTCGGTGCACAGCTTGGGCCGCGGCACACGCAGGAGGATCCCCGCGTCCTCGCAGCGCTCCTGCGCCAGCGAACGCAGCCGGCTGTTGGCCGCGACGCCGCCGCCGATCATCAGGTGGTCGACGCCGTTGTCCTTGCAGGCCCGGATCGCCTTGCGGGTGAGGACGTCGACGACGGCCTCCTGGAAGGACGCGGACACGTCCGCGACCGGCACCTCCACGCCCTCCCGGCGCTTGGACTCGATCCACCGCGCCACGGCTGTCTTCAGGCCGGAGAAGGAGAAGTCGTAGAGCGGGTCGCGGGAGCCGGTCAGACCGCGCGGGAAGCGGATCGCGTCCCGGTCGCCCTCGCGGGCCACGCGGTCGATGGCGGGCCCGCCGGGGAAGCCGAGGCCCAGCACCCGGGCGACCTTGTCGAAGGCCTCGCCCGCCGCGTCGTCGATGGTGGAGCCCAGCGGGCGCACGTCGCCGGTGATGTCGGGGGCCAGCAGCAGCGAGGAGTGGCCGCCGGACACCAGCAGCGCCATCGTCGGCTCGGGCAGCGGCCCGTGCTCCAGCTGGTCCACGCAGATGTGCGAGGCGAGGTGGTTGACCCCGTACAGCGGCTTGCCGAGGGCGTAGGCGTACGCCTTGGCCGCGGACACGCCGACCAGCAGGGCGCCCGCGAGCCCGGGGCCCGCGGTGACGGCGATCCCGTCCAGGTCGGAGGCGGCGACGCCGGCCTCCTTCAGCGCGCGCTGGATCGTGGGGACCATCGCCTCCAGGTGCGCGCGGCTGGCGACCTCGGGGACGACGCCGCCGAAGCGGGCGTGCTCGTCGACGCTGGACGCGACCGCGTCGGCGAGCAGGGTGTGCCCGCGCACGATGCCGACACCGGTCTCGTCGCAGGACGTCTCGATGCCGAGGACAAGGGGCTCGTCAGCCATGGGTGGTCTCTGTTCCTTGTAGTCCCGGTACGTCAGGGGAGGCCGGCAGCTCGCCGAGCCTCATCACGAGGGCGTCGACGTTGCCCGGCTGGTAGTAGCCGCGCCGGAAGCCGATCGGCTCGAAGCCGAAGCGCGCGTAGAGCCGCTGGGCACGGACGTTGTCGACGCGCACCTCCAGCAGCACCTCGTGGCATTCGAAGGCGGTGGCCTGCCGCAGCAGTTCCCCGAGCAGCTGTGCGCCGAGGCCGGTGCCCCACTGCTCGGTGGCGACGGCGATGGTCTGCACGTCCCCGGTGCCGGCGACGGCTGCCAGGCCCGCGTAGCCGACGATCCGCCCGGCCTCGTCCTCGGCCGCGACGTAGTGCCGGGTCGCCGAAGGGTGCCGCGCGTCGGCCAGTTCGGACCAGAACATGCCGCGCGACCACGCGTCGTCCGGGAAGAGCCGGTGTTCCAGCTCCATCACCGCGTCCAGGTCCCACCAGCGCATCTCGCGCATCACCGCGGTCACTTCGGCAGGACCGCCTTGTAGCCCGCCGGCACCTGGGCATCCGGGCGGCGCAGGTACAGCGGCAGCGCGGGGAGGAAGTCCTCGCCGTCCGCCAGCTTCACGGCGGCGAGCGCGGCCAGCGCGGCGGCGGACTGGTCGGCGGGCGGGCGGACGTCGGTGAAGACCTCGGGGTAGAGGGCGGCGCCCGCGCCGACCGCGGGCACTCCCGCGACCTCGTCGGCGATGTCGGCGGGCCGGTCCACGGCCGGGTCGGTCAGCCGGGCCCGCGGGCCCTCGTACCGGGCCCAGTAGACCTCCTTGCGGCGGGCGTCCGTGGCCACGACGAACGGCCCCTCGACGCCGGCGGCGTACGCCAGGCCGTCGAGGGTGCAGATCCCGTGGACGGGGACGCCGAGGACGTCGGCGAAGGAGACCGCGGTCACCAGCCCGACGCGCAGTCCCGTGTACGGTCCGGGGCCGACGCCGACCACGATCCCGGTCACGTCGCCCAGTCCCGTCCCGGCTTCTCGCAGCACTCGGTCCACGGCGGGCATCAGCAGCTCCCCGTGCCGTCGCGCGTCGATCTCCGTCGACTCTGCGAGCACGCGCCGGCCGTCGTGCAGGGCGACCGTCACGGCGGGGGTTGCGGTATCGAAGGCAAGCAGCAGCACGCGTTCAGCCTACGGCGTTCACCGGGGTGGCCCTGCCAGGACGGGGGCACCGCGGCCGCCCGGGACGGCGCTCCCGCCGCCGTGCGGCACGGCTGCTAACGTCAACCCAGCGTGACGCCCACCTCCGGAGGAAAGCCGTGGCAAGGATCGGTTCAGGGACGATCGTGACCGGACTGACCGCAGCCGCCCTGGCCGCCGTCGGCGTGCTCGCCGTCCAGGCCTCCGGCTCCGCCGACGAGATGCCCAAGGGCGCCCGCCCCGCGGCCGCCGCCGGTGCCGGCCCCACCACGAAGGCCTCCGCCTCGCCCTCCCCGGAGAAGAAGAACGAGCTCCCCCCGGCATCCGGCAGCGGCACCCGGGTCGTCTACTCGCTCCGCTCGGACCGCGTCTGGCTGGTCGGCGAGGACGGAACGGTGCGCACCACCTACGCGGTCGTCCCCGGCACGGTCGACCCCGCCCCCGGCAGCTACTCCGTGACCTCCCGCAGCGCCGCCGGGGTCGGCGGCGACGGCGTGGCCGTGGAGAACGTGGTGCGGTTCACGACCGTGGACAGCGTGGTGATCGGCTTCAGCGCGGCGAAGGACGGCTCCCTGCCGGACGCCCCGCCCCCGGGCCAGCAGACGGGCGGCATCCGCGAGAAGCGGAAGGACGGGGCCGCGCTGTGGAAGTTCGCGACCATCGGCAGCAAGGTCGTCGTCGTCCGCTGATTTCCCCCGGACGAGTGAACGCCCGTGGGGCCCTTACGACGGACGGCACGCGTCCCGCGCCCCGCCGCGTCCGCCTAGGCCGCGTCCGCCTCGGGCCGCGTCGTGGGCTCGTCCTGTGCCGCGTCCGGTTCCGGCTCCTCGTGCTCCTCCGGCGGGGTGCACACCGCGTTCGCCGCCGCGGACGCCGCGAGCAGCGCCTGCATCGAGTAACCCGGCTCCGGGGCCGTGTGGGCCGACATGGATGCCTCCTGGGTCCGACGGGGTCGGGTTAGGCTGCCCTAACCAGCTCCTGGACTCCAGCAGAACACGTGGGACGTGCCGTACGCAACATCTTCCCGACACCTTGTCGGAACGGTTACGCGCTCAGATGCCGAGCCCCGTCAGGTCCTCACCGGCCCAGCGCGCACCGACACCGGTGACGACGACCTCGCGCACGTCGTGGTCCTCCTGCCCGTTCGCCGCGACCTCGCCCACCGCACGGTGGATCACCAGCTGCAGCCGGTCGTCGGAGAGCTCCTCGACCTTGCCCTCGCCCCACTCGACCACGACCACCGACTCCGGCAGCGAGACGTCGAGGTCCAGGTCCTCCATCTCGTCGAGACCGCCGGTCAGCCGGTACGCGTCCACGTGCACCAGGGCCGGGCCGCCACGCAGCGAGGGGTGCACCCGCGCGATCACGAAGGTCGGCGACGTCACCGCCCCCCGGACGCCCATGCCCTCGCCGAGGCCACGGGTCAGCGTGGTCTTGCCCGCGCCCAGGTCACCGCTGAGGACGACGAGGTCGCCGGCGCGCAGCAGCGGCGCGAGACGGCGCCCCAGCTCGCGCATCTGGTCGGGGGTCTTGACCGTGACCCTGATCGCTTCCATGCCGATGGCTTCCATGCCCATGTGCCCGAATGCTACGCGCCGCCGGAGACCACCCGGTCCGCCCTGCCCGGCCCGGCGGGCGGCGGCACCGCCAGTTCGCGCAGCGCCTGCGGGACGGGGGCGCGCGAGGCGTCGGCCGCCTCGGCAAGCAGCGCGGCCAGATGCGTGCTGACCAGCTCGGGGTGTTCCAGCATCACCAGGTGCCCGGCCCCGGGCACCACCACCAGCTCGGTGTCCGGCAGCCGCTCGGCGATGGCCCGGCTGTGCTCACTGGGCGTCAGCAGGTCCTTGTCCCCCGCCAGTACGAGCCCTGGCAGGCCGTCCAGCACGTCCAGGGCCTCGCTCTTCTCGTGCTCGGTGAAGGCCGGGTAGAACTCGGCGACGACGTCGATCGGGGTCGACTCGATCATCCGCTCGGCGAAGCGCGCGACGCCCGGGTCCACGTCGGAGCCGAAGGAGTAGCGCTTGATGATCCCGGCGAAGAGGTCGGCCGTCGCCCGGCGCCCCCGCTCCACCAGGTCGACCTGGGTGCCCAGGATCCGCAGCACCCCCGGCGCCAGCGCCCGCAGCGCCCGCGCGCCCGCCGCCGGCAGGCCGAGCGTCACACTGGCCAGTTTGCCGGAGGACGTGCCGACGAAGGCGAAGCCGGCCACCCGCTCGGCCACCACTTCGGGGAACTGGTCGGCGAAGGCCATGACCGTCATGCCCCCCATGGAGTGCCCGACGAGGACCAGCGGGCCCTCCGGCGCGGCGGCGTCGAGGACCGCCTTCAGGTCGCGGCCGAGCTGGTCGATCGTGGCGGGGCCGCCGTCCGCCTGGTCCTTGCCCCGGCCGGAGCGGCCGTGGCTGCGCTGGTCCCAGTAGACGGCGCGTATCGCCCCGCGCAGCGCGGCGCGCTGGAAGTGCCAGGAGTCCTGGTTGAGGCAGTAGCCGTGGGAGAAGACCACGGTCAGCGGCGGCGCCTGGCCGCCCCGGCGGAAGAACTGCCAGCGCCGCGGCGGGGCGGCCGCGTCGATCGCCGCCGGGTCCGCCTCCTCGACCTCGTAGTAGAGCTCGGTGCCGTCCTCGGCGGTGGCCCGGCCCGGCATCCCGCGCAGCGAGCCGTAGGGCCCGGCCAGGTCGAGGGCGAGCCTGGCGCGCTTGCGCATGCCCCGGCCGACGGTGGCCCGCTCCAGGGCCACGCCCGCGGCGGCGCCCGCCGCCACGACGCCGATGGCGGCGCCCACGATCCCGGCGCGCTGCCAGCGGCCGGAAGCGGCGGCCGCTTCGGCCACCGCCTCGATCGCCCCCGTTGCCTTACCGCTCTCGGTCATGGTCGTTACCGCTGCTTCCCCTCGGCTACGCGTTTACGTACCCACGTAGACGCGCGGCACCCGGGTCCCGATCCGAGTGACGATCTCGTACGCGATGGTGCCCGCCGCCCGCGCCCAGTCCTCGGCGGTCGGCTCACCGCGGTCACCGGGGCCGAACAGTACCGCCTCGTCGCCGGCGTCGGCGGAGTCGCCCCCGAGGTCGACCACGAACTGGTCCATCGCCACTCGCCCGGCGACCGTCCGCCACTTGCCCGCC
Source organism: Streptomyces sp. NPDC058864 (assembly GCF_042742985.1). NCBI lineage: Bacteria > Bacillati > Actinomycetota > Actinomycetes > Kitasatosporales > Streptomycetaceae > Streptomyces > Streptomyces sp. NPDC058864. The sequence continues at coordinate 20,009 of NZ_JBHYMQ010000001.1, read as the reverse complement.
ACCAGCACCGGGCCGGTGCCCGAGGCGTGCCGCGGGACGCCGTCGGCGTACCCGACGGGCACCAGCGCGAGGGTGGTCTCGCCGGGGGTCGTGTAGTGGTGCCCGTAGGAGACCCCGTGGCCGCCGGGGACGCGCTTGGCCGAGGCCAGCCGCGCCGACAGCGTCATCACCGGCCGCAGGCCGAAGTCGGCCGGGCCGCCGACCTGCGGGACCGGTGAGATCCCGTACATCGCCACGCCGGTCCGGACCAGGTCGAAGTGCGCCTCGGGCAGGGTCAGGGTGGCCGGGGAGTTCGCCATGTGCCGGACCTCGGGGCGCAGTCCGGCCCGCTCCGCGGTCTCCAGGGCGGTGCGGAAGACGGCGAGCTGCGCCGCGATGGAGGGATGACCGGGCTCGTCCGCGCACGCGAAGTGCGACCACAGCCCGGTGACCTTGACCAGGCCCGCCTCCTCGGCGGCCCGGGCGGCGGCGACCAGGTCGGGCCACTCCGAGGGCTGGGCGCCGTTGCGGCCAAGGCCCGTGTCCGCCTTCAGCTGGACGCGCGCGGTACGGCCCGCGGCCGCGGCGGCCTCCGAGACCTCGCGCAGCGCCCAGAGCGCGCTGACCGTCACATCGACGTCCGCCTCCACGGCGTCCCGCCAGGGCCCGCCCGGCGTCCACAGCCAGCACAGCACGGGGGCCGTGATCCCGGCCGCGCGCAGCGCCAGCGCCTCATCGGGCGTGGCCGCGCCGAGCCAGCCGGCCCCCGCCTCCAGGGCGGCCCGGGCGCACGGCACTATCCCGTGGCCGTAGGCGTCCGCCTTGACCACGGCCATCAGCCCGGAGCGGGGCGCGCGGGCGCGCAGCGCCACGACGTTGGACCGCAGGGCGGCGAGGTCGATCGTGGCCTGGGCGCGCAGATTCGTCTCATCCATCGCGCCCAGTGTCTCAGGCCGGGCCTGTGCCACCGTCACGTGGCGGGTTTGACGCCCCACACGTACACCGCCTCCTGGATCTTCAGGAAGTTCCACAGCAGGCGCGCGTTGCGGTTGGAGAGGTTGATGCAGCCGTGCGACCCGGGGGCCTTGTAGACGCTCCCGGGGGTGGCGTGCATCGCCTGGCCGCCGCTGAAGAACTGGCTGTAGGGCATCGGGGCGTCGTAGATGTCGGAGACGTGGTTCTTGTGGCGCCAGTAGACGGAGAAGCGGCCGGTCCTGGTGAGGTAGCCCTTGCGGCCGCTGCGGATGGCGACCGGGCCGAAGACGACCTTGGTGCTGCTGCTCTGCACCCACAGCAGCTGGCGGTTGAGGTCGATGCAGACGATCCGTTTGCCCCGGGCCGGGGCCGGGCAGCGGCGGGAGGCGTTCGGGCCCTTGCTGGTGGCCTCGTCGAGGCGGAGGTGACCCCAGGTCGTGGGGCCCGCGAAGCCGCTGGCCGGGACGATGCCCTTGGACTTCTGGTAGTGGCGGATCTCCGCGCAGTCCTCGGCGGACTGGTCGCCGTTCACGCGCAGCCGCAGCCGTTTCTCCACCTCGCGCTGGAAGGGGCCGGTGAAGGAGGTGCAGTACTCGCCGCTCTCCGGGTTCTCCCCGTCCCCTTCGTCGTAGTACGGGTCCTCGTTCTCCTCCCGCGCGGCCCGCTCCTCCTGGAACTTCCGGGCCCGCTCGACGTCCTCGGCCGGCACGAACTCGACCAGCTGCGGGTCCACCCAGTCGTCGTCCTCGTCCGCGGCGGGCACGGCGCTGCGTACGGGCTCGGTGGGCGACATGCCGATCCGGCGGGGCGGGGCGCCCTGGTCGGGGGTGTCGACCTGCCGGGAGGCGTCCGGGCCGAAGGGGACCCCGGGGACGAGCCGGTCGACCGGCACCGGCCGGTGGTCGTCGTCCGCTGCGGCCGTCGTGTGCGTACCGAGTGCCGCCAGGGCGATCACCGCCGCGACGAGCAGCCGGGCCCTGCTTCTGGCATACGTTCCCATGAACACACAAATTGACGTGCGGCCGCCCGGCAGAACGCCGCGTCGGCGGAGTCCACCCGTTTCGCCCAGTTGACGGCGGCTCAGGACCTGATGTCGCGCCAGGCGCCGGGAAGGGCGGCGGCCACGTCGTGCGCGGCGATCGGCGCGCCCACCTGGCCCGCGGCGACGCGCGCCGACAGGCCGTGCAGATAGGCGCCGACGGAGGCCGCGTCGCGCGGGGCGAGCCCGGCGGCCAGCAGGGACCCGGTGATCCCAGAGAGCACGTCACCGCTGCCGGCCGTCGCCAGCCAGGACGTCCCCGTGGGGTTGACCCGGACCGGCACCCCCGGCTCCGGGGACGCGACGAGCGTCGTGGAGCCCTTCAGCAGCGCCGTCGCCCCGAACGCCTCGGCCAGGCGCCGCACATGGTCCAGCCGCGCCGCCTCCACCTCCTCGCGGGCCACACCGAGCAGCGCGGCCGCCTCCCCCGCGTGCGGGGTCAGCACGGTGCCCGCGGTGCGGGAGCGCACGACGGCCCGGTCCAGCAGCCGCAGGCCGTCCGCGTCGACGAGCACGGGCACGTCCGAGGCGAGCACGTCGTCCACCGAGCGCCGTGCCTCCGGGCCGTCGCCCAGCCCCGGGCCCACCACCCAGGCCTGCACCCGGCCGGCCTTGTGCGGCGGCCCCGCCGACACCAGCGTCTCCGGGAAGCGGTCCAGCACGGCCCGCGCCCCCGGGCCCACGTACCGCACCGCCCCCGCGCCCGCGCGCAACGCCCCCGCCACCGCGAGCACGGCGGCGCCGGGGTAGCGCTCAGAGCCCGCGACAACGCCCACCACCCCGCGCCGGTACTTGTCGCTCTCGGCGTCCGGGACCGGCAGGAGGGCGGCGACGTCGGCGTGCTGCAGCGCCTCCAGGTCGGGCGGGGTGCCGTCCAGGCAGGCGCCGAGGCCGATGTCGACCAGGCGCAGAGCGCCCGCGTGCCCGGCGGCCGGGTCCACGAGCAGGCCCGGCTTGTACGTGCCGAACGTCACCGTCAGGTCGGCGCGCACCGCCGCGCCCCGGACCTCGCCCGTGTCTGCGTCCACGCCGCTGGGCAGGTCCACGGCGACCACGACCGCCCGGGACGCATGCGCGGCCTCCGCCAGCGGCACCGCCTCCAGGCGCAGGCCGCCCTTGCCGCCGATGCCCACGATGCCGTCCAGCACGAGGTCGGCGCGGTGGACCAGGGCCACCGCGTCCACGTCCTCCGGGGTGACCGCCCGGCCGCCCGCGGCGCGCAGGGCCGCCAGGCCCCCGCGGTGCGCCTTCTGCGGCGCCAGCAGGACGGCGGTCACCCCCGCCCCGCGCCGCGCCAAGCGCGCCCCCGCGTACAGGGCGTCGCCGCCGTTGTCCCCGCTCCCGGTCAGCACGACGACGCGGGACGCGTAGACGCCGCCCCCGGTAGCGAGCGCGTTCGCGCACGCGGCCGCCAGGCCGGCCGCCGCCCGCAGCATCAGGGCCCCCTCCGGAACCCGCGCCATGAGCGCCCGCTCCGCCGCCCGTACGGTCTCCACGCTGTAGGCCTGCCGCATGCGCCCATGTTCCCACCGCGGGGCGTTCGTTGCCCGCCGTCCCGCGTGCGCGGGTCGTTTGTGGTTGCGGTTGGGGTTCTTTTCCCCGCCGCCCGCCCTCCCCCAGCCTTCGACCGGGGGACCCCCACAGCGCTCGCGGATTCGCCGGGCCATTCCGTCACCGGCATCACCGCTCGTCTCCCCCAGCCTTCGGCCGGGGGGGACCCCCATGGGCGCACCCCGCCACACCCCCTCCTGCTGTGTAGGCGACTGACGGCCGGAGGGGGTGAGGAGGCAATCCGGGGTCATTCCGGTTCGCCTTCTCACCCCCCACCGCGCGTTGGTCGTGGGACCGGCGGAGGGGGTCACCGGCGTCTGCGGGTGCTTCGGAGTGCGGTTGAGGGGACCGTGGGAGATCATGCCCGCTATCGCCGACTACGTCGGCGGAACAGGGCCCGATCTCGGAAACTGACCAGCCGAGCCCGTTGCCTATAGGGGAATTACCCGCAGACGCCGGTTACGGCGGGCACGCCACCCACGAACGGTGGGCGTGGCAACCAGCCATCTGCACCCGCGGACGGCAACGAGACCCCAGCCGCAGGAAGGGCAGCCCGCTCCGGCGCCTGAACCCCGCCACGCACCCACTCGCACACCGCCGGCCCGCCCCAGACCGGCACCCTCCCGTCCGCAGCCCGCCGCTTTGCGACCGAAGGGAGCGAGACGGCGGGACACATGACGACACACCGCGCCCGGCAGTCGACGCCCGTCAACCGGCCGGCGCCCACCGCACCTGGATGCCGAAGCGCCAAGACGCCGGCGGAGCACGCCGCGCATGACGTGGGCAGCGCCGCGGATGCGACCAACCCGGACCAACCATCCGGTGCACCGGGCGGGGCGCGGGGAAAATGCCCGCCGCAGGCGCAAACGATCGCACAGACAACCGGCCCGCAGAAACGACCCCGGTCCGCGGCGTCACCCCTCCGCGATGACCACCGCGGACGCGACCCCCGCGTCGTGGCTGAGGGAGACGTGGAACGCCCGCACCCCCAACTGCTCGGCCCGCGCCGCCACCGTCCCCCGGACGACGAGCCGAGGCTGCCCCGAATCCTCCGTGACGACCTCCGCGTCCGCCCAGTGCAGCCCCGCAGGCGCTCCCAGGGCCTTGGCCACCGCCTCCTTCGCGGCGAACCGCGCCGCGAGGGAGGCGCCGCCCCGGCGGGCCCCACTGGGAAGGTGGAGCTCGCCGGGGAGGAAGAGCCGCTCGGCGAGGCCGGGCGTGCGCTCCAGGGACTGCTCGAAGCGGTCGATCTCGGCGACGTCGATGCCCACCCCGATGATCACGGCGCGATCACTCGACCGTGACGGACTTCGCGAGGTTCCGCGGCTGGTCGACCTCGTTCCCGCGGGCCGTGGCCAGTTCGCACGCGAAGACCTGCAGCGGCACGGTCGCGACCAGCGGCTGCAGCAGTGTCGGCGTCTGCGGCACCCGCACCAGGTGGTCCGCGTAGGGGACGACGGACTCGTCGCCCTCCTCCGCGATGACGATGGTGCGCGCGCCGCGGGCGCGGATCTCCTGGATGTTGGAGACGATCTTGTCGTGCAGCACCGAGCGCCCGCGCGGCGACGGCACGACCACCACGACCGGGAGGTCCTCCTCGATCAGTGCGATGGGGCCGTGCTTGAGCTCGCCGGCGGCGAAGCCCTCGGCGTGCATGTAGGCGAGCTCCTTGAGCTTGAGCGCGCCCTCCAGCGCCACGGGGTAGCCCACGTGGCGGCCGAGGAAGAGGACGGTCTTCTTGTCCTTGAGGGAGCGGGCCAGTTCGCGGACCGGCTCCATGGTCTCCAGGACCTGCTCGACCTGGCGGGAGATCTGGGAGAGCTCGCGGATGACGGCGACGATCTCGTCGCCCCACTTCGTGCCGCGCACCTGGCCCAGGTAGAGGGCGACGAGGTAGCAGGCGACGACCTGGGTGAGGAAGGCCTTGGTGGAGGCGACGGCGACCTCGGGGCCGGCGTGCGTGTAGAGCACGGCGTCGGACTCGCGCGGGATGGTGGATCCGTTGGTGTTGCAGATGGCCAGCACCTTGGAGCCCTGCTCGCGGGCGTGCCGCAGGGCCATGAGGGTGTCCATGGTCTCGCCGGACTGGCTGATGGCGACCACCAGGGTGCGCGGGGCCAGGATCGGGTCGCGGTAGCGGAACTCGCTGGCGAGCTCGACCTCGCAGGGGATGCGGGTCCAGTGCTCGATCGCGTACTTGGCGATCATGCCCGCGTGGAAGGCGGTGCCGCAGGCGACGATGACGATCTTGTCGACCTCGCGCAGCACGGAGGCGGGGATGCGCACCTCGTCGAGGGTCAGCAGGCCGCTCGCGTCGATCCGGCCCAGCAGCGTGTCGGCGACGGCCTTGGGCTGCTCGGCGATCTCCTTGAGCATGAAGTAGTCGTAGCCGCCCTTCTCGGCGGCGGAGGCGTCCCAGTCGATGTGGTACGGCCGGACGTCCGCGGGCTTGCCCTCGAAGTCCGTGACGGTGACGCCCTCGCGGCGCAGCTCGACGACCTGGTCCTGGCCGAGTTCGATGGCGTCGCGGGTGTACGCGATGAAGGCCGCCACGTCGGAGGCGAGGAAGTTCTCGCCGTCGCCGACGCCCACGACGAGCGGGGAGTTGCGCCGGGCGCCGACCACCACGTCCGGCTCGTCGGCGTGGACGGCCACCAGGGTGAAGGCGCCCTCGAGACGGCCGCAGACCTGGCGCATGGCCTCGGCGAGGTCCCCGGTGGAGGAGTAGGCCTCGGCGAGGAGGTGGGAGACGACCTCGGTGTCGGTCTCGGAGAGCAGGTCGTGGCCGCGCTCGGCGAGTTCGGCGCGCAGGACGGCGAAGTTCTCGATGATGCCGTTGTGGACGACGGCGACCCGGCCCGCGTTGTCCAGGTGCGGGTGCGCGTTGGCGTCCGTGGGGCCGCCGTGGGTGGCCCAGCGGGTGTGCCCGAGGCCGGCGAGGCCGGTCGGCAGCGGGCGCTCGTCCAGCAGCTTCTCCAGGTTGGCGAGCTTGCCGGCCTTCTTGGCCGCTGCCAGGCCGCCGTCGGCGAGGACGGCGACGCCCGCCGAGTCGTAGCCCCGGTACTCCAGCCGCTTGAGACCCGCGATGACAACGTCGAGGGCGGACTGGCCGCCCACGTATCCAACGATTCCGCACATGAGGAGAACTCTAGGCGGCGGAGGGCGGACGCGAACCCGGCGGCGGACACCGCGGGGCCCCGGACCGGGACGGCCCGGGGCATCCCTGGGCGTGCGTTCAGCTGCGCGCGCGGTAGGCGCGCATCACCAGCGGGACGAAGACCACCGCGATCCCCGCGGCCCACAGCAGCGACCACATGACCGGTCCGGCGACCGCACCGGAGCCGGTCATCAGCCCTCGTACGGCGTCGGCCAGGCGGGTGACCGGGTTCACGTCCGCCCACGCCCTGAGCCAGCCGGGCATGGTGTCGGCCCGCACGAAGGCGCTGGAGGTGAAGGTGAGCGGCATGACCAGCACGAACCCGAAGGTCATCACCTTCTCGGGCTCGGAGACCAGCATCCCGATCAGCAGCGTCATCCAGGACATGGCGACCGCGAAGGCCAGCAGCAGGCCCGCGGCGCCCAGCACGCCGGGCACGCCGCCGTGCACGTCGAAGCCCATGACCACGCCCAGGCCCAGCATCAGCAGCAGCGACCACAGTTGCTTGCCGAGGTCCGCCACGACCCGCCCCATGAGCGGCGCGGAACGGGCGATCGGCAGCGAGCGCAGCCGGTCCAGGACGCCCTTGGTGAGGTCGATGTTGAGGCCCATCGCGGTGTTCATGGTCGCGAAGAGGGCGTTCTGCACGATGATCCCGGGCAGCGCGTACTGCAGGTAGGCGTCCGGCGAGCCGGCCATCTGACCGCCGAAGACGTAGGTGAAGAGCAGCACGAACATGACGGGCTGGACGCTGAGGTCCATCAGCTCCATCGGGTTGTGCTTGATCTGCACCAGGTTGCGCCAGGCGAGGGTGCAGGTCTGCTGCAGCCCGTCCCGGAGCCGGACCTTGGCGACCGGCATCACGTCCACGGTCACGGCGCTCATACCAGGGCCTCCGTCTTGTCCTCGTCCGTCGTCGTCTCCTCCACGGCGCGGTGCCCGGTCAGGGACAGGAACACCTCGTCGAGGCTGGAGCGGCGCAGCGTGAGCTCACTCACCCGCACCCCTGCCTCGTCCAGCCGCCGTACGACGGCGGGCATCAGCTCCGGGTCGTTGACCGGCGCGGTGACCAGGCCGGACTCGGCCTTGGCGGTGGGCCCGGCGGTCGCCGAGACGATCGCGAGGACCTTCTCCAGCTGTTCCGCGACCATCGGCCGCACTTGGAGCACCTGCCCGCCGACCTGCTCCTTGAGCCCGTCCGGCGTGCCCTCGGCGATCACCCGGCCGCGGTCGACGACCGCGATGTCGTCGGCGAGCTGGTCGGCCTCCTCCAGGTACTGCGTGGTCAGCAGCACCGTCGTGCCGTCCCCGACCAGGCCGCGGACGATGTCCCACAACTCGTTGCGGCTGTGCGGGTCCAGACCGGTGGTGGGCTCGTCGAGGAAGAGCACCCGCGGCCGGCCGACCAGGCTCGCGGCGAGGTCCAGGCGCCGCCGCATGCCGCCGGAGTACGTCTTGGCGGCCCGGCCGCCCGCGTCGGCGAGCCGGAACTCCTCCAGCAGCCGGGTCGCCCGGGCACGGGCCTCACGGCGCGGCAGGCCCAGCAGCCGGGCGATCATCAGCAGGTTCTCGTGGCCGGTGAGCATCTCGTCCACGGCCGCGTACTGCCCGGTGAGCCCGACCAGGGCGCGCACGGCGCCGGCCTCGCGCACCACGTCGTGCCCGCCGACGAGGGCCCGGCCGGCGTCCGGCCGCAGCAGGGTGGCCAGGATGCGCACCGCCGTCGTCTTCCCCGCCCCGTTGGGGCCGAGCACGCCGAGCACCGTGCCGCTGCGTGCGGCCAGGTCCACGCCGGCCAGGGCCGTGGTCTCCTTGAAGCGTTTGACCAGGCCCTCCGCCTGGATCGCGTAACTCATCCGCGATGTCCTCCCCGTCGTGGTTCGCTCGGTGTTGTTCCGTTGCGCACCACTGTCCCGGATGCCACTGACAACGGGCTGACATCCCGCTGACGCGGCCTTCGGTCAGCAGCCCGGACGACCCCGGCGTGAGTGGCGTTCACCCCGGCGCAACAATGAATCCGTGCCGCCGACCATTTCGCCCCACCCGACCCGCCGCCGCGCCGAGCCCACGCCGTACGTCGACCTGACGCGGGCCGAGTGGAGCGCGCTGCGCGACCGCACACCGCTGCCGCTCACCGCGGAGGAGGTCGAGCGGCTGCGCGGCCTCGGTGACGTCATCGACCTGGACGAGGTGATCGACGTCTACCTGCCGCTGTCGCGGCTGCTCAACCTCTACGTCGGCGCCACCCACGGCCTGCGCGGCGCGGTCAACACCTTCCTCGACGACACCGGGGAGGGCCACGGCTCGCAGGACGGCACGCCCTTCGTCATCGGCGTCGCCGGCAGCGTGGCGGTCGGCAAGTCGACCACCGCGCGCATCCTGAAGGCGCTGCTCGCCCGCTGGCCGGAGCACCCGCGGGTGGAACTGGTCACCACCGACGGCTTCCTGCTGCCCAAGGCAGAGCTCCAGCGCCGCGAGCTGATGTCGCGCAAGGGCTTCCCCGAGTCCTACGACCGGCGCGCCCTGACCCGGTTCGTGGCCGACGTGAAGGCCGGCAAGGACGAGGTGCGCGCGCCCGTCTACTCGCACCTGATCTACGACATCGTGCCGGACGAGGAGCTCGTGGTCCGGCGGCCGGACATCCTCATCGTCGAGGGCCTGAACGTGCTGCAGCCCGCCCTGCCGGGCAAGGACGGCCGCACGAGGGTCGCGCTCGCCGACTACTTCGACTTCAGCGTGTACGTGGACGCGCGCACCGAGGACATCGAGCAGTGGTACCTGGCGCGCTTCCGCAAGCTGCGCGAGACCGCCTTCCAGAACCCGCTGTCGTACTTCCACCGCTACACCGAGGTCTCCGAGGAGGAGGCCATGGAGTACGGCCGCCACACCTGGCGCGCCATCAACCAGCCCAACCTTCTGGAGAACGTGCTCCCGACCCGCGGACGGGCCACCCTGGTCCTGCGCAAGGGCCCCGACCACAAGGTGCAGAAGCTCTCCCTGCGCAAGCTGTAGTCCGCGGACCGCCCGGTAGCCTGCCCCGCATGCTGCATCTCCGGATGATCGTCCCGCAGGGAAGAACCGACGAGGTCGTGTCGCTCGTCGAGGGGACCGTGGGCGCCACCCACGTCGCCGTCCTTCCCGGAGCGGCCCGTGTCCCCCGCGGGGACATCGTGATGTGCGACGTGGCGCGCGAGGCCGGTGACGAACTGCTGCGGGCCCTGCGGCGCATGGGTGTCGCCGACGCGGGCTCGATCGCGGTGGAACACATCGACCTGTCGCTGTCGGCCCGCGCCGACGAGGCCGAGGAGGAGGCGCCCGGGGAGGGCGCGGACGCCGTGCTGTGGGAGTCGCTGACGGACGCGACCCACGAGGAGTCCACCCTCACCGTGACCTACCTGGCGTTCCTGGCGCTGGCCACGATGCTGGCGGCGTGCGGCGTGATGCTGGACAGCGCGATCCTGATCGTCGGCGCAATGGTGGTGGGTCCGGAGTTCGGGCCGCTGGCGGGTGTGTGCACCGGCCTGGTCCAGCGCCACGGGCGGCTGACGCGGCGCTCGCTGGTGGCGCTGGTGGTGGGCTTCCCGGTGGCGATGGTGCTCACCGGCGGTTTCAACTACCTGATGGACGTCCTCGGCGTCTTCAGCCTGGACGACTTCACGGCGCCGCATCCGTCGACCGCGTTCATCTGGCAGCCGGACGCCAGCTCCTTCGTGGTGGCGTTCCTCGCCGGAATCGCCGGGATCCTGTCGCTGACGTCCGCCAAGTCCGGTGCGCTGGTCGGCGTGGCGATCTCGGTGACCACCGTCCCGGCGGCCGCCAACGCCGCCCTCGCACTGTCCTACGGCGACTACCGCGAGCTGTGGGGCTCGTCGGCGCAGCTGGGCGTCAACCTGGCGGGCATCGTCATCGCCGGCGTCCTGACGCTGCTCGCCCAGAAGGGCTTCTGGACGATGCAGCGCAGGCGCCGTACGGTGTCGCGCGCGTCCTAGCCGAGCGCGGACTTCACGGCGTCGGCGAGCCGTCCGGCCACGGAGCGGGCGTGGTCGATGTCGGCGGCCTCGACCATGACGCGGACCACCGGCTCGGTGCCGGAGGAACGCAGCAGCACCCGGCCGGTGGTGCCCAGCTCGGTCTCCGCCTCGGTCACGGCCGCGGACAGCTCGTTGGAGGACTCGACGCGGCTCTTGTCGACGTCCCGGACGTTGATCAGGACCTGCGGCAGCCGTTCCATGACGGTCGCCAGGTCGGCCAGCGAACGGCCGGTCGCGGCCATCCGGGCGGCCAGCATGAGGCCGGTGAGGGTGCCGTCGCCGGTGGTGGCGTGGTCCAGGATGATCACGTGGCCGGACTGCTCGCCGCCGAGCGCGTAGCCGTGCTCCTTCATCGACTCCAGCACGTAGCGGTCACCGACCGCGGTCTGCACCAGGTCGATGCCCTCGCGCTCCATGGCGAGCTTGAAACCCAGGTTGGACATGACGGTGCCGACCACCGTGTTCTTCCGCAGCCGGTCCGCCTCGCGCAGGGCGAGGGCCAGCACGGCCAGGATCTGGTCGCCGTCGACCTCGTTGCCCTCGTGGTCCACGGCCAGGCACCGGTCGGCGTCACCGTCGTGGGCGATGCCGAGGTGCGCGCCGTGGTCGATGACGGCGGCCTTGATCAGGTCCAGGTGGGTGGAGCCGCAGCCGTCGTTGATGTTGAGGCCGTCCGGCTGGGCGCCGATGGTGATCACCTCGGCGCCGGCCCGGGCGAAGGCCTCGGGCGAGACGCGCGCGGCGGCGCCGTGGGCCTCGTCCAGGACGATCTTCAGGCCGTCCAGGCGGTTCGGCAGGACGGCGATCAGGTGGGCCACGTACTGGTCGAAGCCCTCGTCGTACTCCCGCACACGGCCCACTCCGGCGCCGGTGGGGCGGTCCCAGGGCGCGCCGGTGCGGTGCTCCTCGTAGACGGACTCGATGCGGTCCTCGAGTTCGTCGGCGAGCTTGTGGCCGCCCCGGGCGAAGAACTTGATGCCGTTGTCCGGCATCGGGTTGTGGCTCGCGGAGAGCATCACGCCCAGGTCCGCGCCGAGCGCGCCGGTGAGGTAGGCCACGGCCGGGGTCGGCAGTACGCCCACCCGCAGCACGTCGACGCCGGCGCTGGCGAGCCCGGCCACCACCGCGGCCTCCAGGAACTCTCCGGACGCGCGCGGATCCCGTCCCACCACGGCCACCGGCTTGTGGCCCTCGAACGTGCCCGCCTCGGCGAGCACGTGCGCCGCCGCCACCGACAGTCCGAGCGCGAGCTCGGCCGTCAGATCCGCGTTCGCGACACCGCGCACACCGTCCGTACCGAAGAGTCGTCCCACGTCTTTCCTCCGAGATGTTGCCGTGCTGCGCCCCGTGCCGGTCGGGCGTTCATCCGGTTATACGTCTATACCCCCCGGAATGCGTACGCCCCGGAGACGCACAAAGTGCCTCCGGGGCGTACGTGCAGTGCAGCCTGCGCGATGATCAGCGCTTGCTGTACTGCGGCGCCTTGCGGGCCTTCTTCAGACCGGCCTTCTTGCGCTCGATCTCACGCGCGTCGCGGGTCAGGAAGCCGGCCTTCTTGAGCGGGCCGCGGTTGTTGTCGACGTCCGCCTCGTTCAGCGCACGGGCGACGCCCAGGCGCAGCGCACCGGCCTGGCCGGAGATGCCGCCGCCGTTGATGCGGGCGATGACGTCGTAACGGCCGTCGAGCTCAAGGATCTTGAACGGCTCGTTGACTTCCTGCTGGTGCACCTTGTTGGGGAAGTACTCCTCCAGGGTGCGACCGTTGATCGTCCACTTGCCGGAGCCCGGGATGATCCGGACGCGGGCGACGGACTCCTTGCGGCGGCCCGTGCCGGCGGCCGGCTGGGGCTCGCCGAAGCGGGAGGCGAGGGACTCGGAGGTGTACTCCTCCGGGATCTCGATGGTCTCCACGATCTCGCCGTCCTCGACGAGAGGGGTCTCAGGGGTGGTCTCGGCCACGATGCTCCTCAGATGCTTTCTGTGTCGGTGGTGGCCGGGACTAGCCCTGCGCGACCTGGCTGATCTCGAACGGAACCGGCTGCTGGGCGCCGTGCGGGTGCTCCGCACCCGCGTAGACCTTCAGCTTCGAGAGCATCTGGCGGCCCAGGCTGTTCTTGGGCAGCATGCCCTTGACGGCCTTCTCGATGGCCTTCTCGGGGTTCTTGTCGAGCAGCTCGTCGTAGCGGACGGAACGCAGACCGCCGGGGAAGCCCGAGTGACGGTAGGCGAGCTTCTGCTGCTTCTTGTTGCCGGAGAGGTGCACCTTGTCGGCGTTGATGATGATGACGAAGTCACCGGTGTCGACGTGGGGCGCATAAATCGGCTTGTGCTTGCCCCTCAGGAGGGACGCGGCCTGGGACGCCAGACGACCCAGGACGACGTCCTGCGCGTCAATGACGTGCCACTGGCGCTGGACATCGCCGGGCTTGGGGCTGAACGTACGCACGGTCGTAGCCTTCGCTTCTTCAGTGAGTGGGTACTGACAAGGCCACCCGGACGATCACGACAGCCCTATCGCCTGCGGCGACGCATACCGCAGGACGAACGCTGGTCATCGGCCCGGTGGACCGGCGTAGCGGCCTCTCACGTGAGAACGAGCAAGCCAATACGCATAACGAACCTGCAGAATACCCGCGCCTGCCCGTTCGGGTCAAAACAGCCCGCGCCCGGGGCGCGGCCCGCCCCCGCCGCCCCCGCCCGTGCCTCCGTCCCGCGGGCCCCGGTCACCGCTCCCGCACGACCCGCGTCTCGTCCCACACCGGCTCCGGCACCTCCCGGACGAGCCCGTCCGCGCCGAAGACCAGGTACCGGTCGAAGCTGCGGGCGAACCAGCGGTCGTGCGTGACCGCGAGCACGGTCCCGTCGAACGCCTCCAGCCCCTCCTGCAGGGCCTCCGCCGACTCCAGGTCCAGGTTGTCCGTCGGCTCGTCCAGCAGCAGCGCGGTCGCCCCGGCCAGCTCCAGCAGCAGGATCTGGAAGCGTGCCTGCTGCCCGCCCGAGAGCTGGTCGAAGCGCTGGTCGCCCTGGCGGTCGAGTTCGTAGCGCCGCAGCGCGGACATCGCCTTGCCGCGGTCGCGGGCGTGCTCGGTCCACAGGATGTCGACGAGGGTGCGCCCCATCAGCTCCGGGTGCGCGTGAGTCTGCGCGAAGTGCCCCGGCACGACCCGCGCGCCCAGCTTCCACTCCCCCGTGTGCCGCACGCCGGGGTCCCCCGCCAGCAGCCGCAGGAAGTGCGACTTGCCGGAGCCGTTCGAACCCAGGACGGCCACCCGCTCCCCGTAGAAGACCTCCAGGTCGAACGGTTTCATCAGCCCGGTCAGCTCCAGCCGCCCGCACGTGACGGCGCGCAGGCCGGTGCGCCCGCCGGACAGCCGCATGCGGATGTCCTGCTCGCGCGGCGGCTCCTGCGGCGGCCCCGCCTCCTCGAACTTCCGCAGCCGGGTCTGCGCGGCCCGGTAACGGGAGGCCATGTCGGGGCTGATCGCGGCCTGCTGACGGAGGGTCAGTACGAGCTTCTTCAGCCGGGCGTGCTCCTCTTCCCAGCGCCGCCGCAGTTCCTCGAAGCGGGCGAAGCGTTCGCGTCGCGCCTCGTGGTACGTGGCGAAGCCGCCGCCGTGCACCCACACGTCCGAACCGGCCGGTCCCGGCTCCACGCTGACGATCTTCTCGGCGGAGCGGGCCAGCAGCTCCCGGTCGTGGGAGACGAACAGCACCGTCTTCCTGGTCTGCCGCAGCTGCTCCTCCAGCCAGCGCTTGCCGGGGACGTCGAGGTAGTTGTCCGGCTCGTCCAGCAGCAGCACCTCATCGGTGCCGCGCAGCAGCGCCTCCAGCACCAGCCGCTTCTGCTCGCCGCCCGACAGCGTCCGCACCTCGCGCCACTGGGCCCGCTCGTACGGGACGCCCAGCGCGGCCGTGGTGCACATGTCCCAGACCGTCTCGGCCTCGTAGCCGCGGGCCTCGGCCCAGTCGCTGAGCGCCTGCGCGTAGGCCAGCTGGGCGGCCTCGTCGTCCTGCGCCATGATCTCCAGCTCGGCCGCGTCGACGGCCGCCGCGGCCTCGCGGATCCGCGGCGGCGCCACGGACACCAGCAGGTCCCGCACGGTGCGGTCGTCCCGCACCGAGCCGACGAACTGCGGCATCACGCCCAGCCCGCCGCTCACCGTGACCGTGCCGCCGTGCGGCTTCAACTCGCCGGAGATCAGCCGCAGGAGGGTCGTCTTGCCGGCGCCGTTCGCCCCGACGAGGGCCACCGCGGCACCCTCGCCCACCCGGAACGAGACGTCGCCCAGCAACACCCGGCCGTCCGGCAAGTAGTACTCCAGATGCGCAACGTCCACATGTCCCATGTGTGGATTCTCGTAGCGCGGCCGCCCGCCGCCAAACTGGTTTTCTCCTCTATAGAATCCGCGCCATGACTGACGGGCCGCAGCAGCCGTACAACCCGAACGAGGGATGGACCGCACCGCCGGGACGGCAAGGCGTCCCCGGCACCCCCGAGGAGCAGCGCCAGGTGCTCCGCGGCCAGGTCGTCGGCGGCCCCGACCACCAGCCCCAGCAGCCCGCCTGGACCCCGCCGGCCGACTGGGCGCCCCCGCAGCCCGGTCAGGGCACCCGGGGCCCCGCGCAGCCGCAGTACGCGCCGCGCACCGCCGACGAGCCGGACTGGTCCGCGCTCGCCGACGAGGCGGAGGCCGGTGCCAGGCGCCGCCGGCTGCTCCTCATAGGCGGCGGCGTGCTCGGCGCCGCGGCCGTCGCCGGAATCGTCGCGGTCGCGGTGGTCAGCTCCGGCAGCGGCCCCGCCCCCTCCCCCACCGCGACCGCCTCGGCCCCCGCCTCCGACGTCGCCCTGCCGCCCGAGCCCTCCTTCTCCGAGGTCTCCCCCGGCCCCACCTACGGCCCGCTGGACTTCCTCTCCACCGCCGCCAAGGACACCGCCCCGCTGGGCGTGGGCACCCTCTTCCCCGGCAAGAAGCTGGACTACTCCGGCGGCCGCTCCTACGTGAAGAGCGCCACCAAGGAGAACCGCGACTGCGCCGACGCCGCTTCCGGCCCGCTGGCCACCGCCCTCGCCCGCAGCGGCTGTACCCGCATGATGCGCGTGACGTACACCCGCGGCGGCTCCGCGGTCACCGTCGGCGTGGCCGTGTTCAAGGACGCGGCCGCCGCCAAGAAGCTGGCCGGGAACAACAAGTTCGTGCGCCCGCTGAACGGCGGCGGCGTCGCCGACTTCTGCCACGCCGTGGCGTGCTGGTCCAAGTCCGGCGCCGTGGGCCGCTACGCGTACTTCACCATCTCCGGTCCCAAGAGCGGCAGGGCGGCCACCGGCTCCGACACCGCCTCCCGGCAGGCCGGCCAGGACGGCTTCAACTACGCCTTCAACCGCATCGTCCAGCGCGGCAGGGACCAGGCCGACGCCGCGATGGCCTCCGAGGCCGCCTCACCGGCCAACTGACCCCACCCCACCCGGACCGGAACGGCATGCCCTCCCTGCGTACGCTGCTGACCCTGCCCCGCATGCTCCGCCACGGCGCCGCCGTCGGGGCCGGCCTGCCGCCCGACGAGGCCGTCGTCCTGGACGTCCCCGACGTCCCGCTGCGCGACGCGCTCGCCGCGGCGGGCAGCGGGAACCACGGGCCCGCCCGGGAGCTGCTGTCCGCGACCCGGCTGGGCTGCCAGTGGGAGCTGCGCGACACCTACGTCTCCGAGCTGGCGCAGTTCGCCCTCCACAACCCCGGCTGGCTGGACGCCTGGCTCGCCGCCGCCCCCGAGGACCCGGACGCGGCGCTGGTCAAGGCCGATCTGTGCATCCACCAGGCCTGGGAGATACGCAGCGGCGCCCGCGCCTCGCAGGTCTCGCCGGAGCAGTTCAAGGCCTTCTTCGCCCTGCTCAAGGACGCGGTCCCGGTGATCGGCGCCGCCGCCGAGCTCAACCCCGCCGACCCCGTGCCGTGGCGCGTCGCCCTCACCCACGCGCGCGGCATGCAGTCCTCCCGGGAGATCTTCGACGCGTACTGGACCGAGGCCGTCGAACGCGCCCCGCACCACTACGGCTGCCACGCCTCCGCCCTGCAGTACCTGTGCGCCAAGTGGTACGGCACCCACCGCGAGATGTTCGGCTTCGCCGAGCAGGCCGCCGAGGAGGCCCTGCCCGGCTCGAAGATCAACGCACTCCCGCTGCTCGCCGCGGTCGAGTACGAGATCGTCGCGGGCGGCCCCGCGGCCGACGACGCGTCCGGCGCGGACGCCGTCGAGCCGGCCCGTATCGCCGCCGCGGTGGACCGTGCCATGGAGCTGTCCGGCTGGTACGACCCGGGCGACCCGGAGGCGGCGGAGTTCCGCAACCACCTGGCGCTGATGCTGGTGCGCGCCGGCCGCTGGCAGGAGGCGCTGGGCGTCTTCCGCGACATCGGTGTGCACGCCACCGGCTTCCCCTGGGCCTACCTGGGCGCGGATCCCCGCCAGGAGTTCCTGGACTTCCGCACCGGGGTGCGCATGCAGGTCGCCACCCGCACCCCGTTCTTCGGCGCCCCGCCCGTGGTCCCCGTCCCGGCAGGCGCCTCCGACTGGACGCCGCGCACCCTGGCGGTGGCCTCCGCACCGCTCACCGCCGTCGCGCAGGCGGCGCTGCTGTGCCGGACCGGGCTGCGGCTGGCCCCGGCCGGGGCGGGCTTCACCCATGTCGAGCTGACCGGGGAAGGCAGCCTGGCGGGGGCCGTCGACCTGTTCACGGCGGGTGAGAAGTGGCCCGCCGTCGTCCTGCAGCGCTCGGGCGACCGGTACGGGATCACCCTGTACGCCAAGGGCCGGAGGGTCGCCGCGCACGAATGGGCACCGGGGGCGCCCGTACCGTCGCTGGAGGCCGCCGGGGCCACGGCCGCCGCCCTCGCCGCGGCCTACGGCGTCCGCGACGCACGGCCCCTCACCGCGCTGCTGCGCGGCATGGACGCCCCGGGGCGGCGGCTCGCGGACACCGTGACGGCACTGGGCCTGCCGGCCCTGCCGGAGGGCTTCGGCGAGCGTCCCGCGGCGCTCGACGGTGTGCCCGGCGCCCGGGTGCTCGCCCCGCGCGGCTTCCTCTCCGGGGTCAGGGACACCCTCGCCACGGAGGACGGCACGATGCCGCTCCCCCCGCGGGACACCGCGGTGCGGCTGCCCGGCCGCTGGTGGGCCACGCGTGCCCTGTACCTGCTGCTGCTCCTCCCCGCCGCCTGCTTCTCCTGGTGGGGCGCCTTCCACGACCGGCTCCGCCCGGTCCCGCTGCTGCTGACCTCCCTGGGCTCGGGCTACGTCCTCACCCAGGTGGTCACGGCACTGCGCCGCCGCGGATGAGCGCGCGGGCCGGCGGCGGCCCCGGGCCCGGCGGGCCGGCCCGTCAGGCGCGCGGCAGCGGCAGGGTGCGCATGTTGCGGGCCTCGCGGTTGCGTGCGGCCAGCAGTTCGTCCGCCGGGTAGCCGACCTCCTCCAGGGTCAGCCCGTGCGGCCGCACGACGTTGACCGCCGAGTGCCGCACCCGCCCCGCCAGGACCTCGCCGGGGAAGCCGGCCGCCCGGTGCCCGTCGCCGACCAGCAGCATCGCCCCGACCAGGGCGCGCACCATGTTGTGGCAGAACGCGTCGGCGCGTACCGTCGCCACGGCCAGTCCGGAGGCGTCCCGCTCCCAGTGCAGTTCCAGGAGGGTACGGATGGTCGTGGCGCCCTCCCGCTTCTTGCAGTAGGCCGCGAAGTCGTGCTCGCCGAGCAGCTTCCGCGCCGCCTCGTTCATCAGGTCGACGTCCACCGGCCGGTCGTGCCACAGCACGTGCCCCCGCAGCAGGGGGTCGACACCGCCCTGGTGGTCGCCGACCCGGTAGGCGTAGCGGCGCCAGATCGCGGAGAACCGCGCGTTGAAGCCGGCCGGGGCCCGCGAGACCTTCCACACCCGTACGTCCCAGGGCAGCCGTCCCGCCAGCCGGCGCAGCAGCTTGCCGCCCTCCAGCTCCCAGACGTCCTCCGGCAGGTCGACGTGCGCGACCTGTCCCCGGGCGTGCACACCCGCGTCCGTACGCCCGGCGACGGTCAGTTCGACCGGGTCGGGCAGCCGCAGCACCGTCCGGAGGGCCGACTCCAGTTCCCCCTGCACCGTCCTCCTGCTGCGCTGCTTCGCCCAACCGGAGAACTCGGCCCCGTCGTACGCCAGGTCCAGCCGCACCCGGACGTACCCGGGCTCCACCTCATCGCTCGCCACACTCACCCGCAGATCCTCTCAAACACGCGGACGGGCCCGCCCCCAGCGATCTGGGTGCGGGCCCGTCCGGTCGGGACGTCAGGCGTCCTTGGACTCCTCGGCCGGAGCCTCGGTGGCCTCCGCCTTGTCCTCGACCTCGGCCGGAGCCTCGGTCTTGGCCTCGGCCTCCTTGACCGCGCGCTTGGTCGCGGCCTCCGCCTCGCCCGTGGCCTGCTGGGCCACGGTCAGCGCCTCCACCAGCTCGATGACGGCCATCGGCGCGTTGTCGCCGCGACGGTTACCGATCTTGGTGATGCGGGTGTAACCACCCGGGCGGTTCTCGTACCGCGGGGCGATCTCGGTGAAGAGCGTGTGGACGATGCCCTTGTCCGTGATCGTCTGCAGCACCAGGCGACGGTTGTGGATGTCGCCCTTCTTCGCCTTGGTGATCAGGCGCTCCGCGACCGGGCGCAGACGGCGCGCCTTGGCCTCGGTGGTGGTGATGCGACCGTGCTCGAACAGCGACTTCGCGAGGTTCGCGAGAAGCAGACGCTCGTGCGCGGCGCTGCCGCCCAGACGGGCACCCTTGGCGGGCTTCGGCATGGTGTTTCTCCTCTAATCTGCACCGGCCGTGTCAGGTACCGGTGTCAGGACCCCCCAGGCGGACGCCTGGAGGCAGTCGGATCAGTACTGCTCGGTCTCGACGAAGCCGGCGTCGGCGTCGTCGTCCGCACCGAAGGTGTCGGCGGCGGAGGTCGGGTCGAATCCGGGCGGGCTGTCCTTCAGGGCCAGGCCCATGCCGGCCAGCTTCGCCTTGACCTCGTCGATCGACTTCGCACCGAAGTTGCGGATGTCGAGCAGGTCGGCCTCGGAGCGCGCCACGAGCTCACCCACGGAGTGGATGCCCTCGCGCTTGAGGCAGTTGTAGGAACGGACGGTGAGCTCGAGCTCCTCGATCGGGAGCGCGAGGTCCGCCGCCAGGGCGGCGTCCGTCGGGGACGGGCCCATGTCGATGCCCTCGGCGTCGACGTTCAGCTCGCGGGCGAGACCGAACAGCTCGACGAGGGTCTTGCC